>DATAQW010000099.1:0-16844 GCA_036264445.1 Pseudacidobacterium sp.
AATCTTGGGCCGAACCTCTCCGTGACAGGTTCGCTCGCAACGATTCTTTGGCTCATTGCATTGCGCAGGGAAAACGTTGAGATCACAGCCATGGAATTCCTGAAGATGGGAGCGATTGTCATGCCGATCCCGCTGGTCCTAAGTTTATTGACATTGCGATAGAAATTTGTTGAACATCTGAGGTTATAGAGGCGTCTAATAAGGCATAGGAGGTCAGTATGCGCTGCCTTCTAACAGTTTCTTTGTTGGTTGTGCTGGCCGGTCAAGCGAGTGCGCAGCGTGTGGCGTCGGTTGGGAGGGCAGGAGGTTTTTCTGCTCCACATGGTTCTGCTGCGCCGCATATGAGCGGAAGCTTTGGTTCCGGATTTCGTTCTAACCCAACTCCAGCGTTTGCTCCGCGTAGTTTCAATTCGCTTCCTCAATACCACTGGAGTCTGCCTGCGCGATCTACCGTAGCTCCGCAGCATAGTGTCCCATATAGTGCTAACCACTATTCCTCAAAACCTGATGGTCGGCATGGTTATAGGCGGCCATATTCTAGTTTTCGCTTTGGTGTGCCGTTTTTTTGGGCTAGGTCGACAACCCTGGTTCCCGGCCTGCTGAACTGGGACTGGGGCTGGGACTCCTCCGGCTATTTTGATTCCAATGATCCGTCTTCTTCTCCTTCATCTGCGCAGAGCAACGGCGACGATCAGCAATCTCAACCGAATTACAGCAATGAGCAGCAGGGAGAGTACGTACCGCCGCCACCGCCATCTGAGCCTCTTGCGCGAGCTGCAGTGACGCTGGTTTTCAAGAATGGCCGCTCGCAACAAGTTCGCAATTACGCGATAAAGGGGTCGACGCTTTACGTGCTGGATGATGCAGCTTCAGGACGAACTCCAGAGATATCGCTGTCCAGTATTGATGCAGCAGCAACAAGAAAGGCCAACCAGGCATTGGGTGTTGACTTCAATCTTCCGGTTTCAGCGAACTAGAGCAGTTTTGTATGGATTCTTCGTCCCTGCGATCGTCAGAGTGAATGATGAGAATTGGCCTTAAATGAGAAAAGCCCGGGTCGAAATCCGGGCTTCTGCTGCAATTCCTGCAAAACTACGCGGTTGTTTTCGCGCAGAGTTCGTTAAAGGCGCGTGCAAGTTCCTGGGCAATCGCAGGCGCTGTGTTGTTCTCGATCACAAAACGCTGCATCAGGTAAACAAGCTTGCCATCGCGTAGGATTGCAATGGCGGGAGACGTGGGCGGATTGCCTTCAAAGTATGAGCGGGCCCGTTCAGTGGCGTCGCGATCCTGCCCCGCGAAGACTGTGATGGACTGGTCGGGAACAGAGGCGTTTTGCAATGCAAGCCGCACTCCTGGACGCATCTTGCCAGCGGCACATCCACAAATGGAGTTAACGACCACCATCGTTGTTCCAGGTTTTGCCAGGGCCGCGTCTACTTCTTCCGCGGTCCGCGCTTCCTTAATGCCGGCGCGGATCAGCTCTTCGCGCATCGGGATGACCATAATTTCTGGGTACACGTTTCTGCTCCTCCAGCCCGGACTAAGCCGGCCAGTGCTTCTATTGTACGAAGACGATAAGCCGACGCGCCAGTCCTGATAATGTTTAAGCTGATGCGTGTTCTTGAAGAAGTTCCGCTTGCTCCTTACACCACGTTCGGCATTGGCGGTCCTGCGCGGTGGTTTGTAGAAGCATCCGCTGAAGACGACGTACTCCAAGCAGTGAAATTCGCCAGCGAGCGGGAAGCGCCGTTGTTTGTGCTCGGCGGAGGCAGCAATCTGCTTGTGAGCGATGCCGGGTTTCGCGGCGTTGTTTTACGGATTGCACTTAAAGGGATCGAGCAAAACGGCGCGGTATTTTCTGTGGCAGCCGGTGAAGAGTGGGATGCATTCGTAACCACAACCGTATCGCAGAACTATGCAGGAATTGAATGCCTTACAGGCATTCCTGGAAGTGTTGGTGGAACTCCTGTCCAGAATGTCGGAGCCTATGGGCAAGAGGTTTCAGGAACAATTCTTTCCGTTCGCGTGCTTGATCTTGAATCAGAATGCTTCACAACGTTGAGCACAGGCGAATGCGGATTTGCCTATCGCCGGAGCATCTTTAATACATCAGCGCGCGGACGTTACATCGTTACACGGGTTGAGTATGTGCTGAACCCCGACGGAAATCCCACCATCTCCTATGCAGACTTAAAGCGATACTTTCAGGATCGAATTGGGTCGCTATCGCTTCAGGATGTCAGCGCTGCCGTACGCGAGATCCGCCGCCAGAAAGGGATGTTGATTGTGCCTGGAGATCCGGATTGCCGGAGTGCAGGCAGCTTCTTTAAGAACCCAGTCATCTCCAAAGAGCACTTTGAACGGATCACTGTTTTGGCAAATGGCATAGGTGTGCCTCACTATCCTGCGGTACCCGGGCAAGTAAAAGTTCCGGCAGCATGGTTGCTGGACCAGGCTGGCTTTCACAAAGGATATGTAATGGGGCGTGCTGGTATCTCCAATCGGCATACATTGGCGCTGATCAACCGTGACAGTGCTTCCGCCAAAGATATTGCAGCGTTGCGCGACAGGATAATGGTGGTTGTTGAAGAAAAGTTCGGAATCAGGCTGGAAACAGAACCGGTTTGGGTGGGCTAGTTCTGCGATGGAACGCCGAGTTGTTGTAATAAGTGTTGACGGCGTTGCGCCAGGACCTCATGTACAGGACCTTGCGTCTCAACTTTGCCGTTTTCAATGATGATCACTTCCGCATTCGTCTGATAAGCCTCAACAAGATCATGGGAAACATAAAGCGCGGGTACTTGGTTTGTTTTGAGCCATGCGGTCAAATCAACAAGAATGGAGGCCTTGAGTTCAGAGTCCAGCCCGGAAAACGGCTCGTCGAGCAGAAGCAACGCCGGCTTCGGAGCCAGAGAGCGCGCCAGAGCAACTCGTTGATATTCACCTCCGGATAACTCCGCAGGCAGCCGTTTCGATAAGGTATTCAGGCGAAAAAGTTCAAGCATTTCCTGAACGCGTCTGTTGCTTTCGTCCCGCGCTAGTCCGCCCAGGCCAAAGGCGATATTGCGACGGACGGTCATGTGTGGGAAAAGCGCAGGCTGCTGTGTGAGGAACCCAATGCTGCGTTTGCCAGCAGTAACAGCGATGCCGCTTTGCGTATCGAGGAGAGTGTGGTGATGCAATAGGATGTGCCCATTCTGGGGAAAAAGCAGTCCGGATAAAACGCGAAGAATTGTGCTTTTGCCCGCACCGGAAGGGCCAAAGAGCACTGTCCATGAAGCGGTGAGCTGGAAGCTCGCCTCAAGGCGAAATGCATTCATCCGATGAGTGATCTCCGCGCTGAGGAAAACAGTTTCAGCCACGGCGTGCCTGCTTTCTAAAGCTGTAAACAAGAATCAGCGCCAGCAGCGATATTGCCAGAAGCAGAAGTGCCGTGCGGTTGGCGTCCGTATAGCGGAAGTCCTGCACTTGATCGTAAATGGCGATGGAGAGCGTGCGTGTTGCGCCTGGAATGTCGCCGCCGATCATAAGCACTACCCCGAACTCGCCGATAGTATGAGCAAAGCATAGTACTGCGGCAGTGAAAAGAGAGCGGCGCGAGAGCGGCAGTAGGATTTCAAAGATCGTGCGCAGATGCCCGGCTCCCAGAAGATGCGCGGCGTCCAGAATTTCACGGTTAACGCCTGAGAAGCCGGTCATCACCGGTTGTACCGCAAAGGGCAGGCTGTAAATCATGGAGCCGATAACGAGGCCGGTGAAGGAAAAGGCCAATGGGCGGCCTGTAATATGAATTAAAAATCTCCCTACCGAAGTGCGCGGCCCCATCAGCACGAGAAGGTAAAACCCAAGTACAGTCGGCGGCAGAATCAGCGGCAAAGTAGCGGCTGCTTCGACGATAACTTTCCATCGCGCTTTACCGAATGCCAGCCACCACGAGAGTGGAATGGCAAAGCATAGCAGTAGTGTTGTGGTGACTGTGGCAAGTTTTAATGTCAGCCAGAGCGCTTGCGTGTCCATCAGTGGGGAGGCTCTAAGCCATGCGCGGCAAGTTCTTTTTGTGTCTCGGTAGAAAGCAGAAAATCAAGGAGTTGTTGCGCGGCTGCTTTATTCGATGAGTTTTTCAGAAGAATCGCACCCTGCTCAATCGGTGGATAAGAATCAGGCGGCATTGCGATGTAATGTCCGGTGGTTCTGAGACGATCAGAAAGCGCCGAGGTAAGTGAAATCAATCCCACCTGCGCGTTGCCTGATTCCACGTACTGTGCTGCCTGGGCAATATTTTCAGCGGTTACGAGTTTTGCCTTGAGCTGGTCGTATAAGCCGAGGTTCTTGAGAGACGCTTCGGCCGCACGGCCGTAAGGCGCATGCTGCGCATTGGCGATGGCAATCGTCTTCACCTCCGGCTGGCGCAGTGTATCTACTGAAAGGTCGCGGAAGGGCGAGTCATTGCGTGTCCATAGAACGAGTGTTCCGCGCGCGTAAGGAATAGGCTCTTTCGATTCAGCAAGTCCGGCAGCGATGACGCGCTGGGGGAATGAAAGATCAGCGGCGAGGAAGAGATCGAATGGCGCGCCATTCTCAATCTGCGTAGCAAGCGTAGCGGAGGATTGATACGCAGCATCGACGTGAATATGCGTCTTAGCTTCAAATTCAGCCAAAATTGGCGGCAAAACAGGCTGGAGATCGGCAGCTGCTGCGAGGCGCAAATTCTGGGCTGCAGCCAATGGGGCGAAAAGCAGAAGCAGCAGAAGTCTATACACGCAGCACCATCACCTCGGTGGACTTAATCAGTGCTGCAACCGTCTCTCCCACCTCAAGCTGCATTTCGCGGGCTGCTTCAGAGGTGATGATGGAGTGAATGATCTGTCCTCCAATAGAAAGCTTGACCTGCGCGAGCAGCCCATCCAATTTGATTTCAACAATGCGTCCTACAAGCTGATTGCGCCCGCTGAGCGTTCGCATCATCTGACGCCTGGGTGTCTCAGGGCGTTTGGCCTTGTGCAGAAAACTATCAAGTTCCGATTCGGGGATGCGGTAGTGGCCGCCCGGCGTCTTTACCGCTTTCAGCTTGCCGCGATAAAGCCATTGCTTGACCGTAGGGTACGAGATACCGAGCCGAAGCGCGGCTTCGCGCGGTGTGAGCAACGATGCCATGCTGCGATTTTATACGATATTGTCTTTTGGCATAGATAATTTCAATCGGGTTGGTTCGAGAATTTCTTAGAGATCAAACGGCTCTAAAGTTCCGTCAGTAAGTGTTACGCAGAGCATAGAGAATTCCCGGCGCGAAAGTCATTCAGCGCTCAAATGCTACGCTGTGAGTATCCATGGAAAATTCAGGGCATCAATTGCGCTGTACAGGCTGCGCGCGTGTGGTGGAGCAGCACGAGTTGAAGGAAAACTTCCGCTGCGAGTTTTGCGGAGATCTGTTTGAGGTGATTTATCCCTCATGGAGCGCCGGCAGCGCCGCAGCAGAAGAGAAAAAACCGAATGCGAGCGCGCTGCGCTGGCTGTGGAAGGAGCGCTGCTGCTCGAATGAAGAAACGGACCAGAGCGGCGTGTGGCGCTTCCGCGAGCTATTGCATATTCTGCGCGATGAGCGGAACATTGTCACTTTGCGCGAAGGAAATACTCCCCTGTACCATCTGCGGCGGACGGCGGAATCCACAGGGATTGCGAAACTGTATGCCAAGCATCAGGGCATGAATCCAACCGGGTCATTTAAGGACACGGGAATGACAGCCGCACTTTCTGTGGCACATGAGCTTGATTACCAGTGGGTAGCCTGTGCTTCTACGGGAAACACATCTGCAGCGATGGCAGCCTATGCTGCGCGCGCTGGAATGCGCAGTCTGGTTCTGATCCCCGAAGGAAAGATTGCCTGGGGCAAGCTTTCGCAGACAATGGATTACGGAGCATTGACGATCCAGTTGAAGACGGATTTCGATGGTTGTGTGCGTGTGCTGGCTGAAGTGGTAAAGCGCGCTCCGGTATATCTGCTGAACTCAGTCAATCCGTATCGCCTGGAAGGACAAAAGACACCCGCGCTCGAACTCGCTGAGGCGTTTGAGTGGGAAGTTCCTGACCATGTCATTGTCCCGGGGGGCAACCTCGCCAACAGTTCCGCGCTGGGCAAGGCATTTCTGGAAATGAAGCATCTCGGTCTGACAGCGCGGCTGCCCAAGATTTCTGTGATCCAGTCGGAAGGAGCGAACCCGCTCTATCGCAGCTTTCAGGAAAGTAGCGGCGAGACGCTGCATCCAGTTGAAGCGCACACACGTGCGTCCGCGATTCGTATCGGCAATCCTGCTTCGTGGAAGAAAGCGGTACGCGTGATCCGCGAGACAGGTGGTTGGTGCGAGCAGGTGAGTGAGGCAGAGATTGCATTGGCAAAGGCGGAGCTTGGCGCAGAAGGAATTGGTTGCGAGCCTGCGTCCGCAGTGACCTTGGCGGGTTTGAAAAAGCTGATACAACAAGACAAAGTGCAATCACACGAAACGGTAGTTTTACTGCTTACGGGGCACACGCTCAAGGATTCTGACTATACGATTGCCTATCATCGAGGAGATTTGTTGAAGCCGGAAGAGGTTGGCATGCTGCGTCCGGAAATTGATTTGACACGGCGCAACGCCGTGGAACTGGAAGCTTCGGCAGAGCTAGTGTTGCGGGAGTTGGAGAGGGTGGCAGGACAATGAGTTTAGGGACACTTAGTCTACGATTGCCGGCGACCTCGGCGAACCTGGGCCCAGGGTTCGATGCGCTTGCTCTTGCCTTGTCTTTGTATTTGGATATCGAGGCATCTCCAGGTCATGAGTATTCCATTGATGCCACTGGGCGGAATGCCGAAATTTGCGGGTCCATTGAGAGAAACCTGCTGCTGCACACTTATAAAACGGTTCTCCAGCAACAGGGCGTACAAGAGATTCCCCTCGCCATCAAGATGCACAACGACATTCCTATCGGAATGGGGCTCGGTTCTTCAGCCGCAACCCGTTTAGCCGGAGTAGCTCTGGCTGCGCATTTCGGCAGCCTTGCATGGGACCGCAGCCGCATTTTGACAGAGGCTTCGCGGTTAGAAGGCCATCCGGACAATACTGCCGCGTGCTGGTTGGGAGGATTAACCGTTGGGTGCTGGAATGGCGACGAAGTGGAAGCCATCTCACTTACGCCGCGCGCTTCGTGGCAGGCACTTGTGGTGCTGCCCCAAAAGCCATTGCCTACAGTGATATCGAGAAAAGTCGTTCCGCAGACCTTCAACCGTGCTGATGTCGTCGCAAATCTTCAGCGCGTTGCGCTTCTTACCGCAGCCTTTAGCACAGGACACGCTGAATTGTTGGCAACAGCAGTAGAGGACAGAATGCATCAGCCGTATAGGGCTGATGCTTGCCCTTTATTGAAAAACCTGCTTCCACTGTCTGGGAAAAACGACATTTTAAGCGTCACACTGAGCGGCGCAGGGCCTTCTGTGTTGCTGCTGGTTGAATTTCGAAGCCAGCTTGATGCCTCTAAACAATTGATTCTAAAATATGTTGCAGACGAACCAGTCGAAATCATCGCCTGTAATATCGAGGTGAATGCCGCTACTTGCCAGCAACGCCAGGCAATCACGAAATAAATTGTGGTTACCAAAAGGTTACCTAAGTTTGCTTTACACCACCGACCATAGGTATTAGTTTCGCATTCGTGGGCAGTTCTGGGGGAGGGCTGCTCTAGCGCCTGTGACTCTCCGAAGTTGAGAGTCCAGGCGCTTTATTTTGTCCGGCAACGGGGAAGTACGAGGAATAGATCTGTTGCGACCTGAAGGCACCATATATCATCAAACAAGTGCGATTTGAGACCCCCTCAAAGGGGGAAAGAAATCTGTGAAGGAGGAGCATGGCAGGTCTGGCAGTAGTAGAAGTAAACGACACGAATTTTGAGCAGGAGGTACTTCAGTCAGATGAGCCTGTTCTGGTAGATTTCTGGGCAGCCTGGTGCGGGCCGTGCAAGGCTTTGGCGCCAATCGTTGATGAAATTGCGTCCGAATACAGCGGTAAGCTCAAAGTGATGAAGATGGATGTAGACCGCAATCAGGCGACGCCGATGCGCTACGGCATCCGCGGTATCCCGGCGTTGCTCCTGTTCAAGGGTGGAAAGGTTGCTGACCAGATCGTTGGCTATGTGCCAAAAGATACAATCGCACGCAGCATTGCTCGCGTGATTGCGTAAATATATTCCAGAGGATTTGTTGAAAGGGCCTGCAAAAGAAGCAGGCCCTTTCTTTCACGCGTATTTGCGCAGGACGCCAAGGGCGCGTCCCTGAATCGCTACTTGAGCAGCCGGGACGTAAATCGGATCCATTTCTATATTGGAAGGCTGCAGCCGCACCATCGAGCCCTCGACGTAATAGCGCTTCAGGGTAGTCTCTGCGCCATTGACTAAAGCTACGACAATCTCTCCTTCGCGCGCTGTACGGGTTTTCTCTACCAGAACATAGTCGCCATCTACGATGTGCTCATCGCGCATGGAGTCGCCGTGTACCTGAAGCACGAAGACATCGCGATTGCCGATAATGTCGGCAAGGGAAATGCTTTCGGAAGACTCGAGGCCTTCGACAGGGAATCCGGCAGCGATGCGGCCCGCGAGGGGAAGACGATCGAGCGTGCGGGACTTACTGCGGGCGGGCAGAACATCGATCGAGCGGCTGCGATTGTGAGCACGTTGCAGCAGTCCTTTGTTCTGCAGGTTGGTGATGTGCTTATGAACCGTCGCCAGTGATTTCAGATTGAGTCCGCGAGCAATCTCTTCAAACGATGGCGAGTAGCCGTTGCGCTGCACAAAGCCGGAGATGAAATCCAGCACCTCTTTTTGCCGCCGTGTAACTGCCATGACCGCATTATAGCGAATAAAAAGCGAATCGACAGGAATTTTTGAATCCTTGCTATCCCAAAATGGAACGCGAGAGTGCGGGGTTTGCCTGTCAAGATTCGCAAGAAAAATCTAGTCTGATATTTCCATTTTTGAACTATGTCTCTCATTATTCCCGTTTCAAAACTGTGTGCGATTTTCCCTTCAAGCATTTCTTGTGTTCCCCCCGCAGGACAGGAGAAGTTGGAGATGCAACGAGGGATCGAGGATGCGCTTATTAGTTGCGGATGACGATCAGGCCCTGGCGAGGTTTCTACGCAGAGGGTTTGAGGCGGACGGACACGAGGTATTGCTTGCTGCTGATGGTCAGGCTGCCATGGATATCTTTCTTGAAGAAACGCCTGACCTCACTGTGCTTGATTTGAATCTGCCGCGCAAGGACGGAATGGAGGTTCTTGAGTTTTTGCGCTCGATCAGCGATGAGGCTTCCGTTCTGGTACTAACCGCAAGAAATGAAGCCGAAACAAAAGTGCGCTGCCTTGAAATGGGCGCTGATGATTGCATGTTTAAACCATTCTCATTGAGGGAATTGCGCGCGCGGTGCCGCAGGCTGATGCGGAGGAGAAAGACGGAGGAAGTTTTGCGCTACGCCGATGTGGAAGTCAACAGGATCGATCGCTCGGTTGTGCGTTCCGGCGAAGCTGTACAGCTCACCAACAAAGAATTCGCACTTTTCGAATGTCTGCTTTTGAACCGCGGGCGGTGCGTTTCGCGCACGGAACTGTTGAAACAAGTCTGGGAAAGGGTTCCGGCTGCCGGCACCAACGTTGTGGACGTGTATGTGAATTATCTGCGCCGGAAGCTACATGACATCGGCAATGCTCCGCTCATCCAGACAGTGCGCGGACAAGGTTATTCCATCGGCATGAAATGCAATTCGTGAGAGGAAAGGAAACATCATGGCGACGGCCGTTTCAAGTGTGAAATGCTCTGTATCTGCTCCAGTCAGGACGGCGATACTTGCCAGCGCCGATCTGTCTTTCCGGCAACGGGTGAAAGAAATGCTTACTGGATTGCATTGGCAGGTTCGTGAAGCTGCTGGAGGCGCGGAGACTCTATCACATCTTGACGCGTCTCCGGCCGAAGCGGTCATTCTTGACTCGTGGCTGCCCGATCTTGAACTGCAGGAGTTTATCAATGAGTTTGAGCGGCTCTATCCCGCGGTTGACCTGGTGACTGTTGACGGTGCTAATACTGCGAAGACGGCACACAGTCCACGCAGGAATGAAATTCACTATGCGTTGCGTCGTGCTCAGGACGAAGATGGAGCAATATGGAACAGCGCCCCAGTGATCGAGCGGACAGAAGAACATCCAAAGGTGTCAGGGGTTGTAAGTGCGACGGCAGCTCCATTTCAAAATGCAACCGCGCCAGATACAGAACGAGACTTGGTGAAACTCTCATGCCGACTGCCCGAATTTATCGGCAATCATTCTACGATGTTGGAGGTGAGCCGGCGTATCCGCCTGGTGGCGCAGAGAAGCACTACCGTTCTCGTGCAAGGGCCAAGTGGAACTGGCAAGGAGCTGGTAGCGAGGGCCATTCATCGTTTGAGTGCGCGGGCCTCGCGGGCGTTTGTTGCTCTGAATTGCGCTGCAATTCCGGAGGCGTTGCTGGAGGCCGAGTTGTTTGGACACACGCGAGGCGCTTTCACCGGAGCAGTACAAGGTCGCATCGGACGCATAGAGGCCGCGCATGGCGGGACATTGTTTCTGGATGAGATAGGCGAGATGCCATTGCAGCTCCAGGCGAAACTGCTTCGCTTTGTGGAGTGCGGCGAGATCCAGCGGGTAGGAGACAACGAGCCTGTCTGTGTCGATGTGCGCATTGTTGCTGCCACCCACAGGTCTCTCGCCCAACTCGCCTCTCAGGGGATATTTCGTGCCGACCTGTATTACCGTCTCTCAGTATTTCTGGTGAAGACACCTCCTTTATCCGGGCACATCGAGGACCTTTCGCTGCTGGTACAGCACTTCCTGGAGAAGATGGCGGAAGAAAGTCCGGCAAAGTCAATTACCGGTGCCGCCATAAAAAAGTTGCTGGCGCACAATTGGCCAGGAAATGTGCGCGAGCTCGAACATGTATTGGAACGAGCATGGATTCTGGCAGAGCAAGCGCCGCAAATCGATGCAGATGAGATTGAATTCGGGGAGCAGGCAGGAGATTTCTGAGACACTTCTAATCCTGGCGCGCACTCCGGTGGCACATTTTGTGCAGATACAGAAGCGCAGCCACTCTGTCGTTATCGACAATGGCTTGAAAAAGGTGAGATGTCTATGCAAATTACAACTCCAGTCAGCGATGCCTTGGAAAGGTATATGGACCTGTCGAGCATGGAATTGAAGCTCACAGCGCAGAACATGGCGAACATTGATACGCCCGGATATCGGGCGGTTGGATTCGACTTTGCAGGCGAGATCGAGAAATCGATCAGCGAGCTTGTATCTGGCCAGACAAAAAATGGTGTTATCCGCAAATCGTTTACGCCTCCAGCCGCTCGTGTTGGACTTGTCGACGGCCTGCTGGAGAGGCCGGATGGGAACAATGTTTCCATGGATCGAGAAAGCCTGAACATGGCCGAAGCGCAGATGCAGTTCCGCACGGGAGTCGAATTGCTGAAGCGCGAGTCGGCTCGTGTGATGGATGCAATTCATGTAGACAGCAAATAAGAGAACGAAAGAGAACCGCTATGAATCTGTTTGGAGTTCTTGAAGTCAGTGGATCAGCCTTGAAGGCCGAGCGCATTCGAGCTGAAGTGGTAGCTGCAAACATGGCAAATGCCGAGACCACCAGGACTGCGGATGGCGGCCCTTACCGGCGGCAGCACGTGGTTTTTTCTTCTTCGGCTGCCGAGCCGACCACCTTTGCGGGGCAACTGATTTCACAGGCTGAGCCGCAGATGGGAGGCGTAGAGGTGTCTGCTGTTGTTCAGGACCCTGCAAGCACACTACGCCGCTATGACCCAGGTCATCCCGATGCAGATAAGGACGGATATGTAAATTATCCGGACATCAATCCACTGACTGAGATGGTGGACATGATGGGCGCTACCCGCGCTTATGGGCTGAACAGTTCAGCAGTACAGGCAGAAAAGGGCATGATCAACTCGTCACTCGACATTCTGAAATCGTAACCACAAAAAGTCTCTTGAGGGAGCCACTATGCAAACAAACTCTATTGCCACGACGAGCACAATTGCTTCACTGCCAGATTCCTCTACACATCAAACGGATGTACCAGCGGCTCCATTTGCCGGACTCTTTCAGGACGCCATGCAGAATATGCAACAGCTCGAAGACAAGGCCTCGCAGGCAATCCAGGGATTGCTTGATGGCAGCGGGGTGGATGTACATACAGCGATGATTGCTACCAGCGATGCTGATGCAGCTTTCGAGCTTGCGCTATCTGTGCGCAACAAAGGCATGGCCGCCTTCCAGCAGTTGATGAATATGCAGTTTTAACGGACAGCGAGACAACTCAACATGGAAGAGAACCAGCAGATTCAACAAGTATCTCCGCCTACAGGGCTGCCTCAGCGGGCGAGTGCCTTGATCGGGCCGATACTCGCGCGTCTCCGCGTCCTCGAGAAGGGGCAGAAACTATGGTTTGCGGGCGCAGTTGGCCTTGCAATGCTTTGTTTTATCGGTATTCTTTGGTTTACCACTAGAACCGACTGGAAGGTTCTCTATGCGGGGCTTGAGCCTGCGGATGTGCGCGAGATCACCTCAGAGCTGACGGCTGCGAATATTCCGTTCGATATCTCGCCGGATGGCGCAACTCTGCGAGTGCCCGCTGCCAATCTGGATAAGGCGCGGCTGGCTACAACCGCCAAGGGTGGTCCAAAAAGCGGGCGCATGGGTTTTGAGCTGTTCGATAAGCCTAACTGGATTGGTTCTGAGTTTGACGAGAAGGTGAACTATCAGCGTGCTCTTGAAGGTGAACTTGAACACACCATCAATACCCTTTCCGATGTCGAATCATCGCGAGTGCATCTGGTGATGGCACATGATTCGCTTTTTTCGAGCATTCAGCGCGATGCAAAGGCCTCGGTTGTGTTGAAACTTCGCCGCCGCTCTTTGAGTGACGATCAGGCAGATGCAATCCGTAATCTGGTAGCAAGCGCTGTTGATGACCTGCATCCCGAAAATGTCACGCTGCTTGATGCCGATGGCCATTCTCAGCTTGGAAAACGCAACGCCAGCGCCGAAGCTGATGCGCACGAACAGGCCCTGGCAGAAAAGTTAGTTGCCACGTTGGAGCCTGTTGCCGGAGTGGGAAATGTCCGGGCCTCGGTCAATGTGGAGTATGACAGCTCAAGCGCCGATGAAGTCGATGAGACCTATGACCCGAACGATGTGGTAACTCTTTCGATGCAGCGGTCCGAGCAGACTTCGGGAACGCAGCCCGGCCCTGCGGGTGTTCCTGGAACGGCAAGTAATGCGCCGAATGTAAAGCCGCCGCTTTTCCCGACACAGGAAGCAGGCACGCAGAATTTAAAGCAGGAGAGCGGTACTTATGGCGCCTCCAAGCGTGTGCGGCACACGATACAAAATCCAGGAAAACTCCGTCGCGTTACGGCAGCTGTGCTGATAAATCACCGCATGACAATGAGTGGCGGCCACGCAATCTGGCAGGCACGTACCCCGGACGAGATGAAGCAGCTTAGCGAACTGGCGCAGACCACAATTGGTTTTGACCGCACGCGCGGTGATCAGGTGAGCGTCGAAGATGTGGCTTTCGAGGAAAATTCAGCACCACCACCAAGTGCAATGCAGCAGATGCTTGATCAGGCAATACGGTCTGAAAATGTCTGGAAATATGGGGTCTTGATGACTGCGCTCATCTGCCTGATGTTCTTTGTTGTTCGTCCGATGATGCGCAGGGACACAGCTCTGCAAAAGGTCCTGGCATCTATAGAGCCCGAAAATCCGAAGCTGCCGGACAATACGGAGCAGCCCGCATTGATCGAAGATCAAACAACAATCTTTGAAAAGAAGCGCGCACAGGTGATGTTCGATGCTGTGTCCGAACACCTCCGCCAGGAGCCGGCACAGGCTACACGGCTGCTGCAAAGCTGGATTCACACTGAATAAAGAGAGACTACGATGGCTACCGCCGCCACAGCACCTCCGGATACAACAAGTCTTGTACCGCCCCCGCCTGCGGGACGGCGCACTGTAAGCCAGCAATTGCCTGGAATCAAGAAGGCAGCGATTCTGGTTGTCGCTATAGGCGATGAACTCGGTAAGAAGATATTTCAGAACCTTCCCGACTCAGATGTGCAGCGGTTGACAGAAGAGATCGCCGATCTGCGGAATATTCCACCGGATGTTTCGGTCCGGGTAATTGAAGAGTTTTACGAAATGATCGAGACGCAGCGCTACATGATGCACGGCGGTCTCGAGTACGCAACGAAGTTGCTGGTTGAGTCCTTCGGCAAGCAGAGGGCGGAAGATCTGTTGGCGCTGGTCAAGCGCGCGCAAGAGGCAAGCCAGGGTGATCTGGCGATGCTGCAAAAGGTTGATCCGCAGCAGCTAGGCAAGTTTCTTGATGGCGAGCACCCGCAGACGGTAGCCTTAGTGCTGGCGCATCTTGATCCCAAGCGAGCTTCTCTTGTATTGAACAGCTTGAGCGAAGACAAGAAAGTTGCTGTAGTGCGGCGATTGGCTGAGATGCGGCAGTTCTCGCCAGAGATGGCGCAGAAAGTTGCAGTGATTCTGCATAAGCGCCTTCAGACTGTCGGAGATACAAGCCGTAAAGCCTATGCCGGCTTCAAGGCTGTTGCAGATCTGCTGAATCGGCTGGATGCTGAGCAGGCAAAAAAGATTCTTGAGCAGATTGAAGACGATGAACCTGAAGTGGCCATCAATATTCGCAATCTGATGTTTACTTTTGAAGACTTGGTGACCGTGCCGCTGCCTAGCATGCGCGAGCTTGTCAGCGCTCTGGACAAGCGGACGCTGGCAATGGCGCTCAAGGGAGCACGTGAGGATGTGCGTGCGCATATCTTCCGCTCCATGTCCTCGCGAGCTGTCGAGATGCTCAAGGAAGACATGGACGTACTCGGACCGGTACGCACGCGTGAGGTTGCGGTTGCGCAAAGCGAAATCCTTAACATCGCACGCAAGCTCGAATCCGAAGGCAAAGTGATTCTTAAAATCGAGCAGGGCGACGATCTTCTTGTATAGCTGGAATGGAGAAACTATGTTGCAAACGGCAGAACCGAAGATTCGGCGCATGGAATATCGCATTGCACGGGCAGAGGGATCTGTTTTTGAACCGAAGCAACTATTTGCAATAGACAAACCTGAAGGAATGCCGATGCCGGACGAGAGCAGCAAGGAAGAGCTACAGCGTCAGGCACGGCGAATTCAGGAACTCGAGCAGCAAATCGCAGACCAAATGCGACAACATGCCGAACAGATTGAATCAGCGCGTCAAGAGGCTTTTGAAAGCGGGCGAAATGCTGAATCTGGGCTCCGTGTATCTGCACTGAATAAGATTGCGGATGCCCTGGGCAGCTCGCTGAATGATTTCCGCAATGCACGCGATAGCTATCTGTCGCTTGTGGAACGCGAGGTAGTGAGATTGGCATTGAGTATTGCAGCGCGCATTCTGCATCGTGAGGCACAGATGGACCCTTTGCTGCTGTCTGGTGCTGTTCGAGTTGCTCTTGGGCAGCTTTCAGAGACAACAGAGGTACGGTTGCGTGTACCGGCGGAGGAATATGAACTATGGAGCGAGATGGTTCATCTGATGCCCAACTTGCCGCTGCGGCCGCATCTGGTTTCGGACGACTCACTGCATGCGGGAGAGTGCTCGCTTGAGACCAGTCTCGGCAGCGTCGAGCTTGGAGTGAAATCACAGCTCGCTGAAATCGAGCGCGGATTTTTCGACATTTTGGAGCGCAAGGAGCCCCTGCGCCGTAACGAGGCAACGCAAACCTCGGATCCGCCGAAATCATAATGGATCTACTCGCCACATATTTTTCCCGTCTGCAACAGCGCTCTCCCCTTCGCTGGCAGGGACGGGTTCTTGAGGCAGTAGGCCAGACAATTGAGTCTTCGGGGCCGCTTTGTTCGGTTGGCGAGTGCTGTGAAATTCTTGATGGCGATGGGCAGACGCATATGGCCGAAGTCATTGGGTTTCGCGGAAGCCATGTGCTTTTCATGCCGCTTGAGAGTACCGAGGGCATTCGCTTTGGCGATAAAGTTTCGGCTCTCGGGTTACGGCCATATCTTGAAGTCGGCGATACATTGATTGGTCGCGTGCTGAATGCCTCCGGTCAACCGATTGACAATGGCCCACGTCTGGCAGTCGAGTCGGTGGTTTCTCTAGACCGCGATATTCCACATCCGCTAGAGCGTGTTGCAATTCGAAAGCCTCTTGGAACTGGCATACGCGCTATTGATGGGATGCTCACTGTCGGCTGCGGCCAGAGGATAGGGATTTTTGGCGGATCAGGTGTTGGCAAAAGCACGCTGATCGGTATGATGACGCGTAACAGCGATGCTGATGTCATCGTGGTTGGTCTGGTGGGAGAGCGTGGCCGCGAAGTGGGAGAGTTTCTTGAAGACAGCCTTGGGCCTGAAGGACGAAAGCGGGCGGTAGTTCTGGTGTCAACCTCGGATCAGAGTCCGCTACTACGGTTGCGTGCCGCCTTATCAGCCACGGCAGTTGCTGAGTACTTCGCTGGCCAGGGAAAAAACGTGCTATTGGTGCTCGATTCACTGACACGCTTTGCCATGGCAGCGCGAGAGATTGGTCTTGCGGCGGGCGAACCGCCGACGGCGAAGGGTTATACGCCATCCGTCTTTAGCAGGATGGCCCGCCTCCTCGAGCGTGCAGGGCAGTTCCGGCATGGTAGCATCACTGCTTTCTACACGGTGTTGATGGAAGGCGATGATCAGCAGGACCCGATTGTGGATGCTGTGCGG
>DATAQW010000121.1:0-10303 GCA_036264445.1 Pseudacidobacterium sp.
GCCTTGCAGTGCTGGCGCGGCGCATAGGGCAGCCTTATCCGATTGTCTTTGTGCTGGGCGGTCTGGTCCTCAGTTTTGTGCCGACTGTTCCGGAAATAGCCCTGCATCCTGATTTTGTATTTCTTGTCGTATTGCCTCCCCTAGTATTCGCTGCAGCGCACAACACTTCATGGCGCGATTTTCGCGAGAACATCGTTAGTATTCTCATGCTGGCGTTCGGGCTAGTCGCCTTCACTGTAGCCGGTGTAGGGTTCGCGGCACATTTCTTTTTCCCTCAACTTACCTGGAAGACAGGGTTGGTACTTGGCGCTGTTGTTTCCACAACGGACACGCTTGCAGCCACAAGCATTGCACGTAAACTCGGCATTCCATCTCGAATCGTAGACATACTCGAGGGCGAAAGCCTCATTAACGACGCCAGCGGCCTGCTTGCGCTTAGCTTCACGGTAGGCATTATTACCAGCGGACACGCGCCCTCTTTTATAAGCGCTGTGGGTCAACTTCTATTTCTTTCAATCGGAGGTGTGCTTATCGGTCTTCTTGTTGCCTGGGTCCAGTCGCACCTGATCCTGCGTATTGAAGCGCCGCAGATTGAGTTGACGATGACGCTGATGATACCGTATGTCGCTTATCTTGCAGCAGAGCAATTGCACACCTCGGGCGTAATGGCTACGGTGGCTTGCGGCTTATATCTTGGACATCGGAGTGCACAGCTGCTTTCCCTGGGAGCGCGGCTCGAATCGCCTGCTGTGTGGAACACTGTCGAGTTCGTCTTAAATGGTCTTGTTTTTCTCCTGCTAGGTTTGCAAATTTCTTCTGTTCTTGCGGGTATCGAACATCTGGGACTCGGTCAGCTTATCGCAGGTGGAGTGATGGTGAGCCTTATCGTGATCACACTGCGATTTCTCTGGGTTTTTCCCGGAGCATGGGTGGCGACAAAGCTGCGCCAGCTTATCTCAGGAACAGACTCTTTCTTCGTAGACAAAAAGCAGCTCTTTATTGTGGCATGGGGTGGGATGCGCGGCGTCATTTCATTGGCGGCTGCACTCTCACTTCCTGAAACGCTTCCGAATGGAGAGGCTTTTCCTGCGCGCAACATCATTATCTTTTTCACCTTCTGCGTCATCCTTATTACGCTGGTTTTTCAAGGACTGACTTTTCCTGCAATCATCCGCAAACTAGGTCTTGCCCAAACAGGCAGGGCGCCGAATCTGGAAGAACAGAAGGCGCTGAGGGAGATGATTCATAGTGCGATCCAGTATCTCCGGCAGGAAAAAGAAAAGGAACCCGACGAAAAAGAAGCCTATGAGGCGCTCGAAAGATCGTACAAGCGGCGGCTGGCCTTGCTTAAGAATCCGCAGGATGTTGGTAAAGAAGAGGGCATCATACAGGCACGACGCTTTCTCGAGGTTGCCCGCGCTGCGCGCAACATCGAGCGTCATACGGCGGCCGAATTGCTGGCCAGCAACCAGATCAATGATGCGGTTTACCAGCAACTCATCCTCGACATAGACCTGCAAGATGCGCGGTACTCGACGATCTATACATCCTAGAAAGAAAGACGCGCGCTTATCTGAATTTCGCGCCCAGGCGTCGTCACTTCCGTGATAGAGCCGAATCCGGCGGTGTTCACAAAACGATTGGGCGTGCCGAGATTTGTGTGGTTGAGAGCGTTGAAGAACTCTCCTCGCGTTTCGAACTTCAATGCTTCGGTCAGGCTGAAAGCGCGCACAACAGCCAGGTCCATCGTTTGCGTGCCAGGGCCATACACCGAGTTGCGTCCAACATCGCCAAACGTATAAGCCGGCGGAGTAGTGAAGGCTGCTGGATTGAACCAGGTTGTCGCATTGCGTGTTCCCGATCCAAATACGGATTGGCCGGTTGCGTTGGCGCGAATAGGATTCTCGCCCACCGCAGTGCCTGCATTTGCCGTATCTCCAAACACAGAGATGGTCAGCGGGAAGCCGGACTGCGCCTGGAAAATAGTAGAGGTACGCCAATTTTGCGTAACCGCTTGCGTGAAATGGTTATGTGCCCATGCAGGAACGTCATAGACTGCGCTCAACGAGAAGCGATTGCGCACATCGCATGCAGGACCTTTTTCTGCATTGAGATCATTGTTGTTTTGCGGAATGGCAGCTTCAAACATGGGCGAACGGAAATCAGGAGCGTTGGTGAGGCTCTTTGAGAAGGTGTAGTTGGCAAGCAGGCTCAAGCCGTGCGCGAAGCGACGGCGGACATTCACGTAGCCAGCGTCGTACCAGCTTCGTGCTGAATTCTCAAGGTAGTTGATGGTGCTGACCGGAAAAGTTGTGTTTTCGACGACCGTATTGGATGGGAAAACACTATTCGGCACGAAGCTGATTTTCGGATGCGGCCGACGGGGTTGGATAAGCCCTGGCCCAGGCAATGCGTTGTTGATGAGGTGCGCTCGTTGCAGGTGAAACCCACCAGAACCGAGATAGCCGATTTCAATGGTTGTCTCTTTGCCTAATGCTTGCTCGACAGACGCGCTCCATTGCTGGACGTATTGCGGCGCCGGATGAAGCGGCATGGCAGTGAAGCTGACTGTCACTGTACCTAGCACTGGTTCCGGAAAGTTGAATCCATTGATGGATGGAGTGAAGTTGTCGCTCTGCGCTGTTTCAGGAAATACATAAGGGACATTATGGCGTTGGTTACACCATGTATTCATGTCCACAGGCGTATAGAAAATGCCATAAGCAGCGTGCATCACCAGTCCCATTTGTGGAACGCTCTGTGCAATGCCAAGGCGAGGAGCAAAATCAGTCTGCGGAGGATAGGTCAGGCCCCTGGGGTATCCGTTCTGCCCGCCAATGAAGACTGAAGGAATGCCATCACTATTAAATGTAAGATTGCTGTTCGTATACCGAATATCTACAAGCGGACTCATGTACTCGTAGCGCAGTCCGTATTCGAGCGTGGTCGTTGATGTCATGCGCCATGTATCCTGCGCATAGCCATTTGCGTACCACTGGCGCAAATTCATTTGTGGAATGCCTGCCTGGCCTTGTCGCGCTACAGGCAGGCCGAGCAGGAAGCCTGCAAGACCAGAGCCAGTGCCATCGTTTGCGCCAATGTGCGTGGTAGAGCCATTGGTGAACTGGTAATAGCCGCGGTTCTGAAAGAATCCCCACATGGGCCATATGAATTTCTGATAAGCTCCGCCAAATTTGTAGCTGTGCCGTCCTCGCTGCCAGTTCAATGCATCGCGCCCTTCAATGATTGTGTCCCATGCATGCATCGGTGTCGCAAGATAGTTGTCTCCGAAAGGCGAATACCCTTGCACGGCGAAATATGGAGCACCCCATGCTTCCGGTCCTCCATATCCTGTACCTTGAATCCCCAACTGACTCACAATGTCATTTTTGTTCGCGCTCTCGGTTGTGTGATTCATGCTGAGGCGTGAGATGGCGAGAGTGGCGAGATTCAGCAGTTGTGGAGCAAAAATGTGGCTCCAGCCAAGCACGCCTTGCTGTGCCAGGTTGTCATGGTAGTAGCCGAACCCGGGAAGGTTCTCAGGCATGAATCCATGCTCGCCGCCTGCGCTGTAGCGGATGAAGGCTGTATCCCCATTTGAAAAGTCGTGATCAAAACGCAAAGTGCCCTGATCTGTAGACATGACCTGGTTGCGTACATCCAGGTAGTTATTCGCATCATTGCCTGCGCCCACGACTGTGGGCTGGCCCATCATTGTCATGCTTCCCGTTCCGCCCATGCCCATGGCGATGTTGGGCCGTGGGACATAATTTCCAAGCATGACTGTAGCGACGTGACTGATGCGATCCGGTGGAATAACGTTCATCACTCCGTTGTACTGGAACTGCTGGCGAGTGAATTGAGGATTGGTCGGACTGACGGGAAGCTTCGGATTGTAGTTTGGATTTGACTGTGTAGTTGAGGGATCGTAGATATTAACGCCGCTCATGCTGAAGTCGCCGTTTACCTCGGCCTGGGTGGGCACCGTGTCCGTCATGGTCATAGAGGCAACATTGCGCAGACCTTCGTAGTTCACAAAGAAAAATGTGTGACGGCTTTTGCCAAGCAACGGACCGCCGAAAGCCGCGCCGAAATTATTCTGCACAAGATGCTTGGAGCCTCCCATGTCATTGAAAGAGTGCGCATCCAAAGCGCCATTGCGCAGAAACTCGTAACCTGTTCCATGAAACGTTGAAGTGCCAGAGCGTGTGACCACGTTCACCTGGCCGCCGCCCGCTCCGCCCATGTCCGCTGAATAGTTGCCAATTTCAATCTGAAATTCCTGCACTGCGTCAGGAGATGCACTCAGGTTCTGCGTGTTGAATGTCGGGTCAGTATTGGTGGCTCCATCCAGAAGAAAATAATTTGCATTGGGCCGCGTTCCGCCAAGGCTTACCGCCGACCGTTGCCCGGGACGCCAGTACAGTGTGTTCATGTCGCCAGTCTGTGCGCCGTGACTAATATGCGCACCAGGAACGGTAAGCATCAGATCGATAAGCATGCGACCATTGAGCGGAAGCTGCTGTACGGAGCGACGATCTACGACTTCGCCTACGCTTGGATCGGTTGTTTTCAGCATTTCCGCGGCGCTTGTCGCAACCACTGTCTGCGAATCCCCGCCAACCTGCAATTGAACGTCGATTGCGGCTTCCTGTCCTACTTCTAATTGCAGGTGTTGCGTAGATTGAGCGAAGCCGTTGTGTGTGACCTGCAATTGATATTCACCGGGGAGCAATCCAGCTGCTTCATAGAGACCGCTGTCATTCGAGATGACTGTGCGCTTTGCTCCGGTTGCTGTTGCTGTAAGTTCTATCGTCGCGTTAGGAATGGCGTGGTCTTGCTGGTCATAGACAGAGCCGCGTACAACGGCGTAGTTGGCTTGTCCGTGTCCAGGAATCGTAATAACGCAGAAAAGAAGAATAAGCAGCAGAGTCTTGCGTATCATGGCGCTCTCCAAAATAAACAATGTCCTTACCTCTGTTGAAATTGCAGGGAAGGTTCAGTCGAACAATACTTGGCGCGCGTTGGGATTGTCTTGCATCTTCAGGCCGAGTCTCGTATCCATCTCAAGGTTGAGATCCCGATGATTTCACGTGCGTTCCCTGGAATTTTGCGTGGTTAATTTTAGGATGGATTCCAAAATCCAAAATAGAACAGATGTGACCTGCTTTTGCACAGTAAGCACATCATCTTGGGTTGACTTCGCAAAAAAATACAGGATATAGTCGTCTTACCTTTGCGGTGCCCGATGCTCGTTATTGGGCTGAAAAGGGAATCCGGTGCAAATCCGGAGCTGCCCCGCAGCGGTAAGCAGGAACGAAAACCTCATTCTAAGCACTGGTTCGGCTACGGACCGGGAAGCAGAGACGAGTAGGAGGCCTGCAAGCCCGAAGACCTGCCGCAGAGAAACGCTCATGCGCCTCCGAGGGGAGTGCCGGGTGATGGTGGTATTTCTCCGTCATTCTTTCGAACTTCACCTCTCAGGCGGAAAAGGACATTACCGTGTCTGAACTGCAGACAACGCTCGCCGACATTGCTCCTGATTTTCCGCAGCCGGAACCTGTTTCGCAAATGCAGGTGCGGAAGCGCAATGGGTCCTATGAAGTTGTCGATGTGAATAAGATTGTCCGCGCAGTGCAGCGCTGCTGCAATGGACTGACGCATGTTGATCCGATGCGTGTGGCCAGCCGCACGATTGGCGGTCTCTACAATGGAGCAACAACACGAGAACTTGATACGATCTCCATTCAGACCGCGGCGTCACTGATCGCAGAAGAGCCGGAGTACTCAAAGCTTGCTGCGCGCCTGCTGCTGGCGACCATTGTGAAGGAAGTTTCCGGACAGAACATCTATTCGTTTTCGCAGTCGATTGAGTTGGGACATCAGGAATCTCTGATTGGGCGCGCGACTTCTACATTCGTCGCTGAAAATGCACGCAAGCTCAATAACGCAGTTAATGAGGAATTCTCGGACCGCTTTGAATATTTCGGGTTGCGCACTATCTATGACCGTTATTTACTGCGGCATCCGATCACGCGCAAAGTCATTGAGACGCCCCAGTATTTTTTCATGCGTGTCTCCTGCGGTCTTGCGCTGACGGTGAATGAGGCCATCGACTTCTATCGCATGCTGGCGGCGCACGATTATATGCCGAGCTCGCCGACTCTCTTCAACTCTGGCACGCGTCATGCCCAGATGTCATCTTGCTATTTGATTGATTCACCGAAAGATTCTCTCGATTCAATCTACGACACCTATAAACAGGTTGCTTTGCTCTCAAAATTTTCCGGAGGCATTGGCCTGGCCTTCCATCGTGTGCGCTCAGAAGGCTCGTTGATTCGCGCAACGAATGGACTGTCTAACGGCATCGTTCCATGGCTGCACACGCTAGATGCGTCTGTGGCTGCTGTAAATCAGGGCGGGAAGCGGAAGGGAGCTTGCTGCGTCTATCTGGAGCCGTGGCATGCCGATGTTGAACAGTTTCTCGAACTGCGCGATAACACCGGCGACCACGCGCGCCGCACGTACAATCTGAATCTTGCCAATTGGATTCCCGACCTGTTTATGCGGCGCGTGGAATCGGATGGCGTATGGTCACTCTTTGATCCAAAAGTAGTTCCTCACTTGACTGATCTCTATGGCGGGGACTTCGACAAAGCCTATGAAGAGGCAGAAGCGCATAAGCTTTTCACCAGGCAGATCAAAGCCCGCGACTTGTATGCGCGCATGATGCGCACGCTTGCTGAAACCGGCAACGGCTGGATGACCTTCAAGGACACGACTAACCTAAAGTGCAACCAGACGGGCGGGCAGGGAAATGTCGTTCATCTTTCGAATCTGTGCACGGAAATCACAGAAGTAACCTCATCGGCTGAGACCGCTGTTTGCAATCTCGGTTCGGTAAATCTTGCGCGGCACGTCACAAATGGCAAGGTTGATTTTGAAAAGCTCGCGCGCACTGTGCATACCGCAGTTCCAATGCTCGATCGAGTGATCGACATCAACTACTATCCGGTAGACCAGGCTGCATCGGCCAACAATCGCTGGCGTCCTGTTGGACTAGGCATCATGGGATTGCAGGATGTTTTCTTCCAGCTCGGCTTGTCGTTTGATTCTCCCGAAGCGCGAGCTCTTTCTACAGAGATTCAGGAAGAGATTTACTTCGACGCGTTAAGCGCTTCCTGCGAACTGGCTGAGAAACAAGGATCGCATCCAGCTTTCAGTGAAACGCGCGCTGCAAAGGGCCAACTGCAGTTTGATCTGTGGGGCGTCACTCCAAAGAATGCTTCGCGGTGGGATGCACTGAAAGGGCGCATCCGCCAGCATGGACTACGCAACTCTCTGCTGATTGCAATTGCGCCAACCGCAACCATCGCTTCGATTGTTGGCTGCTACGAGTGCATTGAGCCTCAGATATCAAATCTCTTCAAACGCGAAACGCTTTCCGGAGAGTTCCTCCAGGTGAATCGCTACCTTGTAGATGAGCTGAAGCGTCTTGGCCTCTGGAATGAAGAGATGCGCACGCGTATCAAGCTCGCAGAAGGCTCGGTACAAAATATTGAAGAACTGCCGGGGCACATCCGTAATATCTACCGCACAGTTTGGGAACTGCCGATGCGCGCCATCATCGACATGGCAGCGGAGCGTGGCGCCTGGATCGATCAGAGCCAGTCGCTGAATCTATTTGCCGAGGCGCCCAATATCGGACGCCTGAGCTCCATGTACATGTATGCGTGGAAAAGCGGCGTGAAGACGACCTATTATCTGCGTTCGCGTCCGGCAACACGTATTGCGAAGACAACTGTGGTGCAAAGCATGGCCGCTGTTGCTTGCTCGCTTGAAAATCCAGAAGCCTGCGAAGCCTGCCAGTAAAAGGAGAATTTGTAATGTCGATTGCTACGGAATCATCCGTCAAAGTGCCTGATTCGATCCTCGATCCTGGTTTGTGCCTTACGCTGCGGCCTATGCGCTATCCCGTTTTCTTTGAGATGTTCAAAGATGGCATTCGCAATACGTGGACAGTGGAAGAAGTTGATTTTCAGACAGATCTGGTTGATCTGCGCTCGCGGCTTACGCCTGCCGAGCGGCACTTGATTCAGCGGCTCATTGCATTTTTCGCTACTGGAGACTCGATTGTTTCCAATAACCTCGTACTCAATCTGTACAAGCACATCAATTCGCCGGAAGCACGCCTGTATCTTTCGCGGCAGCTCTTTGAGGAAGCTGTGCATGTGCAGTTCTATCTTACGCTGCTGGATAATTACATTCCTGATCCAGCAGCCCGAGCGGAAGCATTCGCAGCGGTTGAAAATATTCCGTCCATTGCAAAAAAAGCGCAGTTTTGTATGAAATGGATGGATTCGATTCAGGAATTAAATGAACTGCAAACGCCTGAGCATCGACGGCAGTTTCTTCTGAACCTGATCTGTTTTGCAGGATGCATTGAAGGGCTCTTTTTCTTTGCTGCTTTTGCTTATGTATACTTCCTGCGCTCGCGAGGCCTGCTGCATGGGCTGGCCGCCGGCACCAACTGGGTTTTCCGCGATGAGAGCTGCCATCTCGAATTCGCTTTTGAAGTGGTGAATACGGTACGTGAGCAGCATCCCGGTCTCTTCGATGCAGCGATGGAGGAACAAGTGGTCGCCATGCTGAAAGAGGCTGTTGACTGCGAAGCGCAGTTTGCTGAAGACCTGCTCTCAGGAGGAGTTGCCGGTCTGTCGTTCAAAGATATGCGCGAGTACCTGCAGTATGTTGCCGACGCTCGTCTGCAGCGGCTTGGCCTAAAGCCCGTATTCGGATCAAAAAACCCATTTGCTTTCATGGAGTTGCAGGATGTTCAGGAACTGACCAATTTCTTTGAGCGGCGGGTCTCTGCCTACCAGGTGGCGGTTGAGGGAGAGGTTGCATTTCACGACGACTTCTAACCTGATGCACTACGTTATTCGTGCTGGCAACCTCGGCGGTTGCCTGGGCCTCCAACTCAGCCAGATAGGAGGCCCTTATGGCGGTCCTTCTGGCAATTGTCGGCGGAATGTCTGTAGTCCTTTTCATTGGCGTGCTCTGGACCACCGGGCATTTACACAGACACCGTAGCTAAGCAAAACCCGATTTTCACAATTACCTATTTCCGAGTACAGTAACCCTCATACGAATATTTCTATGACGGCCACCACTCTAACCAATCCTTCTGTCGTCGGTACTCAAACCCGGCTTATCTCGCTAGATGTTTTGCGCGGCATCACCATCGCGTTCATGATCCTCGTGAACAATGGCAACCAGTATTCCTACTGGCCGTTGAAACATGCGGATTGGAATGGCTGGACGCCAACCGATCTTGTGTTTCCGACGTTCCTGTTTGTTGCGGGAATGTCGCTGGTCTTCTCGTTTGAATCACGACTCTCTAAGGGGGCGACAAAAGCCTCGCTTTTTGCTCATGCGGTAAAGCGTTCGATCATCCTGTTTCTGTTGGGACTTGTTGTCAACGGCTATCCGTTCTTCCACTTGTCTACGCTGCGTATCTACGGAGTCTTGCAGCGCTTCGCTGTCTGCCTGCTGATCGCGAGCGCGCTGCATCTGTGGAATCGCGGCGCGAAGAGCAAGATCATTGTTCTCATCTTTTCGCTTGTCGCTTACTGGATCATCATGCGATGGGTACCGGTGCCGGGATATGGGCTGCCGACGCATGACATTCCGCTACTCGATAAAGATGCCAACTGGGTCGCATACCTTGATCGGCATATTTTCCCCGGAAGGCTGTATGAGGGCACACGCGATCCAGAGGGCCTGCTAAGTAACCTTCCAGCGCTGGGAACCGCGCTGCTGGGCATGTTGACCGCGATGTGGCTGCGTACAGAAAAGAGCGTCCGCACGAAATTCGCCGGCATACTTGCTGGAGCGATTGCCGGGTTGCTGATAGGAAAGATATGGGGACACTGGTTCCCGATCAATAAGAAGCTTTGGACGAGTTCCTATGTATTGTTTGCAGCTGGATGGTCGCTGCTGGGACTCTCTATCTGCTATTGGGTTGTAGAGATTAAACAATGGAAGCGTGGCTGGACGTTTCCATGGCTTGTTTTTGGTTCGAATGCGATTGCCGCGTACGTATTTTCCGAGCTGCTGTCGCCTACACTGTGGGCATTCAAGTTTGGCAGTGAGCACAAATCTCTTGGTCAGATGATCTACGCCAACGTGTTTGCGCTGATTCCCGATCGGGCGGTTGGGGCGCTGCTCTATTCGATTGCCTTTGTTGCGGTCTGCTTTATTCCTGTTCTGGTTCTTTACCGGAAGAAGATTTTCATCAAAA
>DATAQW010000136.1:0-28002 GCA_036264445.1 Pseudacidobacterium sp.
GCGCCGATTTTCGAGATCGATCATAACAACTTCCGTTTTATCGGAGGCCGCTGGATATTCGTTGCCTGCGAACCGGATGCCGATTTTTTCTCCAATGCAGAAACACTCACAGAGCTTGCGAAATTAGCTGCCCGGCAAAATGATCGTTTCACGCTGCGTCCACGACTGCCGCTGTTTCTGTCCGGTGAACCACTGGGTTTGCAGTACGAGCAGATGAATTCGGCCGGTGCACAGGCATCAGGAGATCAACTCAAGATCAGAGTAACAGCCGAAGAAGGTGGACAGCCCGTCGAGATGACTGTGGCCCCCGATTCGTCGAAGCCCATTGTTCTCCCGGCTGAAGCATCCGCAGGGCGTGGTCTTCATACGATTGAGGCAACGCTTTCGCGCGATGGCAAACCATTGCGAACATATCGCAGCGGCTTCTGGATGCGCGACTGGGATTACCTGCTTTCCGGCCCCAAACTAGGTGTTGGCACGGACTACTTCACGCTCGACGGAAAACCACTGCCGGTTGTTGGGACTACTTACATGTCCAGCGATGTGCAACGCATGTATCTTATCAAGCCGAATGCTTATGTCTGGGATCGCGACATGGCGCAGATTCATGGCGAAGGTCTGAACATGATCCGCAGCGGACTATGGACTGCGTGGGAGCCGCTGCTTACATCGAATGGCGAAACAAGCGAATCAGCGCTACGCACCATCGAAGCGTTTCTGATGTGTGCTCGCCACAACCATCTGCCCGTGCAGTTCAATCTCTTCTCGTTCTATCCGGGAAATTTCGGTGGATTGAATGGATATCTCGATCCCGCGGGATTGCGCGCGCAGAAAGCCTTTGTCAGTTCTCTCGTCAACCGCTTTCATGCAGTCCCGTTTCTTGCCTGGGACTTGATTAACGAACCGAGCGCCAATGGAAATCTGTGGAAGCATTTGCCGCAGGGCGATGTATTCGAGCAGACGGCATGGCGCAACTGGTTGGCGGCGAAATATCCGGACCATGCGGCGCTTCTCGATGCATGGGTTGAGCCTTCGGTTGGCATTGGGCGCGATCTGCAATTGCAGCCAACCACCACCTCGCCTGAAATTGCTCCTCAGGATCCGCTGGCGTTGCCCAAAGCTGGCGCGTGGAACTTCGATCCTGTGCGCTCAGGCTATAATCCGCTCAAAATTTATGACTACTATCTCTTCACGCAGGACGTCTTTGTTGACTGGGTGAAGCAGATCAGGAGCGTGATTCGTGAGAGTGGATCGCAACAACTCATCACAGTTGGTCAGGAAGAAAATGGTGTCGGCAACCGTATTTCCCCGGCGTTTTATTCGCAGTTCGTTGACTTCACTGCCAACCACACCTGGTGGGACTTCGACGCGATTCTTTGGGCATCTCTGGCAGCGAAGGTTCCGGGCAAGGCGATGCTGATTCAGGAGACGGGCGAACAGCGCCGTCTTACGCAGGATGCTCACCTCCGCTTCAGTGCTGAAATCGAAGGATGGCAACTGGAACGCAAGATCGCTCTCGCATTCGCGCAGGGAACAGGCGCACTCGAATGGCTGTGGAACGTAAACGCTTATATGGCGAACGACAATGAGATTCCCATTGGCGCAGTGCGTCCTGACGGCACAGAGAAGCCTGAAGCGCATGTGCTTGCGGATTATGCGTCGTTTATCGCCAAAAGCCCTGCGAGTTTTACGCATGTTGAGCCTCCTGCGGTAACGATTGTGACTTCGCAGGCATTGCAGTACAGCGGCCAGGACCCGCTGGCGCTCAGCGTCCAGAAACATGCTCTGCGCGCGTTGTGCTATTACGCCCGCACGCCTGCGCGCATGCTTCCGGAAAATCGTCTTGCCGAATTGGGCCAGCCGAAGCTGGTAATTCTACCTGCATCGCAGGCACTGACTGATACGGCGTGGCAACAACTGCTGAATTACGCAAATAACGGCGGCACGTTGCTGGTTTCCGGACCCGTCTCTCACAATGAACACTGGCAGTTTGTTGACCGGCTCGGCGCGCTCGGAGTTCAGGCAAAGATGCTGCCGCTTTCAGTGCGGCAATCGATCCTGCAGCTGCCCGGACAAGCTCCAATTCAGATTACTTATCCGACGATGGCACAGCAGTCACCGATTGATGTACTGCGTTTCGCGGATGGAAAGTCAGTTGAAACCATAAGCCACGGCAAAGGGCATATTCTCTGGGCTGCTGATCCAGTCGAATTTGCCGAAGACTACACTCAGACAGCCGCACTCTACAACTATGCGTTGCAGAACGCAGGAGTAAAGCCATCGTTTACCGGCACATTGTCACCGGGAGTACTGGCATTTCCAACCGTGCTGGATGACGCGGTTCTCTACAGTTTTTCGAATGAATCGCTGGATGACCAGCCAGTGGATATCCGCGATGCTGTAAGCGGTGGGCACCTGAAGTTTTTG
This sequence comes from Pseudacidobacterium sp., assembly GCA_036264445.1. GTDB lineage: Bacteria > Acidobacteriota > Terriglobia > Terriglobales > Acidobacteriaceae > Pseudacidobacterium. Next base: position 2,428 of record DATAQW010000136.1, read on the forward strand.
CTGCCCGCTCAGCGCGGAGCGCTGGTGTTGTTAGGTGAGAAAAATGGCGCGGTAATTGCAGCTTCCGGTGCAATCTCCACAACAAGGTAAGCCGGGTGCCCCAGGTTCGCGTAGCTAACCTGGGGCCGTTTCCTTCAGTTTGCCTTCTCTAAAACATCCGGCGAAACTCCCACATCTCTACGAGATGTGGGGCACCCAGCTAATATTTCACGATTTTGGCGAAGGATTGTGGATCGAGGCTGGCTCCGCCCACGAGGGCACCGTCGATTTCCGGCTGGTTGAGCAGTACTGTGGCATTGTCAGGCTTCACGCTTCCTCCATACAGGATGCGGACTGTATCGGCCACATGCCGCCCCAGGCGGCGGGCAATCTCGCTGCGGATGAGCAGATGCGCGGCAGCGGCAATCTCCGGCGTGGCGGTTTTGCCAGTGCCAATGGCCCATACAGGCTCGTAGGCGACGACAAGCTTTTCCGCGTCTTCGGGGACGACTCCGACGAGGGCCAGCGAAATCTGTTTGCGCAGGACTTCGTCGGTGTGTCCGGCTTCGCGCTCGGCAAGGACTTCGCCAATGCAGACGATAGGAATGAGCTTATGCTTGAGCGCGGTGGCGAGCTTCTTGTTGACGGTCTCGTCAGTCTCATTGAAGTACTGACGGCGCTCCGAGTGTCCGATGATGACGTGGGTTGCTCCGATGGCCTTGAGCATCAACACCGAAGTTTCGCCGGTGTAGGCGCCTTCTTCTGCGAAGTGCATGTTCTGTGCGCCAACCGCGACATTCGATTCAGCAACGGCAGGAATCACTCTGCTGAGTGATGTATCGGAAGGGCAGAGGACGACCTCGTCCCGGTCGTGTCCGGCGATGAGGGGCAGGAAGGCTTTAACGTATTCCTCGGCCTGTGCCGGGGTTTTGTACATCTTCCAATTGGCTGCGATGAGTGGTTTTCGCATTCTTTTTCTTATTTATCCTTGGCGAGATGGGCGGGCTGAAGGCCCGCGCCTATTTATTCGTTAATGCTTCAACGCCGGGGAGCTTCTTGCCTTCGAGGAATTCAAGCGATGCGCCACCTCCGGTTGAGATGTGTGTGATGTGGTCGGCTACTCCAGCCTGCTTGACCGCGGCAACGGAATCGCCTCCGCCGATGATGGTAATAGCTTCGATGTTTTTCGCAACGGCTTTGGCGATCTTTGTGGTGCCTTGGGCAAAGGCTGGCATTTCAAAGACTCCCATAGGGCCGTTCCAGACGATGGTGCGGGCTTCGGCGATTTCATTAGAAAACAGCTCGACGGTTTTTGGACCGATGTCGAGGGCCATCCACTCTTCGGGGAAAGGAGCGTCGCCAGAGAAGATTTGCGTCTTGGCGTTGGGTGCAAACTTGTCTGCGAGGACATGATCAACTGGCAGCAGGAAGCGCACGCCTTTCTCTTCGGCCTTTTTGAGGGCTTCTTTGGCTATGTCGATCTTGTCGACTTCGACCAGAGATTTGCCGACTTCCTGGCCCTTGGCCTTAAGGAAGGTGTAGGCCATGCCGCCGCCGATGAGCAGAGCATCGACCTGACCAAGGAGGTTGTCAATGACTTCGATCTTGTCGGAAACTTTTGCGCCGCCGAGAATCGCGACGAACGGCTTAGCAGGCTCAGTCAAAGCTTTGCCGAGATATTTCAGCTCTTTTTCCATCAGCAGGCCAGCTGCGGACTGCTTGACGAAATGAGTGATGCCCTCTGTTGATGCATGGGCGCGGTGCGCGCTGCCAAATGCGTCGTTGACGTAGATTTCGCACAGAGAAGCAAGCTCTTTTGCAAAGTCCGGGTTATTGGCTTCTTCTTCGGCATGGAAACGCAGATTTTCGAGCAGCAGAACCTGTCCGGACTCGAGCTGGCGTGAAAGCTCGGTGGCAATGTCACCGACGCAATCCGGCGAGAAAGCAACGTTTACGCTTTCGCCGAGCTGGTGATCGAGCAGCACGCGCAGGCGGTCAACTACGGAACGCAGGCTGTACTTTGAGTTTGGCTTGCCTTTGGGGCGGCCCAGATGTGACGCGAGAATGAGCTTGGCCTTGTGGCGCAAAGCGTATTCAATGGTGGGCAGAGTCTCTTGGATGCGCGTGTCGTCGGTGATTTCACTGCCGTCCTCGGTAAGCGGCACGTTGAAGTCGACACGCATGAAAACATGCTTGTGCTGGAGGTCAAGATCGCGAATCGATAGTTTGAACATAAGCAGACTTTCTCAGAATTACCTCAGGGGCTGAAGCCCCTTTTGATCTGGATTTTTGCAAGGGCAAAGCCCTCGCCTACCCTTCAAAACACAACCGTCATTTCACTATTTTAGAAGTGGGCGGAATATTTTCTACACTGGAAATCACAGCGTCGGCTTCAATTTCGACGCGCCAGGATGGATTGAGAAGTTTTGCGACTACGACCATGGTTGCAGCCGGACGGATGCTGCCAAAGAATTCACCGTGCACGCGGCCAATCGATTCCCAGTCTTCGGCGTGCGTCAGGTACATGCGCGTGCGGACAACATCTTCGAGTTTTGCTCCCGCTTTTTCAAGAGCATTCTGGATGATGGAGAGAATATGACGGGTTTGCGCGGCGGCATCGGCTGCATCCGCACCTACAGGACCGGTTCCGGAGATATGCACGGCATCGCCAACACGCACGGCACGGGAGAACCCGATGACTGGCTCAAATGGTGAGGAACCTGGAATGTTCTGGCGCATGGATAATGCTCCGTCGAACGACTGAATTCTAGAGGATATGTAGTTGGTTTTGGCGGAGAGCCCTTAACCAATCCCTCAGCGGCTAAAAGCCGCTCTTCCTTAGCCTTTTGAAGAGGCATGGCTAATGCCGTGCCTCTTCAAAATAATTTGAACTTCAGAATTACAGGCCCTTCTTCGCGAGGAAGAGAATGAGGTCGCGAACGCGGTTCGAGTAGCCCCATTCATTGTCATACCAGCTGATGACCTTTACCGAGCTGCCAACGACCTTGGTCAGCGGAGCATCGACGATGGACGAGCGAGCGTCACCCTTGAAGTCGCTCGATACCAGCTCACCGGCTTCGTAGCCGAGGATGCCCCTCAGCGCACCTTCCGATGCCTTTTTCAGAGCCTCATTGACAGACTGTACAGTAGCGGGCTTTTCCGCGATGAAGGTGAGGTCGACGACGGAAACATTCGGGGTTGGGACGCGGATGGCAAAGCCATCGAGCTTGCCGGCCATCTCAGGAATAACGAGCTTGAGCGCCTTGGCTGCGCCAGTCGAGCTGGGGATCATGTTGATGGCGGCGGCGCGGGCGCGGCGTAGATCCTTGTGCGGGAAGTCGAGGATGACCTGATCGTTGGTGTAGCTGTGGATCGTAGTCATGATGCCGGAGACGATGCCGAAGCTCTCATGCAGCACCTTCACAACGGGCGCGAGGCAGTTGGTGGTACAAGACGCATTCGAGATGATGTTGTGCTTTGCCGCGTCGTACTTGTCTTCGTTCACGCCGAGGACGACGGTGATGTCCTCATTGGAGGCAGGAGCGGAGATGATGACCTTCTTGACTGATCCCTGCAGGTGAGCCTTGGCCGCGTTGGCATCAGTAAAACGGCCAGTGGATTCAACGACAACCTGTGCGCCGACGGAATCCCAGGGCAGCTTGGAGGGATCTTTTTCCGCAAAAACCTTGATTCTCTGGCCATCGACGACAATGCAGTCTTCGCCGGCGATGATGTCATTCTTGAGGTTGCCCAGAATTGAGTCGTACTTGAGCAGATGGGCGAGGGTTGCGGGGCTGGTGAGGTCGTTTACCGCGACAATTTCAAGCTCAGGATTACCGAGCGAGGCACGAAAGACGTTGCGTCCAATACGGCCGAAACCGTTGATGCCAACCTTAACTGCCATTCAAACTTTTCTCCTTCAATGAGTTGCTGAAAGGTTTTACTGCGAAGGCCTTGGTTTAGAGAATGATGGCGGGCCACCGCCGGAGTGCCACCAAATATCGATGCTAGCACTGTAGTCAATATCAAGAAAGTCTTTCAGGACGATTAGCAAAATTTATTTCCACCCAACATGCGAACATCGCGCATGCCGGGGACCCGGCGGCTTGCATTTTTTCAGGGGAATTTACAGAGGGTTTGCGGCGATGGCAATAACTGTGTTACATCCTCAATCATGCGCGAATGGATGCGCGAACGAATGAGACGACGCTCAAAGCGTGGACCGAACACTTCGGAATCCACTGGCAAAATAGGGCAGGAACTGCCCGTCAACCAGCCAGCACCGCTGCAGCCCAGCTACGCGGATGAGGCTGCGCATGTTGAAGATACTGCTGAAGAAACTGCTGCTCCTGTTGAAGTTTCAGGCGAACCAGCCGGTGTGTTGGCTGATGCTGCGCCGGTTGAACCGCACCAGGAAGTTCAAGCAGAGGCAGCGGACAAGTATGTTGTAGAGACACAGCCTGAATCGCCATCGACACCTCCGCCGGAGCCACAGGCGGCACAGCGGCATCCGCGCGGTTATGTTGTGCTGGCTATTGGGCTGCCGGGGTCGGGCAAGACAACGTGGTTCAAACGGCGGGGCGTCACTCCGCTGTCGAGCGATCTGCTGCGCACGATTCTCTTTGATGACATTACCGAACAGCGTTACCAAGGGCTGGTGTTTTCTACCTTGCGATCGCTGTTGCGTGCGCGCCTTATTGCCAAAATGCCCTGGAATTACGTGGATGCGACAAATCTCTCGCCCCATGAACGACGGCAATGGATCAAGATGGCCAAGAGTTTTGGCTACGATGTTCAAGCCGTCTTCTTCGATGTTCCGTTTGAAGTCTGCATGGAACGCAACCGCCGTCGCGAGCGCATGGTGAGCGATGAAGTCATGCAGAAGATGGCCGAGCGTTTGCGTCCTCCGAACTTTAAGGAAGGCTTTTCGAAGATCACGGTGGTGCGTGTAAAAGGCGCGTCCCCGCAGCCTCCGGCGGAAGTTCAAGAGGGTGCGTAGATTCAACGGTTAATTTGTTAAAGCCGGGCAGCGATGTCCCGGCTTTACTATTTTCAGCATGCCTGCGGCGATTGAATTTCGCGACGTTGTCCTCAAAGCGCCTGACGGAAGGCTGCTGCTGGATGGAATTCGCCTCGAAATTGAAGAGGGCACGACCACTGCAATTCTTGGCCGCAGCGGTTGCGGCAAAACCACATTGCTGCGCATGGTGAATTGCATGGCGCAGCCCGGCGGTGGGAAGGTTTTTGTGCGTGGTGCTGACGCTTCCAGCCAGAATGTGACGAAACTGCGACGCAACATTGGGTATGTTGTTCAAGAGACAGGTTTATTCCCACACTTCACAGTGGAACGAAACGCTGGTCTTGTGCCCGAACTGAATGGAAGCCGTGCCAATAAGGGGCATATTCACGGGCTATTGCATCAAGTGGGACTTGATCCGGAGAAGTTTGCGCTTCGCTATCCACATCAGCTTTCCGGAGGCCAACGACAGCGCGTCGGCTTTGCGCGGGCGCTCGCTGCGGATCCGCCAATACTGCTGATGGACGAGCCCTTCGGCGCGCTCGATCCGCTGACTCGTGTGGAGATGCAGGAGATGTTGCGCGCCCTGCTCCAGCGGCTGAAAAAAACAGTGCTACTGGTAACGCATGATTTGGATGAGGCATTATATCTTGCTTCGCGCATCGTGCTGCTGGAAGAGGGCCGTATCGTCGCCAACTTGCCGGCAGAAAAATTTCTGGATGCTGACCTGCCCGCTGTGAAGCAATATGCGCAGGCATTCAAGCGCAGAGAGGCTTCGCGATGAGCAGCTTTCTCGCACAGTATGGTTCAGAAATTCGCACGCTCACTTTAGAACATCTGTGGCTCACCGGCGCGGCGATGCTTTTTGCTTCCCTCATTGGTATTCCTGCAGGAATATGGCTGACACGCCATCCGCGCTGGGCGAAGCCTGTTCTGGGCTTTGTAAATGTGGTGCAGACGATTCCCAGTCTTGCCATGTTTGGTTTCTTGCTGCCTTTACCGTGGCTGGGCGACCGGGCTGCGCGTATCGCAATTGTCGCGCTGACTGGATACGCTTTGCTGCCGATTGTCCGGAACACGTATGCGGGGATCCGGGGCATTGACCACACAGTGAAAGATGTGGCACGGGCACTTGGCATGACTGAAATGCAATTGCTGATGAAAGTAGAATTGCCGCTCGCCACAGGGGTGATTCTCGCGGGCTTGCGGACTGCGACTGTGACGTGTGTAGGAATTGCGACCATCGCGGCAGCCGTCGGGGCAGGTGGGTTAGGCGAATTTATCTTTCGTGGAGTCGCTTCTGTCGATAATCGGCTTGTGCTTGCTGGCGCCATTCCGGCTGCGCTGCTTGCGCTTGGCGCGGATGGGTTGTTGGGATTGATCGAGGGTTGGGCGCGTGTACCTGGAGCGGGGAAGTTGTGAACGGGAAGCTTCCTGTAATCTTCATACTCCTGTGTTCCTTGCTGACGAGCTGTGGTCCGCCACGTCCTGATCACCCTGTCATTGGAGCGAAGAATTTTACAGAGCAAGTCATTCTTGGAGAGTTGCTGGCGCAACATATCGAAGCAAAGACCGGACTCAAAGTAGAAAGGCGATTTTATCTGGCTGGCAGTTACATATGCCATCAGGCTCTGATTTCAGGACGCATTGACGCCTATGTGGAATACACCGGCACAGCGCTGACAGCGATTCTCAAACAGCCGGTGAATCGCGATCCGGAAGCAGCGTTGAGCACAGTACGAAATCTGTATCAGCAACGGTATCAAATTGCTGTGACAGAGCCTCTTGGATTCGAAAACACCTTTGCCATGGTGATTCGCGGAGAAGATGCCCAGCGCCTGCATCTGAGTACCCTGAGTGAGGCGGCGCAGTACGCTCCTCAATGGCGTTTGGGTGTGGGATATGAGTTTGAGCAGCGTCCGGATGGACTGCCCGGTCTGAGCAAAGCCTACGATCTGCACTTCAAAGAGGCGCCGCGCACGATGGATCTCGGACTGCTTTATCGTGCTCTGAATGCGCACCAGGTCGATATGATTGCCGGCAACTCCACTGATGGGCCGATTGCGGCTTTCAACCTGAAAGTTCTCGAAGATGACAAACATTATTTCCCGCCGTATCAGGCGGTGCCTCTCGTGCGCGAGGACGCGCTGAGACGCTGGCCCGCATTGCGCGATGCGCTGGCCGATCTTCAAAATAAAATATCTGCAGACGAGATGCGTACCATGAATGAAGCTGTCGACGGAGAGCACCGCGATCCAGCTGAAGTGGTTCGCGAATTCCGGCAGAAGAAAGGGCTTTGAAGAGTGAGTGAATTGCAAATGAAGGTAGCTCCGGCGCAACCGCCGGAACCGTGGCTGCGCGGTACGTTAACGGAAGTTCCGACTGTAGCGCGCGCTGTTCTGCATGCTTTGGAATTGGCGAAAGAGGATGTTAACCGCTGGTGTGAATCATTGACCGATGCTGATCTTCATGCTCGTCCATTTGAACTGGCTTCCATTGCATTCCATCTGCGGCATATTGCGCGTAGTTGCGATCGTTTGTTGACCTATGCGGAAGGCAATCAGCTTTCGAGTGAGCAGATTGTGGCGCTCAAGAGTGAAATGGATGCGGGTGCAGGCAGCAGGGAAGAGCTATTTGCAGAATATGAAAAGGGATTGGAAGATGCGGCGAATCGCGTTCGTGTGCTTGGGGCAGGTGATCTGGCTGAGGCGCGTTTTGTAGGGAAGAAGCAATTGCCGACGAGTGTTGGCGGGCTACTGGTGCATGTGGCCGATCATACACAGCGTCATGTTGGGCAGATTGTGACTACGGCGAAGGTACTGCTCAAGGGAAAATAGACTGCGCTCTGCTTCGCTCAGGATGACAAATACCCGAAGTGGTGATTAACGGGTCTCTTCTTCCATCTCCTCGTGGAGGTGGCCCATTTTTTCGCGCTTGACTTGCAGGTACCGCTGGAATGTTTCTTCTTCTTCAACCGCAGCTGAGATGCGTTCGACAACGCGGATGCCTGCAGATTCGAGCGCTTCCACTTTTTCAGGATTGTTCGTGATGAGGCGTACAGCGGGTACCTTGAGTTGCTTCAGGATTTCAGCCGGCAGCTCGAACTCGCGGCAGTCGGGTTTGTAGCCTAACTCTACATTGGCTTCGACCGTGTCCAAACCCTGATCCTGCAGTTCGTAGGCTTTAAGCTTCGCCATCAGGCCGATGCCGCGACCCTCCTGTTGCTCGTAAAGAAGGATTCCGGCGCCGGCTTCAGTGATCTTCTTTAGTGCCAATTCCAGTTGCAGACGGCAATCGCAGCGCAAGGAGTGGAATACATCTCCGGTGAGACATTGCGAGTGGATGCGCACAATGGGCGGCTCGGCGTAGATGTCGCCCATAACCAAAGCCACTGCTCCTTCAACTCCTTCTGCAGGAGCAGGGTGGTTGTCATTGCACGGTTCCGGATTAGCGGTAACGCCTTCAAATCCGAGTATCCGGAAACGGCCCCAACGGGTCGGGAAATCGGCGTCTGCAACCTTCTTTACGCTTTCAAACGGCATAGCATTAATTATACGAATGTGCGCACATGCTCATGGATGGGGTGCAAGTCGCAACAAAGTAATGATGAAATAGTGACCGAAAAGATGCAGCAGAGGTACAGTTAAACCGTGTACGAGCCAAGGCTCATCCTGATTACGTTGCTGATTAAGCTCGGCGTAGCCGCGGCTGTGTCGAGCGCATTGGCGCGTGCGCGCACTTTCCAGAGACTTCTTTTTATCGAAAATCGCAGTGTAGGACAGACCTTCGGGCTGCTAGCTTTCATCTGCATTCCATTGACGCTGGGAGTCTGGGTACGGGTCATTGTGCCTAACTTTCTTGCGGCTGACATCTCATTTGAAACGACGATTCTTCTCGGCATCCTCATGGGGCCGCTTTCGGCTGTGGTCGGGGGAGCAATGCTCTCCCTGCCGTCGATGCTGCATCATGAGTATCTAAGCCTGCCATTCAATCTTGCTGTTGCTGTGATTGCAGGCATGTATGGGCGGTTTGTCGAAGAGGAAGAGATCTGGTCATTCTCCCCCTTTGTTGATCTGAGTATCTATCGCTGGGTGCGCCGCAATTTGCGGAAGCCGCGCTTTGACCGGCAAGTGCTGCTTTTGTTTCTGATTGTTGGCCTTGAAGTGTGTCGGGGATGGTTGCACGACATCTATCCGACCCGGCTCTTTGCTCTCACATCATCGTCCTGGCTGGTGCGCATTGCAGTGTGGGCGTGTGCGGCAATGGTGGTTGGCATCCCGTTAAAGATATGGAATACGATTCGCATCGAGCAGAAGCTGGAAGAACAGAAACGACTATTGCTGGAAGCGCGGCTTGATGCACTGCAGAGACAGATCAATCCACATTTTCTATTCAACACGCTGAACTCGATTGCGTCGCTGGTTCGCTTTCGTCCAGAGCAGGCGCGTGAATTGATCGTGAAGCTCGCGAACATTCTGCGCGCGCTTCTCAAAGACCACGATTCATATGTTCTGCTGCGCGATGAGCTGAATTTTACGGATGACTATCTCGGCATTGAAGTGGTGCGTTTTGGCGCGGACAAGTTGAAGGTGGTCAAGGAAATCGATGCTACAACACTGGAATTGCCAGTGCCCAGCATGATCCTGCAGCCTCTGATTGAGAACAGCATCAAGCATGGATTGGAGCCGCGTATCAGCGGTGGGACGATTACGATTCGCAGCAGGCTTGATAGTGGCAAGCTGTTGATCGAAGTGGAAGATGATGGTGTGGGTATAGCACCCGGGCGCTCGCATTCAAGCGGTGTTTTGCGACAAGGAACGGGCATCGGCATGAATAATGTGCGCGAACGCCTCGAAGTGCTTTTTGGCGACGCGGCAACTTTTGACGTGACCAGCCGACCCGGGCGTGGGACGCTCATCAGTATGGAAATGCCGGCTGCCAGTTATGACGATGGTGAGACTGGCTCGACTGTCACTCCAGCGCGCTCCAGCACGCGTCCGTAGAAGGCTTCGTACATCGGGATGATTTTGGTAGAGCAGAAGCGCTTCTGTGCTGTCTGGCGAGCAGCTGTGGCCATGGCGTCGAGTTTTTCGGGATTCGTTATCAGCTCGATAGCGCCTTCCGCCATTGCATCTACGTCTCCAACCGGGAAGACCCTGCCGTTCACCCCGTCTTCGATCAGTTCAGGTACGCCTCCGACATTTGTTGCAATTGCCGGAACGCGGCAGGCCATGGCTTCGAGCGCGGCAAGGCCGAAGGATTCAAGCTCGCTCGGCATGAGCATGAGGTCGGCGAGTGGCAGTAGTTCATTCACGCTCTCCTGCTTGCCAAGAAAATGTATGCGGTCCTGAATGCCTTTCTTGTGAGCCAGCCATTCGGCTGCAGAGCGGTCAGGTCCGTCGCCAACAAGCAGAAGACGCGCAGGCACCTCTTTGTTGACGCGAGAGAAGACTTCCACTGCATCGGTGACGCGCTTTACCGGACGGAAATTCGAGAGGTGGATAAGAATTTTTTCGTCGGGTGCGGCGTAACGGGAGCGGAGTTCTTCGCGGATTTCTCCATCGAGAGGAACGTAAAAATCACAGTTCACGAAGTTCGGAATAACTTCGATTTCACTCTTTGTCTTGAACTCCTTGATCGTTCGTTCACGCAGATATTGCGAGATGGATGTGATGCCGTCGCTCTGATCGATAGAAAATCGCGTTATGGGCAGATATGAGCGGTCGAGCCCCACGAGAGTGATATCGGTTCCGTGTAGCGTCGTTACGAAGGGTAGATGGCGTCCGCGTGCAGCGAGCATCTGGCGTGCCAGGAGCGCACTGACCGAGTGCGGAATCGCGTAGTGGACGTGCAACAGGTCAAGGCCATAGTATTCGGCTACTTCCGCCATGCGCGAAGCGAGGGCCAGATCATAGGGCGGATATTCAAAGAGCGGATAGTTTGACACCGGAACTTCGTGATAGAAGATGCCCTGTTCGCGTCCGGTGAGACGAAACGGCTGTGAATAGGTGATGAAGTGGACCTGATGTCCTGCCGCAGCCAGTTCGATTCCAAGTTCCGTTGCTACAACGCCGCTGCCGCCGTATGTTGGATAGCAGGTGATTCCAATCTTCATGGCTGTCTCTCGGTTACAGATTTGACTCAGACATTTTGTGCTGGATTCAATCTGTATCGTCTTTTAACAAAGTTGCCAGTTACTAGTCCCCAGCTGGGAAAGAGACTGCGACTGTAAGCTAACAACTTATATCTTTGCATTTAGAGTTGCCCAAAGGAGATGAGATCGACGCCGGCATGAGGAATGGTTTCCAGCAGCGCGGTCCGCTCAACGTCGCGGGCTTCGAGTAATCGCGTCCGTTGCTGTTGCAGAACATTGTCATTGTATCCGGGATGGCAGACGAGCTCCCATGTGCCGTCAGGCATGGCGCCGAGAAGATTGCGAATCGTCTGTGTATCGAGTGTTCCTGTGGCCAAAACGCCGATGGCTCCATCGGTGGTTATCAAGCCTGCCTGCTTTATTTCCTGTGCAAAGGAAGCGCTCTGCGAGCGCAGCAGTCGCACCTGCATTTTGCGAACGTGCCCCGCATTCGCTGTAGCGTTCAGGCTCCAGTTTGGCTCAAAGGGATTGCGGATGGCTTTTACTCCGCATTTCAGTGCTGCGCGCAACAAGGGGCGCAGCACGCGGGGAAACATGTGCGTGTGCTTATGCGTATCGAGATGTGTAACAGCGATGCCCGACTCCTGCAATTTGCGAATCTGAGCTGTGGCTTCGGCTTCAATCTGCGTGTCGTCGATACCGCCGCGAAGCAGGTCGGCGACGAAGGTGCTCAATTTTAGGCGGAATTCGTGGCCATTTGGCCCGACGAGCGAAGGAATTTGCGAGGGAGGCAGAACAGGCATTCCATCCACCAAAACTACATGGCAGCCCACTCCTAACGATGGCTGATTGTGAGCATCTGACACAGCCTCAACGAATGAGTCCCCGGTGGCCATCAATGTAGCGGAAGAAAGTGCTTGAGATGTGTGCAGTTCTACGACAGCGCGGTTTATACCGTTGGTCAGGCCGAAGTCATCTGCATTCACAATCAGACGGCGCACAGCGGTCAGTGTATCAGTGGAGCCCGGATTTTCCGGTATTTTGAGTATGCTCTTCGTTCTCCAGCCTGATAAAATCTAAATGTTCGCTCCGGAAGTACGGAACGGGAAGTTTCCCGGGCGGTTAGCTCAGCTGGTTAGAGCGCCTGCCTTACAAGCAGGAGGTCGCAGGTTCGAGCCCTGCACTGCCCACCATAGTTATAAGTTTAAAAATCATCATTATATGAATTTTTGGGCTTTGGTTAGCTGGTTTTCATACAGTATCCCCCTTCTTTCCAGCTGATCTCTTTGTGTTCTTTTGCGACTCGTTTATTCCTTATTCAATTGCCGCCGATGATCATATTTGGCAGGGGAAGGCAATGCAGAGTAACTGGCAAGACATCTTAGTTCTTGGATTGCTGGTGCTTGTCTTCGGGGTCATATACCGAAGGAGAGCATCTCTTCGGCTTCGTTTCTGGATTGCTGGCTGGTTGTTTGTGCTGGCTCATTTCGCGATATTGCTTCCGCACCCTGAAACGCCTTTCTGGGAAAACATGCAAGCCGTCCTTGGAGTCAGTGGACTCATTCTTGCGGGGGTCTGCTTTATTCTCGCCTCGACTGCCTGCTATCTGACGCCAAGAGACCTTATCCTCGTCGGGATTGCCTGTTCTGTTCCAGCAATTGTCTACCTTTTCCTCGTTGCCTTCGATTACTCGCAACTGTTACTGCTTTTTGGTCTTGTAGTCGTTGGCGAGAGCCTCGCTGCCTGGACCGGCTACCGGTTTATTTCGAACAGAGGAGTCGCTCTCTGGATAAACAACATTGCTGCGGCATTGTTCGGCGCATGCTTATTCATCTTGATTGCCCGTAAGTACGCTGATCTCGGAATGGCCGTCATCCTCATGCAGATATTTCTGGTGAATGCGGTCCTATTCTGGAGTGATTTCCGCCGTATCTCAGTCGGAGTGATAACCGCATCCGCCGGACTGTTGGCATGGGCTATGGTCTTTCCAGTGGGAGTGACGATAGCGCAGTTTTTCCCCCATCTGGCCGTTCCTCCTCGGATATGGAATGTGCCGAAATATTTCGTCGAATTCGGCATGATTCTTACGCTCATGGAGAACCAGATTCTTGCGGCGAAATGGCAGGGCGAACAGTACAGGTTGCTCTTCGACAGCAACCCGCACCCAATGTTCATTTATGACACAGGTTCGTTCTCGTTCCTGCGGATAAATGATGCAGCACTCCGTCAATATGGATATGGCCGGCAGGAGTTTCTAAGCCTGACCGTCTTCGATCTGCATGAAGCGGCAGCCGGACCCGGCATTGAAATGGTCATTGCAAATTCAAAAGCAATCATCAGGACGACGGGCCCGTGGGTACACAAGAGAAAAGACGGCAGTGAATTTCAGGCGGAGATATCTTCCCATCCCATCGAATTCGAGGGATTCAATGCGCGGTTTTGCATGGTGATTGATGTAACCGACAGGCAGCGTCTGCACGAGCAGCTTGTGCATCGCGCCCACCACGATTCGCTGACAAACCTGCCCAATCGCTTTTTGCTTGATCAGCGCATGCGCCATACACTGGAAAATGCGTCGCGGCACAATTCCAAAGTGGCAATTTTGTGCATCGATCTCGACCGCTTCAAGCAAATCAATGACAATTATGGGCATGCCATTGGCGATGCTTGTCTGCAGGAAGTAGCATCCCGGTTTACCGCGCGCCTGCGCGAGTCAGACACAGTCGCTCGCACGGGCGGAGAAGAATTTACCATTGTTCTTGGCGACCTGCATTCGGTTGGCGATGCAGAAAAGGTTGCTGCCGACCTGCTAGCCGGATTTCGCAGGGAATTTATCGTGGCTGGTTTAGACCTGGAGCTTTCCGCCAGCATTGGAATTGCCCTCTATCCGGACCATGGAATCGATGGACTGCGGCTCTGGCATGCTGCTGATCTGGCTATGTACCGCGCCAAAAAATCCGGTGGTGATAATTATATGGTGGTTGACAGCGCGGAGTGCGCAGCAAGTGATTTGCTATCGTTGGCTGCTGGCCAGCTTATCAAAGCTAAAGATCCAAATCCGGTAATATAAACGGTTTATTCCACTTTCAGCGTCAACACCTGCTGTCCGCTTAACACACTGTCAGTTGAGACAGACGCCAGCGGCACGGCTGACTCGCCATTCAATGTCAGCTTCTGGTTCTGACGCATCGGCTCAAGCACATTCGCCATGGAAACAGGGACTGTAGCGAGCGTGCGCCCATCCAGGACTGCCTGAGGCGAAGGATCCAGAAGGGTGACATACAGGTGATCATTCTCATGCTGGCTATTGAGCTGTTCGATGGTCGCAGCTACATCCAAGGGCTGGCTGCCGGCAAAGCGCGAAGGCGATTGCGTAAGCCGGTCAAGAGTGCTGCCGTCGCTCACCAACAGCCGCACCTGGCCCTCCCTAAGGACCGAAGGCAAGGTAACTGGGATACGAACATTCTGGACTTCGCCGCGCCAGGGCCGAACCGCGGCACTGATGACGACGGTCTGTCCTGGATGGACGATGGTTGACGTAACCTGCGCGCTTTCAAGCTGCGAAGTGAGCCGTTTCGGAACCGCTTCTATTTCGATATTTACGTTGTGAATTGGAGCCTGACGCGCAGCGTTGTCGTAGAGGCGGGTAAATTGCTCGCCAACCATGAGCGCTGCTGTCAGATTTGCCGGAAGATCGCCGGGCGCGGCTAGCCCACTGAAATGCACAGCTGGAAAGCCTGGGATGTCGACCGTGCTTCGAACGCGGTAGCTTGTTTCTGCCGTGAAGTTATTGCGCTGCATCAACCCCTGAAATACCGCTACCATCACAATCATTGGAGTGAGTTGTGCCTGGTCGACCGCTTCCATGTGCAGCGTGTGCGGAACCGGCTCGCCGTTGATGTTTACCGTCACCGGAATCATGCTTGCCTGCTGGCCAAACTGGCCAAAAATAGCCGATTCGCGGTCTTCAGTAAAGGCGCCGACCGTCTCCGTGGTGTTGATGATCTTAAACGCGTTGTACTGCGATGGCAGGGTAGCTACAACCTGTGCCTTCGTCATCGGCATCGATACGGGGCCGAACTGGGTAATGGGGTGCCCGCAGGCGAGAAGCTGTTTCGGGTCGACGTAAGTCACCGTGCAGGTCGCAGCGATTTCAAGGTCGCCACGCATGAGCAAAGCGCTCACTGCTGAGCCGGGAATGATTGGCTCCGGTTGCTTCTCTTCGCTCGATGAGCCGCCGATTCCTGCGACTGCTGTCAGGCCAAGGGAAGGAGTATGTTCTTTCCAGAACTCCAGAGCCTGCTGGCTGAATCCGGTAAAGACCAGCGGCGTCTCCATGGGGCGAATCGCACTGGTCTGCACAGCATCGGGAACGGCATTTTCCGCCGATGAACCTTTTGTGCCCTCGTTGTTATTTGAGGCGATCAGATATTGGTCATGGTGCGCCACTTCCATCATCTGACCGATGGGAGTAATGCCCGCGATGGGTTCTTTGCTGAAAAGGCCGATGCGATAGCTGAGGGCTCCCAGCAGCTTGCCGTCGATATAAACGGGACTCCCGCTCATTCCGGCAACGACGCCGGTGTACTCCGGCTTTGTGCCTTCCAGGCGCGCCAGGATCATGTCCTGACCCGGCCCAAGCGCATTGTGCAGCAGGCCAAGAATCTCTACACCCATTGGCTCGGGCTGCGTGCCCTCGAACACGGTGTAAGCCACTCCATGCAGGCCGCGATGCACCTGCGAAAGAGGATAAAGTCCGGCGGAAGAAGGCGGAGGGAAAACTGGCAGAGCAGTAACCACAGGCGCAGTCTGGCCCGTGAGCATTGTTGCTGCCAACAAGATGAGCCAACCGATATCTTTCAGGCGGGTATTCACGTCTACAGTAATAGAGTACTTCAGGTGCTCTTTGTGACGAAATCATTTCGGTTTTGTCACAAGTGTTCTCACATAGATGCTTGCAGTAGAACCCTTCGGAGTTTCACAATGAATGCACGCATGATAAATCCGTTGGCCTGGCCGCAAATTCGTAAAGTATTCATTTCCTGTGCGCTTGCGCTTTTTGTTGGTGCAGAAATACCTGCTCCGGCACAGCAGCAAAGCCAACCGCAGCAGACCCAGACAAATCAGCAAGGCCAGCAGCAACAACAGCAGGACCAAAATGCTCCCGATGCGGGCGGCCCAACAGGTGATAACGGCGCAATTGCGATCCCGAAAAAGAAGGAAAGCGAAGCAGAGCCAGCGCCTCCTCCACCCGAGCCTAAGGTCAAGAATCCGCCGGGATTAGAGAATTATTCATTGCGGGTCAACGTTCCGGTGGTGAACGTGGATGTCGGCGTGATCCTGGAAAAGACGCACCAGTTTGTGCCCAATCTTCAGAAAGACAACTTCCGTGTCTACGAAGATGGCGTCGCGCAGCAGGTTACCGATTTCCGGCGGATCCAGGCCCCGATTACAGCGGTTCTTGTCGTGGAATTTGCCTCCACCAGCTGGTGGTTTATTCAAGACATGGAAAATGCTGCGTATACCTTTGCGCAGCAGCTCAAGCCGGATGATTACATCGCGGTCGTGACCTATGACATGCACACGCAAATCCTGACCGACTTCACTCAGGACAAGCGGCTTGTCTATCAGGCATTGAGTTCGCTGACGATTCCAACATGGCATGAGACGAATCTTTTCGACGCTCTTTATGAAACGCTCGACCGCCTGACGCGTGTGGATGGCCGTAAGTACGTCGTTCTGATTTCATCGGGGCGTGATACTTTCAGCAAAATCAATCTTGATAAGGTGCTGCAAAAGATCAAAGCCACACCCAATGTCACTATCTTCACGGTTGGCACAGGGCAGACTGCGCGCATCATGGCAGACGGCGCAGGGATGATGGGGCCGATTCGCAATCTGGACTACCTGCAGGCCGATAACCAGATGACCACATTTGCCCGCATGACTGGCGGAATGGCCTTCTTTCCTCGCTTTGCCGGAGAGATGCCGGACATTTTTCATCAGATCAATGATTCGATTCGCAACCAGTATGTGCTGAGTTATCACCCAATAAACCAGAAGCAGGATGGCACCTACCGTAAGCTCCGCGTCGACCTGGTTGATGAAGAGGGACATCCGCTGCGAATGCAGGATGAGAAACACAAGCCTCTGAAGTATGACATCATCTCTCGCGATGGATATCGCGCCAAGCAGGAAGTGGAGTAACCAACCTGCTTAGCTTATGGATGTCTCCAGGCGCTTGTTTTTCGGAAACGGCAGGCGACGGAGCGCAAGAGCAAATCCGGTCCATGCGAGCGCTGCAGCTCCTATGGAGGCAACAACGGCAATGATTTCACCCACGATGCCTCCGGCTTCTCCGGTGTGGGTGAATCTTGCCCATGCCCGCAATTGGCGTCCTTTGTTGTAGCTGGAAAAAGATTCTGTTCGAAGCACACGTCCGCTGTCATTGAGAGTGATCTGCGTGCGCAGATCAGGCCGTCCGCCATCTCCGCGATCAACCTGTAGTGTTACAGGATTCAGTCGTACTGTGATTGTTCGCCAATCAGGTATCTGCTGGCTTGCGACAGTCATGAGTGTTTCAATCCTGGGAACAGTAGCTACGGCATGGTTGCCATGTGCGTGAGTAGTTCCACGCTGTACAGTCTCGCTTTGCTGCGGCGGAAGAGCATTTCCAGCCAATCGATAAAGGAGATCGTTGGCCCACGGATAGGCCATAATGACTCCGGTAAGTACGATGACGAGCAACGGAACAGCGAGCCAGATGCCGATAACGTTGTGCCGGTTCCAATCGCGCGCCCGGCCTTCGAGGTCGCGGCGAAAGAATAATGATTTGTTAATGCGATTCCGGGTCCATTTGCGAGGCATCCAGAGCACAATGCCTGAGCAGACGAGGAAGAGCATCGCTAACGTGAATGCGCCTTTGATACTCCGGGCTACAGCTCGATTGTCGCCCTGCATGCCAAACCAGCGATGCAATGCTGTAACCTCAGCGAAAAACTTGCGCAGGCGAGGAGCCGATTCTCCGACAATCGCACCCGAGTAGGGATCTACCAGTACAACTCTCGCGGGCTCACGTCCCACGGTGACCTCCAATGGCAGAGAGGAATCACCGTGAACAGCAATCGCGGTTGCCGGAGCGTGCGCATAATTCTGCACATTTTCAATCAGCGCAGACAGTGGTTGTCTCATTCCGTCATGCGGAACGATGCGATGCGAACCATCCGCCCATCCGATCATCTGCCGTTCAAAGGCAAGGCATGTTCCGGTTACGGAAAGAAAAAAGATGACCGTGCCGGCAATTACACCGGCAGTGAGATGAAGCCAGAATAAAACTCTGCGAGGCGTCACGCTCATGCTTACATCTCCGCCCAGCGGCGCAGGAGATTGTGATAGACGCCAGTCAACTGCACTGCGGAGGGATGCGCGGGTGATTCAGTCGCGATGCGCTGCGTGGCTACATCGAGATCAAAAAGCAGAGTACGCTGGCCGTCATCGCGAATCATGCTCTGAATCCAGAAGAAAGATGATGTGCGTGCGCCGCGCGTAACAGGGCGCACGTGGTGCAGGCTGGTGGATGGGTAGAGTACGAGGTGTCCGGCAGGCAGTTTGACGCTGTGAATGCCGTATGTGTCCTCGATGACGAGCTCGCCACCATCGTACTCATCCGGATTGCTGAAGAACAATGTTGCTGAGAGATCAGTGCGGATGCGATGGCCTGTTCCGGTGACCTGACGAATGGCATTATCAACGTGTGTGCCGAAAGATTGTCCGCCGGAGTAGCGGTTGAACAGCGGCGGAAAGACTCGCAATGGAAGCGTGGCCGAAATAAAGAGGCTGTTCTTGCCGAGTGCGTTGAGGATGATGTCTCCTGTTTCGCGCGCTGCGGGTGAATCCTCCGGAAGCTGCACGTTGTCTTTCGTAAGTGCTGACTGATGGCCTGCCGTCACGCGGCCATCGACCCATTCAGCTGCTGCGAAAAGCTGGCGGGCATGTGCGACCTGTTCAGGGGTAAGTATGTCAGGGATGGTAAGTAGCATCTGTTTTTCCTATAGAGTTCGTGGTGTTCCACCTTTCGCATGGCGAAAGGATGGCCACCCTGTGTTGATATTTCTGTCTGCTTAGAAATTGAATTTCATGCCGAAGAGGGCCGATGTACCGGCTCCCGGAACGATGTGCGCGGGGTGAACCTCGTCAATGTAGTTGCGGTTGGCAAGATTGTAGACATTGGTCTGCAACTGGATTCGCTCGTTGATCTCGTACTTGGCCATTGCATTGAAGACCCAGTAGCTGGGAACTTCCTTAAGCAGGCCTGTTGTCGAATCGAGAGGAACTGTGGAACTTGCAGTGCGGCTGTCTACAAAGTTTCCGCCCGCGCCTACTTCAAACCCTCGTGGCAAACGGTACTCGGTCCACAAATTGAAAAGATTTTCCGGAACATTTGCGAGCGGATAACCTACCGATGCCGGATAAAACTGTGACTTCACCACTTCGCTATGCATGTAGGTGTAGCTGGAGAGCAGCTCCCAGCGGCTGTTAATGTGACCTTGCACTTCGGCTTCAGCGCCATCGACACGTTGATTGCCTGCGAGCACGTAAAGCAGTGAGTTGGTTGGCGAAACTTCGCGCGCATTCTCTTTATCGGTACGGAAGAGGGAAGTGCGCAACGTGAGCTTGCCTGAGTTCATGTCCCACTTGCTGCCAAACTCATAGGTCTGGTTTTCTTCCGGCGGGAGATTTGCTGTTCCCTGGCTCAGTGAGAGAGTTTCTGCCGATGGATTGAATGACGTACCGTAGTCGAAATAAATGCTGCCATTCTGCTCGGGCTTGAAGATAAGTGCGGCACGCCATGTAGGCTTTTCATCCAGGCGATTGAATTGGGAAGCGGTGACGGTCGTCTGGCCTGGTGCAGGATAAGCGTAATTTACTGCGTTGTAGCTGGTGTTGAAGCGGTCCCAACGCCCGCCGCCGCTCAATATCCAACGCTTGCCGAGTTCAATCGTATCTAGTGCATAGACGCCGACACTTGTAGAGGTGGTATGTACATTGGAGCTGGGCAGCGAGGTTCCGCTGAAGCTCTGGTTTTCATTTGGATGCAACAGACTTGTTGTCGGCACTGTATTGATACTCACGACACTGCCATTCACGATTTGCGGAGCATAGAAAGTCGGGCGTACTGGATCAGAGGTTTCGCGTCCACCTTCGATGCCGATAACGGCAAGATGTTTTGTGCCGAGGATGTGTTTGTTCAGCGTGGCATCTGCCTGATCCCACAAAAAGCTTTCTGTGCTGTCCACTGCGATCTGATTGCGGTTTACCTGCACTTGCTCAAGCGGTGTGGAGGGAGTAATCGCTCCGCTGCTCACAGTGTTCACCTGCGGTTCGGTGATCTGTGCATCGCGAACGTAATTTGCATAACGCAGCTGATTGCGCAGGAGCGAGCCGTTGGCAAGGTCATGATCGGCGCGCAGCGTGGCTATGTCGACATTGGTTTTGAGGTAATTGGCGTCGCTGAAACCATAGTAGTTGTGCCGGGCCACTGGCGCGACAGTATTGAAGTACCAGGGAATGCCGTAGTCGGGAATATCGTTTTCGGAAAAATGAAAATAGCCAACGGTAAGGCGTGTTGGCGTCTGCAAACCGAAGCTCATCGTGGGCGCAAAACCGAAGCGGCGGTTTTCCACCACATCGCGTGCCGCCACATTCGATTCATGTGCCATCACATTCAGTCGAATGGCTGAACCGTGGGCAAGATCAGGCAAAGGCTCATTTATATCGGCAGTAAAGCGGCGTGTGAGATCCGTGCCAAAATCGCCTTCCATATTGATGAAGGGATGAAGCTGCGGCATTTTGCTTTCCTGGTTAACGACGCCTCCGGTTGATCCACGACCGAAGCTCACTCCGGCCGGTCCTTCCAGAACATCGACCTGCTCATAGTTGAACGAATCGCGGTAATAGCTGCCAAAATCGCGCATTCCATCGAGGAAGATGTCATTGCGCGCGGTAAATCCACGAATGGTGAGGTTGTCGCCCTGTGATCCACCTTCTCCAGCGGCAAGGCTGATTCCCGGAGCATTGCGCAATGCATCACGAAGTGTGGTGTTTCCTTGCTCAGACAGCACTTCTTTCGGCACAGCAGTGATGGACTGCGGCGTATCAATCAGCGGAGTGGGAATTGTTGCCAGAGCTATGCTGTCTGTAACACTGGCCGAGACATTGACCGATTCAGAGTGCTGCACGCCGATGGTTATCGTGTCCTGGCCGGTCACGGAGTAGGTGAGTCCGGTGTCTGCGAGAATCTGACGGAGGGCCTGCTGCACTGAATAAAGGCCGGAAACTCTGGATGAATGAAATCCTGGAACAGTTTCAGCAGGGATGGTGAATTCGACGGCGATTCCAGTTGTTTTTGTGAATTGCGCAAGGGCGGCATCCAGCGGTCCAGCCGGAATGTCGAAACGCCACACCGGAAGCTGGGCCTGTGTGTTGGAAGAATTCTTCTTTGGCGCGCCATTCTGCGCATAGGCAACCTGGGCTTTTCCGTTGACGCTGACGGCTGCATAGGCCGCGATTGTTCCAAGCGCAAACCAGGCGCGACGCCCGGCGCGGTTCCGCTGTTTTTTGCTCAACTTGGCTCTCCAGGCCGGTTGCATAACGCCTTGCGCAACTGGCAGTTGAAGTTGTCAATCAGCGGACCTAGTATGAAGTCAGTCCGCAGTCACAAATGCTGTGGTGCTTCCGAGTCCTCGCGGTTCTCCGCCAAGAGAATTCAGCCGCGGGGACTTGGTGTTTCTAAGCAATTTTGCTGTTTCACGATTTATGAAAACTTGAGAATTACTCCTCAGGAGTCAGCATCTTAGCGACAATCGAGAATATACGACAATTTAAGTCCTAATTACAAGGAAAGGAGAAGATAACGGGAGATTTTTGGCCCAGATGACAGGAATTTCATTCTATTAACTTTTTATTTATTAATGAGATACAGGCGATTTGGTGTAATTTCGACCGCTTAGCTTTTATTGAGTCACGCGATAAATGAGGAAGCTATTCGAGGGAATATCCAAATCGAAAGAAGAGTTCGTCGCCTGTACTTGAGTAGACGCTGAAGGAAATAGCTGTACAAAGTGTTCACAGCCATTGAGCGCCGTTTGTGCTGTCTTTAACTGGAGGTGCTTCAGTACGGGATCTTTTTGAGTAATGACCAGCACTCGGCTTCCTCCGTTCTGGCATCCAGTCTCCAGATTCGAACCGCGCACGAAGGCAAACGTCGTGTCATCCGCGAAGATATTCTGCTGCTGAGCTTGAGTCAGTTCAGGCTCATTCGCACGAAGCTGTAGCAATCCTTGGACCCATGAGAAAACTTCCTGCTGCTCTGGTGTGCGTCCAGATTGGGTGAAGGCATTGGTTGTGTCTCCAGGGAACCCACCGGGAAAGGCATGCCTGTTATCCGGATCATCGCCGCCGCGCATGGCGATCTCATCTCCGCTATAAAGTTGCGGCATACCGCGCATGGTGGCAATCAATCCAAATGCAATTTTCAAGCTGGCAACGCTGGCTCCGGGTTCTGATAGAAAGCGCTTCAGGTCGTGGTTCCCGAAGAATGTCACAAGATTCTGCGGTTGTGGATAGAGCCAGTCATTGCCGAGTGTTTCTTCAAGTGCTGTCATTGGCTTGCCATGAGCCAGCACGTTGCGCAATGTGAATTGAAGAGGGTAGTCGAAGGGAGTGGTCAAGCCCGTATCGATGCCCGAATGCTTCACACCCCCGGCAAAATAGGAAACTATCGTGTCTTCCGGCGCAAATACTTCGCCAACTGCCGTCAGATGGGGGTAAAGCATGTGAATCTGCTGGTGGAAATCAGACCAGAACTGGCGTCCCACGTATGGAAAGGTGTCTTCGCGCAAGCCATCGATCCTGGCAGTTTCAATCCACCATATTGTGTTCTGAATGAGATATTTTGCCACCAGTGGATTTTCCTGATTCATGTCCGGCATGTTGCTGGTGAACCACCCTTCGGTGATGTTTGCCGTATCACGCGGGGTTGCGTGCGGATCAGGCAGATAGCGGAAGGGTGACTTTGCGATCGAATGGTCGTCTCGTGTTCCGTGGAACCAGTTGGGTGCAGGCGGATCGTTCACCCACATGATTTCGACACCGACGTGATTTGGAACAGTGTCCAATACAATTTTCATGCCGCGGGCATGAAGAGCCTTTACGAGCTTCTGATAATCCTCAACCGTGCCGAAGTGCGGATCGGTGGCGTAGAGATCAGTCGCTGCATATCCGTGATAAGACTCCTTCATTCTGGTATTGCTCTGAATTGGCGTCAGCCACAGAGTTGTCACGCCGAGCTGCTGCAAGTAATCAAGATGATTTTCGATTCCCCTGAAGTCACCGCCATACCATCCACGCGGCTGTGTGCGTCCTCCATCATCGTCGCCGATTTTGTCGTTCGAGGTATCTCCGTTAGCAAAGCGATCGATCATGATGAGGTACATCACGTCATTGGGAGAAAAACCTTTGAATCCAGCTGTAGCAAGATTGCGCTGTAGTAGCTCGAATTGCTTTTTTATAGAACCTGCGGTTGATGTGATTTCAATCGTTAGCGTTTGTGGAGCAGCATTTGCTGTATTCAGCCAAAGAAAGGCCCAGTGGCCGTTTTCAGAAATCTGCGTTTTGACTATGTCTACATTTTTGCCTCTCACCAGAAAGTGCGCGTTATTGAGATGATTGCCGTGCAACAGCAGCATCGGGCTCGGCATATTTGCCCACCAGTTTGGTGGATCGATTCTGTCGACACACGGGGCGGTTGCTTGCCGTGTTGAACACGAAGCAGCAGATTGAGCTACGGCGCATCCGCAGGCGATCCAGAACACAACAAGATTGGCGACAACACGGTTCAACAGCAGCATAAAAATCCTTTTCAAAATGCAGGTGCAGCAGGAAAAAAGACGCCACGCCGGAAGAGCCGGCGCAGCGCCATAAAAGTTCATGAAGGCTAAAAGGTGACCCGGAAGGCCAGTTCGAGCTGGCGTTCGGAGCGGTTGCGGGTAGTGCTGATTACACCGAAGTTCGAATCCTGCATATAACCATCCGGGTTTGCGAATGCAGGGGTGTTCGTGAGGTTGAAGGCTTCAGCGCGAAACTGCCCTATGACCCGTTCCGAATAAAGCGGAACATTCTTGAAGAGTGACAAGTCCATACTGCGAAACGCGGGACCGGAAAGCTGATTGCGGCCAAGCGTGCCCGGTCGGGTGAAGACGGTGTCGGTCGAGGAAACAACAGGTGGAACAGTGAATGCCGAGGTGTTAAACCACTCATGCACGCTCTTCCTGTAGGTGATGGGCTTGATCACATCTGCGCGATTGTTCGGACTCGCGCCTACATCAGCGCCAGTATCCGGAGCGAGTCCCTGGTTTGTGTTAACGTCGAAAGGCGTTCCGCTGGCAAGCGTCACGATTGTATTGGTTTGCCATCCGCCGATCAGGTAATTGAGCGCGGTTGGAATGTTCGAAGCGAATATCTTGCCTTTGCCAAAGGGTAGCTCGGCAAGCGCGCTGAAGACGAAAACATTGCGCTGGTCCTGATCAGCGTTGCCATAGTTGGCGCGAAGATCGGGGCCTGCTGGTGTAATGAAGACACGTGTTCCAGCGGCGGCTGTGCCGCTGTTGAATGCGCCGTTTGAATCATCGAGCGTGTGCGACCAGGTATATGCTGCGGTGAATTGAAAACCCTGCGCCAAACGGCGGTTGACGAAGACTTGCAGGCCATTGTATTTGCTGGTGCCAGCCGCAATCCCGCGCGTGATGGTTCCCCGCAATGGATACAGAAGGGTGTTTTCCGGAGTGTCGAGGACCTGATTATTCAAGTTGAACCAGGTCATAAGGTGATCTGACTTAGTGCCAACATAGGCGATGTTTACGGAAGTATTGGCATCAAGCTGTTGTTGCCACTGGAGGTTCCATTCCTGAATCGTGGAGGTGGGCAGGTGCTTGTCCACTGAAACCAGGCTGACATTGCGCGGGTCTGAACGGTTTACAGTACTGCCGAATACGGGCAAAGGTAAGGGCTGAGTCGCATCTACGTTATTGTTATCGTTTGATGGGCCCTGACCCGTAAATGTGATTCGATAGCCGTCCGTTGCGCGGTATTCAGCAGAGCCATTGAAGTCCGGATTGTTGCTGAGCTGGTTGCCTACGCCACCGCGGTCGAGAAAGTAAAAGATGCCGTAGCCGCCACGCAGCACTGTCTGGCCTTTACCGGTGACATCATATGCAAAGCCTACTCGGGGTGCGAAGTTGGTGTAGTTGTTGTCAATCAGACTCCGCGAATTGCCATTTTGTCCTCCAACCAGGAGCGTCTGTGAAGTGAGGTCGAAATTCGATTGGTTGTTGTGCGCCTCGTAAGGATGCGTATAAAGGTCATAACGCACTCCAAGGTTCAAGGTCAGGCGCGGATTGACCTTCCAGTCGTCCTGCGCAAAGTATCC
>DATAQW010000226.1:0-11569 GCA_036264445.1 Pseudacidobacterium sp.
ACCAAGCCCTACACCGACGAGCGCAATCGCGGATGGATCTTCCGCACGTGCGGTTACGGCCATGACGCGGAATGGTGGAAGGAGTTTGTCTCGACTCTGCGCATGTTCGGTTATGACGGCGTGCTCTCCATTGAGCACGAAGACAGCCTTCTTTCTCCAGAGGAAGGCTTAACCAAGGCGGCGCATTTCTTAAGCGGTCTCGTCATCCGGGAAAAACCTGCAGCTCCATGGTGGGTTTAGCGCGCATATACGCATATCAGATACGCTATTAATGTGATCAAATGGAAACGTTTCCAGAAAACAGAAAATCAAGGTTATGAATCGAAGAACTTTTATCTCATCAGCAGGCATTCTCTTTGCGGGAAAATCGCTGCATGCACTTGCGCCACGTTCCTTTTCGATGGAGAAGTCCGCATCAGCTAAAGCGGATTACAGTCTGCGCATCGAGCCTTACACACTCGACATAGCGCCAGGCATTTCGATTAAGACCATTGCTTATAACGGCCAGGTTCCAGGCCCAGTGTTGCGCATGCGCGAAGGTGTGCCTGTTTCCATTGATGTAACCAACGCTACGGCAAACGATGATCTTGTCCACTGGCACGGCCTGGCTATCGATTCGCTCAACGACGGCGCTATGGAAGAAGATTCGCCCATGATTTCCGCGGGCGCCACGCATCGTTATTCATTTACGCCAAAGCCTTCCGGAACGCGCTGGTATCACACGCATGCCGCTGCTTATGACAACCTCGCGCTTGGCACGTATACAGGACAATTTGGCTTTCTCCTGATCGAGGGCCGCGAGCAGCCCGCTCATTATGACCAGGAGATTAACCTCGCAATTCATCACTGGGAGCCGTCGTTCGTGCCCATGGTGGAAACCATGCGCGAGCAATCTTCGAATGTACCGCTCACCACCGGTTCCGATGTTGGCTACAAATACGCCACCATCAATGCCCACATGCTGGGAGCAGGCGAGCCCATCCGCGTGAAACAAGGGCAGCGTGTGCTCATGCGTTTGCTTAACGCCAGCGCCACCGAGAATGCAGTTCTCGCGCTTCCCGGCCATACTTTCAAAATTATCGCGATGGACGGCAATCCTGTTCCGAACCCTAAGTCTGTCGAAGTGCTCTCTCTTGCCGTCGCAGAGCGTGTGGACGCTATTGTGGAAATGAATTCTCCGGGCGTCTGGGTACTGGGCTCGACCCTTGAAAAATCGCGACAGATGGGACTGGGCATTGTGATCGAATATGCCGGACAAAAAGGCGCTCCTGTCTGGAAAGACCCTGCGCCCGCTGAATGGGATTACACGCAATTCGCTAACTCTGCGAATGTTGCTAAGCCAGATGAAACCTTCACCCTCACATTCCGCGATATCGGGCCTCTTCATGGATCGAAGTTTGATACCTGGACCATTAACAATAAATCATGGCCAAACATTGACCCGCTTATGGTCCAGCAAGGCAAGCGTTACCGTCTTGTCTTCCGTAACGGAAGCGGAGACCAGCATCCTATCCATCTGCACCGTCACACATTCGAAGTCACGCGCATAGGCGATAAGCAAATCAGCGGGCTGATGAAGGACGTTATCAACATCATGCCGCTCGATACGGTTGAAGTAGACTTCGTCGCCAACAATCCCGGTGACACTCTCATGCACTGTCATCAGCAGCTGCATATGGATTTCGGATTCATGCAGCTCATCAAATACACGGGATAGATCCACTGACCACATGATTTTAGGAACTGCAAAGAGAATCAAAGATTTAATCGTGATTGAAGGGTAGTACATCGGAATCATGAAGAGACTTCATATTGCAACTCTACTTGCCGCCGTTCTCGGATTTATTCCGGCAGCCACCTGTGCTGCCGCTCCACAAACATCGGCTACCGATACACCCCAGATTGCCGGCGCGCAGGCTTATGCGAAACATTGCGCCATCTGCCACGGCGACAAGCGTGAAGGCAACCTTCCTGCATTTCCGCCTCTGCTCGATGTTGACCGGCAATTGTCAGACCAGCAGATCACAGCCCTGATCCATACAGGCAAGGGCCGTATGCCCGCATTTCCGCATCTGCAGCATGAAGAGCTGACTGCATTGCTGCGTTTTCTCGCAACGGATGATCTCTCCGCATCCGCGCATTCCTCCAGCAACAGCCTGGCGGAAACCGGAGGTCATATCTTCCAGCGCAACTGCGCTTTTTGTCATGGGCGGGATGCGGCAGGCGGCGAAACTGGCCCTGATCTTACCCGCTCCAAACTCGTTCGCGCTGACGTAAGCGGCGACAAGATAGCGGAAGTCGTGCGCAACGGCCGTCCTGACAAGAAGATGCCTGCTTTCAATTTTTCCTCTGAAGAAATACACAGCATCGCAGCCTTCATTCATCGGGAGCAGGCACAGGCATTATCGCGTCCCGGGGGCCGTCGCGGCGTTGATGTCACTGATCTCCAGACCGGAAACGCAGAAGCCGGCAGGCTGTACTTTAACGGCGCAGGCACATGCTCCAAATGCCATTCTCCGACCGGCGATCTCGCTGGGATTGCCTCCCGGCTCGAAGGTTTGCAACTCGAACAGCAGATGCTTTATCCGAGAGACGCGAAAAGCCACGTGACCGTAACCCTTCCCTCCGGAGAAAAGATCACTGGAGTGCTCGCTTATCGCGATGAATTCACGATTGGCTTACGCGATGTAAACAGCATTTATCATTCGTGGGACGTTACCCGCGTCCGTTACACCGTGGATGCTCCGGTTGATGCACACGTTGAGTTGTTCAGCAAATACACTGATGCGGACATTCACAATCTGATGGCATATCTGCAGACACTGCGCTGAGCTGCGCAATCCATGGCGAGGTCACACATTTCTATGAATTTTCTGAAACATACTTTGGTATTTACAGCAGCCGCGCTCCTGTCTTCCCTGCCTTATTCTCTGAACGCACAGGGTCTCGACCCTGCGGCAATCCTTCATCCTTCACCCGACAGCTGGCCAACGTATCACGGAGACTACTCCGGCAGGAGACACAGCCATCTCACACAGATTACGCCGCAAAACGTTGCCAATCTGGGGCTAGCCTGGGCGTTTCAGACAGATCAGGGCGCTTCCATCAAGTCCACGCCGCTGCTTGTCAACGGCATCCTCTATTTCACCGTGCCGGACAACATCTGGGCGGTGGATGCGCGGTCCGGACACATGCTCTGGCATTACAACAAACCCACCGATCAGGGCGATCACATCGGCCAGCGCGGCGTCGCCATGTATAAAGAATGGCTCTACTTCCTTACGCCAGACTGCCATCTCATCTCGCTGAATGCCAAGGACGGCAGCGTACGCTGGGATGTCCAGGTTGCAGATGTCAAGAAGGGTTATTGGACTACGATGGCGCCGCTCATCATCCGCAACCACGTCATCGTCGGTGTCTCAGGAGACTTGGATAATCTCACAGGCTATCTTCGCTCCATTGATCCGGAAACCGGCGCAACTCAGTGGCAGTGGGACAGCACACCGCCTGCTGGCACTCCCAACAACACCACCGGAGGCATGACATGGATAACCGGGACCTATGATCCTGGGCTGAATCTTCTCTATTGGGGCACCGGCAACCCCACACCGGTGCTTAGCGGTAAGACTCGCCCAGGAGATGATCTCTACACGTGCAGCATTGTGGCTCTCAATCCCGACACCGGAAATCTCGCTTGGGGATTCTCCGTCTCCCCTCACGATACGCACGACTGGGACGCCGTCGAAACACCTGTCCTCGTGGATGGACTCTTCCATGGCAAGCCGCGCAAGATGCTGATGCAGGCATCACGGAATGGCTATTTCTTCGTCCTTGACCGCACAAACGGTAAAAGCCTCCTGACTGTTCCTTACGGTCCTGTAAATTGGACGACGGGCGTTGATAAGCAAGGTCATCCCATACCGAACCCGGAAAAGGAGCCTGCGCCCGACGGCCGCCTCATCGCACCTGACGAAGGTGGTCTCACCAACTTCCGCTCTCCCAGCTTCGATCCTAAAACCGGACTGTTCATCGTTGATGCTCATCCCAGCTTCAGTGTCTACTTCGCCAAGCCGGCTGACGGCTATTACGGATGGGCCGGTGCGGACTATGGCCTTTGGGGCAAAGGCGTTATCGAGGCAATTGATTATCAGACGGGCAAGCTTCGTTGGACTCACGAAGTGGGACAGGGCGGCTCAGGGGCAGGCGTACTGACCACTGACTCAGGCCTGACCGTTACCGGAGATGCTCATGGCAATGTGCTCGCCCTCGACACAAGCACCGGCAAAACCTTGTGGCATGCAGGCATGGGCGCACCCATGCAAAGTTCACCGACGACTTACGAACTCGATGGCAGGCAATACGTGATGACGAGCAGCGGAGGCGTCCTGTTCGCATGGGCGCTCCCGGAAAGCATTCACGCCGTTCACTCAACTCGCTAGATGGATGATGATTCGACATCGTTGTGCGTCCCAATGGTGTCGAATCATCCATGCAAATGTTAGTCATTTTGCAAGTTCGAATTCTGTTTGATAACTTCCTGACACTGCTTCTATCGTCCCTACTCCATTGCCGGCTTTCTTTATCTTCAGAAAAGAATTCTGCTCAATTGGTTTCCCTTCCTCCAGAATATGTGTCGCAACTGGCAATTCGATTGTCGCAATGGTGTTCGGCGGAATAGTGAAGTTCCATTGAACCTTACCATGCTCATCCGTCCAGGATGAGCTTATCGTGCCATACGGCGATTCATAGGAGACAGATAAGCTGCCCAGCGACTCATTGAAATGTGGATGCAGCAGAATGTGATGAAAGCCGTTATCTTCCGTGCTCGTATCGATCCCCGCCGCAAAACGATATAGCCACGCGCCAACAGCGCCATATGCATAGTGGTTGAACGAATTCATGCTGGGATCTCCGAGCATCTGATCTCCGTTCCATCGTTCCCACATTGTTGTGGCGCCATGGTCCACCATGTATCCCCATGATGGAAATGAGTGGTTCAGTAACAACTTATAGGCCGTATCCGCATGACCTGAACGGCTGAGCACTTCCAACAGAAAAGGTGTCCCCAGAAAACCTGTAGTCAGGTGCCCGTGGTGTGCCGCAATGTCCTCTACAATTCTGTCTGCTGCCTGCTGCCGCTTCTCTTCCGGCAAAAGTTTCATGTTTAACGCAAGCACATAGCTGGTCTGACTGTTGCTGCCAACAGATCCATCTGCTTTCACAAAAGCATCCTGGAAGGCTGTCCGAATCTTCTCAAAAAGCTGGTGATAATATTCAGCTTTGTCCTGTTTGCCGATGGCCGCGGTCATCTGTGACATAAGCGTTGCATCGTAGGCCCAGAACGCGGTTGCAATCAGGTCCTTTGGGGTGTTGCTGCCAATTGCAAGCCAGTCGCCGTAATCCGCGTTGCGATCGTTCCGCCACAAAAAGTCAGGATTCTTTGACTCCAGATGCGACATCCAGTGCTCCATCGCCTCCCAGTTCTCCTGAATCATGTCGCGGTCGTGATATTGCACCCAGACAGTCCACGGAATAATGATGCCTGCATCCGCCCATCCTGCTACGCCTGCGCCCAGATCGGGACCAAATCGCGGCGAGACGTCGCCATATCTTCCATCCGCAGCTTGCGCCTCGCGCATGTCACGCGCAAATTTGTGCGAGAACGCATCCAGCGCCATATTGTAAGAAGCCGTCCTCCAGAAAACTTCAGCGTCGCCCATCCAGCCAAGACGCTCGTCCCGCTGTGGACAATCCGTCGGCACGCTCACAAAATTTCCTCGCTGGCCCCAGAGAATGTTCTGCCACAATCGGTTCACCATTGCATCTCCGGACTGAAGCTTCACCGTGAATGGAGAATTGGTGTGAAACACCACGCCTTGAACCGCATCCTGCAACGGTCTGCCGGGATAGCCCGTGACTTCAACGTAGCGGAATCCGTGAAATGTAAAATGCGGTTCAAATATTTCCGGACCATTCCCGCTCAGGATGTAAGTATCCGTCGCTTCGGCTGAGCGCATGTTTTCTGTATAGAGTTGACCATTTGGCTGCAACACTTCTCCAAAGCGGAGACGTACCTTAGTGCCGCGCGGTCCACGAACCTGTAACCGTGCCCACCCCACCATGTTTTGTCCCAGATCAAAGATGAATACTCCAGGAGAGGGCTCTGTAACGGACTTGGCATTGAGTAAGGTTGCAATGCGGACCGGTTGATAATTTTGTGCTGATGGAGCCACAGTCCAATCAGGTCCTACTGTAACTGCTCGCCAATTGTTGGCATCGAAATCTGGCATGTCCCAGCCATGCTGAATGAGCCTGGCATCAAACAGTTCGCCGTTGTAAACGTCGGAACGTATTACCGGAGAAGAACTGGCTACCCAGTGGTTGTCGGTAGAGATAACATCGCGCGTGCCGTCCTGGTACTCCACCTCAAGCTGAGCCAGCAAGCGCAATGGTGGCGGCCCAAAGTTGAATCGCGTTTGAAGCCATGTCAATCCGCTGCCATACCACCCGTCTCCCAGCAATGCGCCGATTGCGTTCTCACCATTCCTCAGCAAAGCGGTCACATCATAAGCCTGATACGCAATGCTCTTGCGATAGTCTGTCCACCCCGGCGCTAAAATCTGATCTCCAACACGCTTACCATTTAGAAAAATCTCATAAGCTCCCAGGGCTGTTGCATAGAGCCGCGCCTCACGAATGGGTTTCCTGAGCGAAAAGTTATGGCGCATGAGCGTTGCCGGTTCAGGCGGCCACGGCGTGCCCAGCGGCTCCTGACCGATTTCTGCAACAACACTTGCATTCGGCCAGTTTTGGTCAGCATAACCGGCGCCCATCCATTTGGAATCCTCTGGAAGGACACTTTTCCAGGAACTGTCACTGACAAACCGAAGCGTTTTTCCATCCTGAAGTGTCACGCGCAAGAGCGCGATAAGCCCGGCCGATCCTTCATGATCTGCAACCGGCACCTGCGCCGCAATAAAGTTCGTTCCATTCTGTAGCTCT
Source organism: Pseudacidobacterium sp. (assembly GCA_036264445.1). Lineage (GTDB taxonomy): Bacteria > Acidobacteriota > Terriglobia > Terriglobales > Acidobacteriaceae > Pseudacidobacterium. The sequence continues at coordinate 7,003 of DATAQW010000226.1, forward strand.
GATGTAACATCAGCCTCTTTGAATGTGCCCCACTCGCGCGAACTTCCCCATGGCGATTTCACGGCGGTATTGACAACTTGTTTGCCATTGATCCAGGCCGTCACCGTGTTCTTGCCTGTGATAAGCAAAGTAGCTTGCTTCGGCGCTTCAGAGAGGTCGAAAGAAAAACGAAATGCGTGCGCGCCACTCTTTGGCGCTGTCAATGCCTCTTCGCCGGATGTCCAGATCCACTTTGGTGCAGCCGCGCGGTCTTGGCGAACAATTTCATCCTCTCCGGAAATCCATTTCGCGGTCCAATCGGATGGGGCCAACAAGCCCATCTCCCACCAGTTTGATTGGCTCGGTGCAAGCTGCTTGCTCTTTTCGTCCCACAGCACAACCCGCCAGTAATAGCGATGCCGTGAAACCAGTGGTTTGCCTGCATAGGGGATATTTACCGAATCCGCGCCCTGCACTCGTCCCGAATCCCATACGTCAGGTGCATTTCGGAGAAGCAGTTCTTCGCGGCTTGCAACCTCAATGCGATACGCGCTCTGTGCCGCGCCTCTGCGGCTGGCTTGCAACTGCCAGGAGAGCCGGGGATGCGCCGTGTCAATACCAAGAGCGTCTTCAAGCGCATCGCAACGCAAATGCGTTGCCTGCTCGGCTTCCTGGGATGCCGCAAAACCATGGAACAATGCTGACAAGTTAAAAATGAAAAGAATGACTACAAGCCTGGAGTATGGACGGCATTTTCGACCCATTCTGGAGCCTTCTGTTCTCCTGTAATATATTGTGCGTAATGAAATCAGCCCAACGATATCCAAATGAGAGAGCGATGTCAATGCGCGCGATATTCAGACCATTCCGAAGCCATGAGATATTTGGTTGACAAAATTACTAACGGCGCAATGCGTACACACGGTTGATTCCAGGAATAACCACTGACTTTAAAGATGATATAGATACAGTGCTGCTTAGACTGATCCATGATTCTTCTGTTGTCTGATAAATAAACAAACTCTCATGCAAGTCTGAGTCCAGCTACATCGCTGGATACCTTGTAACCAGCGGAGATGCGTGCGGGCAAAAGTACAAGAAAAAAATTCCAGGATTTTTTTATTGCTTTTTTTTTACGTTTCGGCCTACTCTTGTCGCTAACTTTTGCGGCAGACCCTTGGCGGAAGAGAAGAGCCTGACAGTACACGGGTCATGTTAGAAGTTGTTGTATAGACAGCTGTACAGGATATCTTGTCCCGCAAAATCTGGGTGTCTGAGTACGATCTTTCCGTGTCCTGTATTTTCCAGGAATGCGGCAATGTCATCCGCAAAAGCCTTTGAGGTATGCGGAGGCTAGTATGAGGCGAGTCATCTTATGGGCGTGGGCCCTTGGGATATTTCTGCTGTGTATCTGCCGGCCGGCTTGGTGCCAACAGACCACGGCGGCGATCACGGGAATAGTCGTAGACTCTGGCGGAGCAGCGATCAATGATGCCAGTGTCACAGCAACCGATATAGAGCGCGGCACCATCTACACCGCGAAAACAAACGACAGCGGCACATTTAATTTTGTGCATATTCCGATCGGAACCTACGACGTAAAAGTAGAGGCTTCCGGTTTCGAAACCGCCGTTCAATCCCATCTCACTCTCGTGCTGAACCAGACGGCCCGCCTTGATTTCAAAATGAATGTGGGTGCGGTCACCAACACAATCCAAGTCACTTCTGAGGGGTCGATTGTACAGTCCGACACTACCCAGGTCAGCACGCTGATCAATTCCCGTGCCATCACCAATATTCCGCTGGCCACGCGCAATTATGTCCAACTTACCTTGCTGGCGCCGGGCAGCGTCCATCCTGACAACTCAACTTTCAACACCGGCGACAATACGAACGGCGGCGGCCGTCCCTACATCAACGGCAACCGCGAACAGTCCAATAACTTCATTCTCGACGGAATGGATAACAATCAGACTTCCGAGAACGATCTCGGTTTCACGCCATCTCCTGACTCTATCCAGGAGTTCAACCTGATTACGGCAAATGCTCCTGCCGAGTTCGGCAACTTCCAGGGCGGAATCATCAATGCCTCCATCAAGTCGGGCACGAATCGCTTCCACGGCAATGTATGGGAGTTCTTCCGTAATGACGTTCTCAACGCCAATCAATGGGAAAACAAGTTCCTTGGCCCTGGCAATGAGCTGCCAAGACCGACTCTGCGCTGGAATATGTTCGGAGGAACGCTCGGCGGCCCTATCCTGAAAGACAAGCTGTTCTTCTTTGTTGACTACCAGGGCCAGCGCTTCGATCACCCGGCTACCAGCCAGAAGCAAACAGTATTCACTACTGCCGAGCGCAACGGCGACTTCAGCGCACTGTTGCCGGGAACTCAGCTTACGGACCCGCTCACAGGTCAGCCTTATCCGAATAATCACATTCCGTTATCGCAGGAAAACCCAGTTGCAGCGAATCTCTTTGCCTCCAGCTTCTACCCCCAGCCTATTAACGGTGATCCTGTCAACAACGCAGTCAACGTCTACACTCAGGCCTACAACACCGACCAGGGCGACGTTAAAGTGGATTACAACATAACACCAAACGACCGCTTCCAAGGCCGCTACTCCCAGTCATACCAGAATGACCCTGCCAGCAATTCCCTGCTGATCCTGGGCGATAACTACACGCATGTTCCAACTCACAACGTTGTTGGAACATGGACCCACACATTCAGCCCCAGCATCTTGAACGAAGCTCGTCTCGGGACAAGCTGGATAACCATTCTTACTGGCACCACCTTTAATAACAGCATTGGCGACCTTGGAACGCAGCTTGGCATCGCCAATGCCAATTCAGCCGGGCCTGGACTGTTATTGCTCGGCTTTGGCGGCGGCACAGCGCCTCAACCGAACAACGGCACCATACTCACCAACATTGGAAGCAGCGTCGTAAACCAGGATTTCGCCAATACAGTCATCCAGCTTAATGACGGACTGACCATTACCCATGGCAAGCATGTAATAAAAGCCGGCTTCCAGATGTGGCGGTACCGAATCAATACCTTCTACACCGGCAATAGCGGCGCATATGGCGCCATCCTGTTCGGCGGCGCATTCTCAGGAGATCCGGGAGCTGATTTCTTCCTTGGTTATCCCAGCGCAACGGGTAAGGGCGTCAGCAGCGGCGGAGTATGGCACCAGTTTTCCTGGACCTTTGCCGGATATGGGCAGGATGACTGGCGTGTCACGCCGACATTGACCTTGAACCTCGGCCTGCGCTATCAGGCATATACCCCTTGGGTAGAACTCAACAACCGGCAGGACAACCTCGATCTCATCACCGGACAAATCCTGTATGCAGGAGTTAACGGCAATAGCCGTTCCCTCTATAACTCGGTGTATGGAGTCCCTGCCTTCGAGCCCCGCTTCGGTTTCGCCTGGTCACCTGATTATCTAAAGGGCAAGATGGTCGTCCGCGGAGCATACACATTCTCGTCTTATCTGGAAGGGACAGGCACCAATCTGCGCCTTCCGCGCAATCCTCCTTTCTCGCCGACTGAAGTTACTGCTACCTATAGCAGCCCCACCTATACAACCCAGCAAGGTCCGGGCGGCAGCGTCCCCGGCGATCCGTTCGCTGGAGCAGTTATGTATGTCTGGGATAAGACGGTGCAGCCCGCGATGAGCCAGCAGTGGAACTTCACATTACAGGGTGCTGTTACCCCATCAACAACGGTGCAGGCCGGCTATGTCGGTCAGCATGGAACACACTTGATGGTCCCCACTCCATTTGCGCAGGAGCGGCTGGTGAATGGCCAGGTCGAGCCCGGATTTTATTTCCAGGGCAATCCTTCCTTGCTGGCTGATATCTCGACCGTCTCCGGAACCGCTTCCACCGGATATATGCATTACGACGCGCTTCAGACCGTCCTGCAACACCGTCTGTCAAATGGGCTTGAGGGACAAGTAGCTTATACCTGGTCTCACTGCCTGACCAACAACAGCGGATACTATGGCACCTGGGGGACGGCAACACAGGCCACGCCATCGTCACCGTACTACCAAAACCTGTACAACCCGGCTGGCGACTATGCCAGCTGCTACTACAACTCGAAAAATATTCTTTCTGCTTACGCTACCTATGAGCTGCCCTTTGGTAGAGGCAAAAAATTTGGCAGCGACATGAACCGGGCTCTCAATGCAGTTGTGGGTAACTGGCAGGCTTCCACGATTATTTCGCTGCATAGCGGTTTTCCTCTGGCTGTTTATAACGCTAACGATACCTCAGGAACGAACGGCCGAGGACCTCGTCCTAATTGCGGACAGCAACAGGTATTTGGACGCCAAAAGAACTTTAGCCCCACAAGTGGGGCCTTCCAGGGCTTTCAGTGGATGAGTGCGGCTGGATATTCGACACCGGCAACTGGCACCTTTGGCAATTGTCCAGCTCAAGGTCCCGTGACCGGTCCCGGATTTAGCAACACCGATCTTGGCCTGATGAAAGACTTCCACTTCAGTGAGGCCAAGTACTTGCAGTTCCGCAGCGATTTCCTTAATGCGTTCAATAATGTGCAGCTGGGACATCCTGGAAC
>DATAQW010000243.1:0-5385 GCA_036264445.1 Pseudacidobacterium sp.
CAGCGGAATACTTCGCCAGAACGTCGTCGTTGAAATTCAAGGCAACAAAATTGCGGCCGTGCAAGCTGGAAGTCAGACGCCACCGGGCGCAACTGTTATAGATCTTTCCAACGAAACCTGCCTGCCAGGACTCATCGATACGCATACTCACGTACTGCTGCAAGGCGACGCGACAGCATCCGAATATGCAGACCAACTCCTCAAGCAGTCTCTCGCATATCGAGCCATTGTTGGAGGTGTAAATGCCGGCAAGGCTCTCAATTACGGGTTCACGACGATCCGTGATCTTGAAACCGAAGGCGCGCTTTACGCTGATGTCGACATCAAGCACCTCATCGAGCGAGGCGTCATTCCCGGTCCGCGCATGCAGGTTGCCACGCGCGCCCTGGATGTGACCGGGTCGTATCCGCTGCTTGGATATGCCTACGGAATTGACGTTCCGCATGGCGTGCAGCTTTGCGATGGCCCTGACGATTGCCGCAAGGCTGTGCGCGAGCAAATCTCTTACGGAGCGGACTGGATTAAGGTTTACGTTGACCGCGGCTATTTCATGCGTCCTGACGGCGTGCTCGACGATATTCCCACCTTCACTCTCGATGAACTGACTGCCATTGTCGATGAAGCCCATCGGCAGAACCATCCTGTTGCCGCGCATGCTATGGGACTGCACGGCGTCCACAATGCGGTGACTGCCGGAGTGGACACGCTGGAACATGGCGACTATATCGCTCCCGAAGACCTGCAGTCCATGGCGGCGAAAGGCATCTGGTATGTGCCTACCACTTATGCGCTGGAAGCAGTTGCCGAAGGCCGCGCCAGCGACGGCAATACTGTCTATCTCCAGATGATCAAGACCCATGCCGACACATTCCGCCGCGCCCTGAATGCTCACATCAAGATTGCTTTCGGCACTGATGCCGGGGCTTTTCCGTGGACGACAAATCCCGCGAAGGAATTTGCAGCGCTCGTGCGTGACGGAATGACTCCTGCTGCAGCATTGCAATCTGCCACACTTCAGGCGGCGAAGCTTATGAAGCTCGCCGACAAGGTAGGAACCATCGAACCAGGCAAGCTGGCCGACATTGTCGCTGTTCCCGGCAATCCCCTCGATCAGATCACTGTGATGGAGAAAGTCGATTTCGTGATGAAAGATGGCGTGGTCTATCGCGGTTCGAAGTAGTCAACACTGCCGCCAATGAAGCTATTCTTTCTGCATCGAAACCATGGCTAATTGCTTTTCCAGGAAACGCCGCTCCGGATTGGAACAATCACAGGCCAGAGCTGCATGGAATGAGCGTTCGGCCTCCAAATAGCGTCCAAGCTCAGCCAGCATACGTCCGCGAACCGCAGGAAGCAGATAATATCCGCGCATCGATGCGTGGACTTCAAGCGGCGCGATCTCGGACAGCGCAGCCTGCGCTCCATGCACCTTCATCATTGCCACGGCGCGGTTCAGCATCACCACGGGCGAAGAATTCATCGCTACAAGCTGGTCGTAGTGGTCAAGAATGGCAGGCCAGTCTATCCATCCGATTTCCTTGGCTTTTGCATATTCGGCCGCGATGGCGGCCTGCACATGCCACTCGGACACGTCTTGTCCTGCAATAGAACGGCTGAAGTAGTGAAAGCCCATCGCGATCAGAGTGTCATCCCAAAGACTTCGATTCTGCTCCTCGAGCAGAATCAGATCACCCGAAGCATCTGTGCGCGCCGGAAGCCGCGCCGCCTGCAATGCCATCAGTGCCGCCAGAGCATCCACGCGCGGCGCAGACATCGACGATTCAGCCACAAGCCTGCCTAACCGCAGTGCTTCGAGGCAAACGTCGCGACGCATCAGCTCTTCGCCGGAATGAGCCGCATATCCTGCGCTGAACATCAGATAAATCACATTCAGCACGGAGTCGAGGCGTTCACACGCTTTTGACTGGTCTGGCATCGATAGCGATATATTCTGCTCGCGAATCTGCCGCTTGGCGCGCACCAGCCGCTGCGCAATGACGCTCTCGTCAACAAGGTAGACACGGGCAATTTCGCCCGCGCTGAAACCTCCTGCCAGATTCAAGCCCAGGCCAACGCGCGCATTTTCTGCAAGCGAGGGATGACAGCACATGAAAATCATGCGCAACTCGTCGTCACGCAGGTGGTCTTCGATATCGATATGCGTGAAGTGTTCTTTTTGTACATCGAGGAGAGCGGTCAATGCATCGGCCTTGCTCTCGAAACAAGTGCCGCGCCGCAAAACAGAAATTGCATAGTTGTGCGCCACGCGAAAGAGCCATGCTTCCGGCTTTTCGGGAACGCCCTGAAACGACCATGCCTGCATGGCTCGCAGCATTGCCTCCTGTACGGAATCTTCCGCCAGTTGGAGGTGCTGCGGACCAAGCAGTCCAGCAAGCCAGGAGACAATTCTCCCGGCCTGCCGGCGAAACAGGTGCTCCAGCAAAACCGGATTGGTTTGTTCGAGCATTTGTGTATTCTCAGAGATCAGCAGCAAGTACAAGGCCGTCATTCTGACCCTGAACGCAGTGACGGGAAGAATCCCAACGCCGGCCTGCATCGCTGAGATTCTTAGATAACTGCGCATTTACAAAGTTCTAGCTGGCGTCAGGCCGCTGCATGACCTCCCGTATCTCAATGGTTCCAAAATCGATGTGCGGATTGGTGAGGGCCAGTTTGACCGCCTCATCAAAATTCGCAGCTTCGACCGTGTAATAGCCGCCGAGCACTTCCCTGCCCTCGCTGAACGGTCCATCACTTACAGACACGCCGTTTGATTTCTTCTGCACGACGCGGCCCGGTTGATCGAGACGGTGGCCGTCTACAGTGAATGACTTCTGGCGCCAGTCCATGTATTTTTCTGTCGTCTTCTGCAATTCTTCGGCGCTCAATTTCGTCCACGCCTCTCCGTTGTCGCGCAATAAAAGCATGTATTGTGGCATTGTTATCCTCCTGGAATTTCCCTCCCTGCCCCGGACTGCGAAAACCTCGCAGTCCGGGATCCCGGTTCACTGGGAATTGTTCCATGCCAATAACGAAAAGCCCTGTCAAAAATCGACAGGGCTTGTGAAATTTTTTTGAAAGAGCTGACAGGATTTGTGGTCTCCTACCCTATAGCGCGACTTCGGCGCGACGGGATTTGGCATCCGGCCGCCGGCCTATCAAAAACATTTAAGCAAGAGCCAGGACAGCTTCGACACCATCCTTTACACCTTGCTCAGCGGCTTCCGGGCCGCGGTTTTGATTCTCGGCGTAAACAAATTTCACATTCTTGAGCCCAATGAAGCCAAGTATCGTGCGCAGATATGGCTCCTGCTGGTCAAGGAAGTTGTACGGCGAGTCACCCGAATAGGCGCCGCCGCGCGCAACCACTACGATGACTTTCTTGTTCTCGTCCAGCAGTCCGTTTGGCCCCTGGGCTGTGTAGGCAAAAGTCCGTCCAACGCGGACGATCTGGTCAATCCATGTTTTCAGGTGGGCCGAAATTCCGAAGTTATGCATGGGCACGGCGACTACGACCGTGTCGGCTGCTTCCAACTCATCGATCAGCGTATCGGAAAGCGCCAGTAACTGCTTCTGATCCGGCGTGCGACTCTCTTCCGGTGTAAAGCTGGCGCCCACCCACGCCTCCGAGATGTGCGGGATCGGGTTTGTCGCAACATTGCGGCGCACTACGCTGCCATTTGAGTGTTTGCGTTGCCACTCTGTCACATACTCGCGCGCCACTGCGCTTGATACGGACGCGGAGCGCGGACTCGATTCGATTAATAATAGATTCGCCATTGAGATATCTCCTGATATAAATTCCACTGCGCTGAACTTCTTTCATGCCGATAACGAAGAAGTTCATGGAAAATCGACAAACTAAAAAAAACCTAAACTTGTTGCAACAAGTAATTATCTGTTGCAACGAATATGATTCGTGTCATATTGCAAGGATTCAGAGATTTTGTGCCTATTTATCTCATTGGTTCAGCAGATGTTCTACGGCCAGGAGATCTTCTTCTGTGTCGACGCCGATGGTGTCAAATGGCGTGGATGTCACATAGACGCTGATCCCGTTTTCAAGGAAACGCAGCTGCTCCAGCTTTTCTGCTTGTTCCAAACGGCTTGGAGGAAGGCTGGGGAAACGGTCGAGTACGGCTTTGCGATAGGCATAGATGCCAAGATGCTTTTGATACACGATATTTCCTCCGCCGTCGCGATCGTAAGGAATCGTTGCGCGTGAAAAATAAAGAGCGCGACCATCGGCCGCCGTTACTACCTTGACTGCATTTGAATTGTGGACCTGATCTGAAACGCAGGGCGTCGAGAGCGTCGCCACTTCTACATCCGGCCTGCTCATTGGAGCGAGCAGCGCATCGAGATGCTCAGGGCGCAGCATTGGCTCGTCGCCTTGAATGTTGACGTAGATATCCGCGGGGATGGCCTGCGCAACAGCATAGACACGGTCCGATCCGCTGGGGCAGTCCTCGGGAGTGAACACGGCCGGAAAACTGCGCGAATGCGCGAACTCCATGATTTCTTCTGAATCAGTTGCGATCAGCACCTCATCCAGTTGCGTACACGCCCGTGCGGCGCGATAGACCCAGGCCAGCATCGGCTCGCCTGCAATTTCGCGCAACATCTTTCGCGGCAGGCGGGTGGAAGCAAGACGCGCAGGGATGATACCAAGAATTCGTTGTTTGTCCGGCAAGGAATGCTCCTGATGACGTTAGTTTAATCAATCATGTTTGATCAGGGGCAATCCCAGCAGAACGGCAAGCAGAACGAGATTCAGCCAGACAAACCAGTTCCCGAAACGCGCATAGATGGTCGCATCATGGCGGACTGGGACGGTAGCTACGACAGTTGCAAATGGAACCATGAGCGTATTGCGTTCCGCCAGAATGCGGCCGCGGTCATCGGTTGCGGTCAGAACGCCAAGCTTAGCGGTGCGTGCGATGATGAATCCACTTTCGACACCGCGCAGCACGGCCATCCGGTCATGGAGCCAGCTATCGTCTACAAAGTCCCACGCAGGCACAAGCAGAAGCCCTATGCCATCCTGAGAATATTGCCGGCTCAGGAGGGGAAAATCCATATCCTTGCATATTTCCATCCCCCATTTGCCAGAGGGTTCTGTGACAACCGTGCGTGTCGTTCCAGACGTCTCCGGTTCAAAGCGCGGCAGAAGGTGATGTTTGTTGTATGAAGCAAGAAGGCTGCCACTGGGCGAGTACAGACGCTCCTGGTTCCATGTAGCGGCGGAAGTATTTCGGTCAATACCGATGGCAACGAAGGCTTCGTTCTGCTTTGCGAGCTGTCCAAAAAAGGTGTCGAAGGCGGGTTGTGATGCGTCCGTTACGGGTCCGCTGTGCTCCGGCAGAAGATATACCTGAACCCCCT
>DATAQW010000260.1:0-9951 GCA_036264445.1 Pseudacidobacterium sp.
TATTTCAATCCGATGTACACGGTGATCTGCGTGTTTTGCGGATCGAAGCCTTGTGGATAAACTTCGTAATCAGCTTTAAAGGCGCGCTCTCCGCCCAGGTCTGTTGCTGGCATGGAATATATACGCTGCCATACCTTAGGAATGACGACCGAAAGTGGGCCTTTTTCTGAATGAATCTCGGCATAGCGGCCCTCCGGGATTTCCTTGAGTGTGAGTCCCACGGGCACATCATCTGCTGAGGTCACGCGCGCACCGATGAGATAGGTGTACTCGCCGTTCTGGTTGCTTTCGTAATCGGTGTAGACAGCCAGCAAATCGCTGTCTGCGCGGTTTGGAATCTTTGAGGCGATACTCTGCTGTACGAAGCGCTGCCATAGCTTGGGGATTTCGCCTTGTCCGCCGGCCTCGTCTTTGTTGTTGGTGCGGACGGCGACGCCAATGACATTGAAGGTTTGGTGGACTTCTACTTTTGGCTGTATTTGGTTCTGAGCGTGAGTCAGTGCGGCTGCGCAAAATAGACAACTAATTATGAAGATCCGTTTCATCGCCGTCAGTATAGACCTGATTATTTGAGATCTGGTTTTCCAGGGTCGAGCGCGACGTGATTGGTCGCGGAGTCTTTACCAGCGTGAAGGATCTGGCCCCGCAAGCTTCGCCGCTATATCAACGCCTACTCAGCGAACGCTAAGCCGATCCAGTGGAGATATTCCGATCCGACCCGCCCCATCCGCAGTAACGTTGTCTCTGCACGTGCCATTACGAAAGTTTGCAGTGATGCAGACTTATTTCTGTTATGTACACGAATGTCGGGTAAGGTGTCGCTTCAGTGCGATGAAAAAGGAGCGATTATGGCGCATTCGGCATTTAACCCCGAACAGAGAGAAAATCTTGGGGATGTTCTAAAGAAGGCAAGGGAACTAGAACGAGAGCGAAGGCTACCGCCCTCGCCATATCTGATAGGCGCGGAGGCAGTCAATAATGTATGTAGAGAGAACAATATTCCACTTGATGCGGGGTTAGACGCAGCAATCAGGAACAATGTAGTGCATTTGCAGAATGGTGAAAGGTCAAATGCATCTTGCTTTACGCGAGAAGCAGAAGTTCATCTGGACTCCACCAAAGCATATGCAAAAAAAGGCGAAACTCAGAAAGCGTTAGTATCTGCGACTGGTGTCTTCTTGAATATCGGTGGTTTCTTGGCGGGCGGCAATAATGATTACCACAGAATGAAGACGGGAAATTGATCTGATCGCATAGGCAACTTGAGATCATTTAATGTATTTCCTATTAAGCCACGCTGTCCGCGTCAACACGATCGATTTTTAATGTCGTGCCCCCTTAGAAAGAAGTTCGCTCGAATGACGCGTTTTCGAGGAGTGAAGCCGATGCGGCAGAGATATTTCGATGCGCCCCGCGCATCCGCAGTAAATGTTGTCTCTGCGATATGCCACTAGCAGCTCTCAAATTGGCATCGTCATTCGTTACGTAAGTCGCTCCTAGCCCTGAAGGGGAGCTACATTGCTCGTCTACCCCATCGGCGGTACTCTTGCGGAATGCGACCCCTTCGGTATTCCATCAACGTCACATTGGACGGCTGCTGCGATCATCGAGCAATCATCCCGGACGAAGACTTGTTTCGTCACGCGGCCGAGATCCTCGACCGGGCCGATGCTCTCCTCTTTGGCCGGATGACTTACGAAATGATGGAGGCAGCGTGGCGGTCGCCGGCGCAGACGGAGGCGAGACCTGATTGGATGGAACCCTTCGCCCGGACGATCGACGCGGCAAAGAAGTACGTCGTGTCCAGCACTCTGGGGCAGGTCGATTGGAACGCGGAGCTCGTGCGCGGGGATCTGGGGAAGGCCGTTCAGGAGCTCAAGGCGGAGTCGGGTAAGGGACTGTTGGTGGGAGGCGTGAAGCTCCCACAGGCATTGGCGGAGCTGGGATTGATCGATGAGTACGAGTTCGTGGTGCATCCCAGGATAGCGGGCCACGGGCCGACGTTGCTCGCGGGGCTGTCGAAGCTTGTCGACTTGAGACTCGTGAGCCGGCTCGAGTTCGGCTCGGGGGCGGTGGCGATGCGCTATGAGCCGAGAAGATAGCCATTGGGCTTGTTAGCCCGAGTCGCCGCATCATCGAGGAACTCGGGCAGATCCAGTAGAAATATTCCGATCGGACCCGCCGGCATCCGCAGTAATGTTTCTCTGCCACAGGCCACTAATTTTCTGCCGGACCGTTATCTGGCGCAATCAACGCACCCGTCTCGCTTGGTGCAGTCACCAGTTGCCGGGGAGCAAGCTGCGCCTGGGTGATTCCGTGCTCGGTATGGCCTGCATTTTGTGTGGCGATGTGAATCCATTCATGCACCAGAACGTGCGCGATGGCCTGCGACATAGCGCGCGTGCGGTCTTCGCCGGAAAGACCGAGTGTCGTCGGGTTCAACACCTGCGTCATGCGTGTGCAATCGATATAGACAAAGGGCTGGATCTCTCCATGAACGCGTAGCACCCATCCGAGCGGCCCTGGCTTGAGCGGACGGTATGCCTGCTGGACTACATCACAGCGACCGAGGAGCTTTACCTCGATCACGCCAGAGAATTCTTTGCCGGGAACAATTTCATTTCCACGCAAAAGACGGGGATTGCGGTCGAGGCCATGATCTTCACGCGCGAGGTCTTCGCGGATAGCGTTGAATAGCGGAGCCCACATGCTCTCGCTTACCTGCTTGTCCGCATAGAAGATCAGGGTGTTGGGCGGATTCTGGGCGCTGGCTGCTGATGACATGAGAAGGGTGATGACAGCAAAGAGAAAAGAGCCGAGGCGGATTGGCGAACAGAAGCGCACTTGCACCACCTATAAAAGATTTTGATGCAAGCTATAACATCTGTCCAATAGATTATCTGAATTGTCATAATCTACATAAAAGATGGGAGGCAGCGATGGAAGTCCGTCAGCTTCAGATTTTCTGCATTCTCGCTGAAGAGCTGAACTTTACCCGTACGGCAGAACGAGTTCACACGGTACAGTCAAATGTCACTACGCAGATAAAGGCGTTGGAAGAAGAGCTTGGCACGCCGCTTTTTGACCGTTTGGCGAAGCGCGTAGTGCTGACCGAAGCCGGGCGCATTTTCCTTCCTTATGCGCAGAAAGCCCTCGTTTCCATGAATGAGGGTTATTACGCTGTACGACATGGTTCCGAACCTGCTGGAAGTCTGCGTATTGGGGCCCCGGAGAGTGTTTTGGCATATCGCTTGCCCGAAGTGTTGCAGGAATTTCGTAAGCGTTATCCAAAAGTAGAGCTGGCCTTTCGTCCGTATTGGGACGAAAGCATCGTAAACGCGCTGGAAAGTGGAAAGCTGGATATGGCCATTCGTATGGTCGATGCCGTGAGCCATTCCCAATGCGCGTCGGTGCGTCTTCGCACTGAAAAAGTACATCTCATCGCCCATCCGGAGCATGTTTTGGCAGCCAAGCGTGTTGTGGAACCTGAAGACATTGCCGGTCAAGGATTGTTGCTGACGGAGGCAGGCTGCGCTTACCGCAAAAAACTGGACGAGCTTTTAGCTGTACGGCAAATAAAACCGGCAAGCATTACTGAGTTTTCAAGCGTAGAAGCAGTGAAACAGTGTGCCCGAGCAGGTATGGGAATTGGTTTACTGCCTGAGATTGTCGTGGCCGCTGAGCTATCCGGAAACCAACTGAAGAGTTTGAACTGGGCCGGGCCCGACATCAATATCGCAACCCATATCGTATGGCACAAAGACAAATGGCCTTCTGCCGGAATGCAGGCATTCCTCGATGTCTTGAAAGAGAAGCTGCAAGCGTAAACCCGGTCAACTGCGCTCAGGTGGACCCATAGGACGCATAATCGGATTTGCGGGCTCGGGTGCCGCTGATGGATCGACCACAAGTGCAATGGTTCCGGTCATGCCATCGCCAAGCGAAGCCGCATTCACCGCACTGAGCTGCAGCATGGTCGTCGCATCAGTATGGCTTTGAAAGACGTGGTCCTCGTCAAGACGCGTGCGCATAGTCTTGTGATGACTGTAAGGCGCGATTTTTGCAACGGCGTCGCTGATGTCATCCGGAAAAGCGATCTGCCCTGTATGTGAGATGTGACCGCCTGCGTAGATATTTCCGCTGACAGCGCCACCTACGTGTACTTTGGTGTGAATGTGAATGTCTCGCGAAACGTACCAACCCGGATAGATGGTCTGAAACTCAACGAAGCCGTCGGCATCGGTTAGCTGTATTCCGCGCAGGAAAGTTTCTTTGTCTGTGGGCCGCATTGCGGGTGGTCCACCGGGGCCATGATCTGGAGGTGGTGGCGGCATGTGTCCATTTCCATCGAGAGGTGGCGGTCCACTCGGGCCACCGGGACCACCAAATCCATCAGCATTGCTGCTGGTATAACCGGAATAGATGCCAGCTGCATCGCAGTGCCAGATGTCGACTGCCGCATTCTTCAATGGCTTGTATGTTGTCGCATCGATTACGCGGATGTGCAGGCGCAGAGGAACTCCTGGCTTGGACTCGGTAATGTCTTTGCGCACCAGCTCTGAAGCGATATAAAACGGCCCGGTTTCCAATTCTGGAGTCAGCACGAATGCGCTGCCGCTTGCTGCCAGTGGAAATGCACGTAGGGGACGGCTAAGTGCTGAGGTTGCAGCGAGCCGCAATCCTCCAGCAATAACTTTTCTGCGGCTGAATAAGGAATCCACACTGGATAGACGGCGCAATATTCAATGGTGTTTACCTGCTTCAGCGCTAATGCCAAGCTACTGCTTCATCGCGCATAAGAAAATATGCCACACAGATCAGTGGAATTCTGGATTGCATCGAGCGTAAAAACAGGAGGCTTTTGGCTGGAGAAAAATGCAAGATTCAGTGTTCGTCCGTCCACATAGGCCACGAGCCATTGAGCATCTCCGGAGCCGCACAGGGTGTTCTTGTGCAGGAACTTTTTCGTAGCCGGTATATCCAGCTTGTAGAGGTGGCCTTTAGCGTTGGTGTTGCTGTCTGCGTCAAAAACTGCGCTCACCTCTGCGGGAGGGAGGTCACGCGCGAGGACGATCGGAAAGGGAGAAAAGTTAATCACTAACTTTCCCTCAGAAAAGAACACGTCGCCTGTAATCGATTGGGCTGTCGAGCTCGTGGCGCGCCAATAGCCCGCTTCCTGCCCTGTGGCCGAGAGACAGCTTGTCAACACGAGTCCCGCAATTACGCGGAATAATCTTTTTGCCTGCATCTTTTAAGGATGACATCCATTGATGTTCCGGGCAAATCAATGGCGCGGAGGGTTGGTCTCCGCGCCATTTTGTAACTGAGTTTCGTTACTTCTTTTCTTCCGCGGGCGCTACGGCACCTGGAAAGAGATTGGGTATGGGTGCGTTCTGCTTGTCGCGCAGTTCTGGATGCGGCAGCGGCTTGCGGGGCAGCATCTGGTCGCGCATGGCTGCGTTGGAGACGAAGATAGCTTCAACCGTCGCGATCTGCTTCAGATCGCCGGGTTGAAGGCGCTCATAGACGTCCTGGTTGGAGTGGTGGGTGCGGCTTTCGTAATCCAGAGGATCCTGAATGAACTGGAAGCCAGGGATGCCGACTGCGTCAAATGAGAGATGGTCGGTGCCTCCAGTGTTACGCATGGAGATTGTCGTGACGCCGAGGTCTTTGAGTGGAGTGATCCATTGCGCAAAGATGGGCGCGACGGCTGCATTCTCCTGCAAATAAATGCCGCGAATTTTCCCGGAACCGTTGTCGACATTGAAGTATGCGGAGACCAGCTTCTGTTCCGGCTTCAATTCAAGCGGGCCGGTCTTGCGCATGAATTCCGGCAGCGCCTGTTGGTCGGGCGTAGTAAGAGGAGGCGCGAAGCCGAAGTGCTGCTTCACATATCCGCGAGAGCCATAGAGCCCCTGTTCTTCACCGCTCCAGAGTGCAATGCGAATGGTGCGGCGCGGATGCACGTCGAGCGCTTTCAGGATGCGCATGACTTCCATGGCAACGATGGAGCCTGCGCCGTTGTCGGTCGCGCCTGTGCCTGCAATCCAGCTGTCAAGGTGGCCGCCGACCATCACGACTTCATCTTTCAGCTTGGGATCGGTGCCGGGGATTTCAGCGACAGTGTTAAAGCCGTGCTCGTGGTCGCCGGTGAACTTTGTTTCGACGTCCATTTCGATTGTTACGGGGACGTGGGCCTGAAGCAGGCGGTAGACGCGGCCGTAGCTTTCAATCGCCATCACGACAACAGGCACGTTCACCTTGTGACTTGCGAGATATGGCTGGCGTCCGAGCGCGGCGCCGTTGTCATCGAAGATCGTTCCACCAGAGCCTCCACCGTTCTTGCCATCGCGGCTGGGGCGAATGACTGCTACGGCTTTTTCATCAGCCAGGAATTGAGCGATCTTGTCCACCAGCCTGTAGCGCTGCAGGTAGGCGCGCAGGCGCGCCTGCATGTCCGCCGCGGCGCGATCGTTTACCTGGTATTGCGCCAGCTCTTCCAGTTCTTGGTCGGAATAGCGTTCGAACAAGGCTTTGTCTACTGGAGGAACGTCGCGCATTTCGCCGAGCAGCACGACTTTGCCAGCGAGCTTGCCTTTGTATTGGTCGAAGTCCTTCTCATCCTGGATATTGACGTAGACAGCCTCGCCGCTCACCGGACCATTGGTCGAAGGCGACCATGGCGTAGCCTGCGCGATGAAGACCGCCGTGTCGGGTGATGTCATGCGCACCCAGGTATTGAGCTGCTGCCAACCCATTCCGAACTCGCCCCAGTCTTCAAGATGAGCGTTCACGCAGCCCATGGCGGTGAGCTGATCACGCGTCCAGGCATTGGCCTTGGCCAGGTTGGGCGAGCCTGTGAGACGTGGGCCGATGTCATCGGCCAGCGCCGAGCCGTACTCCATAATGTGCGAGTGCTGCAGGCCCTCTTCACGGATGCGCTGGTACATGATGAGGTCAAGATTTTCAGTTGCGGGTTGCGGGGTTTCGTAGGATGGGGTTGGGTCTTCAGCTTTGGCCTTTGGTTTATCGGCGGCAAATACCGGCATGGCAGCAGCCAGCAGCAATGCCGCGACTGGCCTGCAGCAACGGTCAAACATGCGTTGTGGTCCTCCTCAGGAATGAATCAAGGGAAGTGGCAGAATAACAGACTCTCCACTGGGTGTTGGGAAGGATGACGGGATGAGGCGGGGAAAAGTCTCAAACCACCTTTTTATTCTGTCTATCGAAGTAAAATACAGGTTTTCCTTCACTATGTTCAGCGTCAGGATGACAAATGAAAAGTGGTGCTAAGCTGGCCGGTGCACGACGGCCAGATGCAGTGTTCTGCGGATTTTGAATCCTTGCTTTTCATACACGCTGATGGCGTTGATGTTGCTCTGCAGGGCGCCGAGGAACGGCGTTTCGTTGCGGGCAAGGATTCTGTGCGAGACGTCAGAGACCAGGGCATTGGCGTAGCCGCGTTTTCTGCAGTTGGGGTGTGTACAGACGGCGCTGACTTCGACAAATCCCGGAGGATGCGTGCGCTGGCCTGTCATGGCGGCAAGCTGACCGGATTCCCGGATGCCGCGAAAGCCGCCGAGTGCAATGGTGCGTTGGCGAAACGGGCCTGGCTCGGTGAGTTTGGCGAGCGCCATCATTTCCGGCACATCGGCGGTGGTCAGGTCTTCCATGCTATGCGTAAGTGCTGAGACCGGCGGCGGCGTTATGCAGACCATCTGCTCCATGAATGTATTCATGAGGAAACGCCAGCCTTCAGGAAGCTGCGGTGGTGTGTCGAGAAAGAGGACTGCAATATCGTTTGGGCCGAGCAATTCAGCGAGAGCGTTGTATGCTTCGAGGCTTTGCTCGCGCACTGCTGCCAATGGACCGATGTCGGTCTGGTAGCGTTTGGCCAGGTGGTAGCCCTCGGCAAAACATGCATGCGCATTGGACAACGCATGCCAGATGGGGTTGTCGAGTGCCTTGATCTTTCGGTCCATGTTTAGCCAATAGATGAGAAATTTTTCGCAAAAGCTCCAGAAAATTCCGTCATTCTGATGACCGCCGAAAAGAGCATCTCAAAAAATCCTTAAGCTGAGTCGCTGAGATTTTTCGCTTCGCTCAGAATGAGGATTTGCTAAGTCTTAAAATTATTTGCTGTGACTTGGAGGCAATGTAGTATTTGAGAGCACCAGATGGGCACAGTTCCGGTTCCCCAAACAAACCGTAGAGGCATTGCTCGAAAGATTGCCCACGCATTCGTCTATCTTCTTCTGTTATTGCTGACGGCGTGGGCGGTGGCCGCGCTGTACTTCGATGTGCGCTTTGCATGGTTGCGACTGCCTGCAATTGTTCTTTATTTAGGGGTTGTGATCTGGCTTGCATTGCGATGCAGGCGCTTCTGGCGGCGGGTTCAATCTTGTATTGCGTGTTTTCTCGTTGTCCTGGGATGGTGGCTTTCACTGAAGCCTTCAAACGATGGCAATTGGCAGACAGATGTTTCGCGCCTTGCTTATGGAAGCGTGAATGGCGATCAAGTCACCATCTACAACATGCGCAGCTGCGATTATCGCGCCGAGTTTGATTACACATGCCAATGGCTTACACGTGAAGTTGATCTGAATCAGATTCGCGGTGTCGATATTTTTCTCGACTATTGGGGTTCGCCGTGGATTGCGCATACGATCTTAAGCTTTGATGTAGGAAACGGCCAGCACATCGCCTTCTCGATTGAAGCGCGCAAGCATGTTGGGCAGAGTTACTCAGCAATTCGCGGATTCTTTCGCCAGTTCACATTAATTTCGATTGTCAGCGACGAGCGCGATGTGGTGCGGCTGCGCACGAATTACCGGCAAAACGAAAATCTTTATCTGTACCACACCAGAGCAACACCAGGTTTTGCGCGAGCGCTGTTTCTGGATTACATTCACTTCACCAATGCACTGCATGACCGCCCGCAGTGGTACAACGCTGCGACTCATAACTGCACGACGGAAATCTTTGCGCTGAGGACGATGAGGAGTCAGCCGCGTAACTGGACGATTCTGCTGAATGGCAAAGGCGATGAGGCCCAGTATCGCGACGGAAATATTGCCGGAGACGGGCTGCCGTTCGATGAGTTGAAGCGGCGGGCTTATATCAATCCTGCGGCGAAGGCGGCGGATAAAGATCCGGATTTCTCTGAGCAGATTCGTGAGAATCGCCCCGGATTTAAGTGATAGCGACAAACATTGGAGAGGCGCGCCGACCTCCATCGGACTCGCATGAACTTACGTTCGCGTGGGTCCTTCGACGCCGATCAGGATGACAACTCTTGGCGACCATTAAGAATGCCTATACCAACGGCGCTCCCGCAATACCTTCCAATACTTTGAGCGGAGAGGTTCCAGGCGCAACCTGTGCATCAGGGCTCACGAGGAATGTCTGTTCAAGCGCGTACTGTCCGGCGAGGACGGCATGGGGGACGGTGTCGGTGTAAACCATCCAGCTTGATCCGGGCGGGAATTCGAAGTTGTACTTCGGACAATCCGATTGGAAGCGCGGGTTTTCTTTCAGGAAATTGTGGAAGCGCATCATGAAATCGTCATAGGGCGAGCGCTTAACGGACGGAATGGCTGCGCCTAGTCCGATGCCGCGGCCCAGTGATTTTGCCGCGCGGCTGAAGCCGCTGTCGACTTGTGGCGCAATCTGCGCGGGAGTAAATTGCTTCACGATCTTCGCAAATGGATCACTTACCACCCAGTCGCGTGTGCGCGACGGATGAATGTTATTGAAGAAGCGCAGAATGCGCGCGCCGTGTGTCGGACGCGTGGGAAAAGCGTCAGTGTGTAGCAGATCGTTGCGGCGGCGCAGCGGCAGGTCCCGGCCTTCTTCTTCCTGCGGGCGGAAGCTGGCGTAATCGAGTTGCCAGTTGGCCTTGTAGGGCGCTAGGAAAGTAGTCAGGAACACGGTCACGCTGTTTGAATACTG
>DATAQW010000305.1:0-6033 GCA_036264445.1 Pseudacidobacterium sp.
GAGCCGGAAGCGGTCCATATCATTGAGCACGCACATGTCGAAGGGCGTAGTGGTGGTGCCTTCTTCCTTATAGCCGCGCACGTGGATGTTGTCGTGGTTTGTGCGCCGGTAGGTCAGCCGGTGAACTAATGTCGGATATCCGTGGAAGGCGAAGATGACGGGCTTGTCTTGCGTGAACATGCGGTCGAAGTCTTCGTCGGGCAAACCGTGCGGATGTTCGGAAACAGGCTGCAATGTCATCAGGTCGACAACGTTGACGACGCGAATTTTAAGGTCAGGAATATGCTCACGCAGCAGGGAGACCGCGGCCAGGGTTTCGAGCGTGGGAACGTCGCCGGCGCAGGCCATAACTACGTCAGGATCGTCGCCGGCGTTGCTCGCCCAGTCCCAGACGCCGAGGCCCATAGTGCAGTGGCGAATAGCTTCTTCCATGGTGAGCCATACCGGAGCGGGTTGCTTGCCGGCGATGATGAGATTCACATAATGGCGGCTGCGCAGGCAATGGTTCGCGACCGAGAGCAGCGTGTTTGCATCAGGCGGGAGATAGATGCGCACGACATCAGACTTTTTATTGGCGACATGGTCGATGAAGCCGGGATCCTGGTGAGTGAAACCGTTGTGGTCCTGCCGCCAGACGTGCGATGAAAGCAGGTAATTGAGCGATGCGATGGGTTTTCGCCAGGGCATGTCTTTGGTGACCTTGAGCCATTTCGCATGCTGATTGAACATGGAATCGACGATGTGGATGAAGGCTTCATACGAAGAAAAGAAGCCGTGGCGCCCGGTAAGCAGATAGCCTTCGAGCCATCCCTGACACATGTGCTCGCTCAGGATTTCCATCACGCGGCCATCCGGCTCAAGGTTTTCATCGACAGGTAGAGTCTCTGCGATCCAGCGTTTTTCTGATGCTGCATAAATCGCATCGAGACGGTTTGAAGCTGTTTCATCAGGACCGAAGACGCGGAAGTTTTTGTACTTCAGATTGGCCTTCATGGCGTCGCGCAGAAAATAGCCAAGCACACGCGTTGCTTCCGCTGTTGCTGCGCCGGGAGCGGAGGTTTTTACCTCATACTGCGCGAAATCCGGTAGTTCCAGCGGATGAAGCAGCTGCCCGCCATTGGAATGCGGATTCATGCCCATGCGCAGCTGGCCCATGGGTGCAATGTCCGCGAATTCCTGGAGGAATGCACCGTTTTCATTGAATAGCTCCTGAGGCTTATAACTACGCATCCACTCTTCGAGCAACTTGAGATGTCCGGGATTGCCGCGCACGGTTGAAAACGGCACCTGATGCGCGCGCCATGTGCCCTCAACGGGTTTGCCGTCCACTTCTTTCGGGCCAGTCCAGCCTTTAGGAGTGCGCATGACGATCATCGGCCACGCGGGGCGTGTTGTGTCATTGTTGTCGCGCGCGTTTTTCTGAATGGCGCGAATCTCGGCGTAAACCTTATCGAGCAGCGCGGCCATCTGCTGGTGCATGGTTGCGGGGTCGCTGCCTTCGATGAAGTACGGGTTGTATCCGTAGCCGCGCATGAGCGATTCGAGCTCGCTTTGGGGAATGCGTGCGAGCACCGTCGGGTTCGCGATTTTGTAGCCGTTCAGGTGCAGAATAGGCAGCACCGCGCCGTCGGTGACTGGATTGAGAAATTTGTTTGAATGCCAGCTGGTGGCGCAGGGGCCGGTTTCGGCTTCGCCATCGCCGACGATGCAGGCCACGATCAGGTCAGGATTGTCGAGCGCTGCGCCATAGGCATGCAGCAGAGAATAGCCGAGTTCGCCACCTTCGTGGATGGAGCCGGGAGTTTCGGGCGCGACGTGGCTGGGCACTCCATAGGGCCAGGAGAACTGGCGGAAGAGGCGTTTAATGCCATCCTTATTGCGTTCGATGTGCGGATAGATTTCTGTATACGAGCCTTCGAGATAGGTATTCGCCACGATGCCAGGGCCGCCGTGCCCGGGCCCGATGATGTACAGGATGTCGGCATTGTGCTTGGTAATGATACGGTTCAAGTGGACATAGATGAAGTTGAGCCCCGGTGTTGTTCCCCAATGTCCCAGCAGACGTGGCTTGATGTCCTCCATGGAAAGCGGACGCTCAAGCAGGGGATTGTCCTTGAGGTAGATCTGGCCGACTGAAAGATAGTTAGCGGCACGCCAGTAGGCGTTCATCTTATTCAACAATTCTGGCGAAAGCGGCTCGTTCATGGCAGAAGGCCCCTCCTAGGCCGGGATCAGGCTTGATTGAAGAAACAGACTGGCGTAACGGACAACAATATGACGGACAGATGAAAATACCGCGAATGGCGAAGCGGTTCAAACGGTGAGATGCCTGATTTCCAGATAACGCTTCATGCGGTGGACTCTTAAGTGAAACGAAAGCTGTATCAGCCGCACTAATTGTGCGGAGAGAAAGATTTTCGTGCAAGTTGTATTCCAAATGATTTATTCATGGCTGACGGACGCCATACCCGTTTTCGTTTCCTGGATGTTGCGGTTCTGCTAAGTGCCTGGTTGCTGCTTGCGGCAGTATGGCATGATGCAGTATGCTCGCCTTCCATCAATGAGTTCGCCGGTCATAGCTCCGCAGCTTGCCGGTCAGGTGATAGGCTCAGGCAGCGATTCCTTCGTGATTGCTGAGTGGAGAGACGCTGGCGCACCACCTGGCCCACCTCACCTTATCGCTCCACTGCATCTCCACCATCATGACGATGAAGCGTGGTATGTCCTTGAAGGGACATTGCACGTACAATCCGGTGGGGATGTCGTTGAGGCAAGTGCCGGTTCAGCAGTATTCGTGCCGCGAGGGATGCCCCATACCTATTGGAACCCTGATCCCGGTCCCGTTCGATATCTGCTGGTGATGACCCCGAATATCTACGGTTTGATTCAGGAGATTCACGCCATGAAGGACAGGAATCCAGAAGCTCTTCGTGCCGTCTTCGAAAAACACGATTCCGAACTGATCTCAGCGTAGCTCTGAAACGAAGCCTCGAGGCAAACCTGCGGTCAGTCTTCGCCTTAAACGCATTGCTTTGACCATCGAAAAATCGTCAATTTTGGCCTTGCATAAAGAGTTTTTATTTGTGACATTTGTCTATCCTGGCGAGCATGGTTTTCTCTTTGTTGGAGAGGTGTAATCCTTTATCCTCACCAATACGTAACTGCTTCTGTTTCGTGCCTCAGGCACAGTATGTTCGTTTCCTGGACACAAGTATTCACACCAAAGACCAGACCAGCGACCGGCCACACAGGCCGCGCTGATTATTTTTTTTTGAAATTTGTGAGGCCATGGGTATGTTCAGCAAAAGAAGTTTCTCCGGTGTTCTGTTTCCTGCCCTCTTTGTCATCCTGATGTTCAGCGGACGTATCACCCGGGCTCAGCAGACGCTCGGCGCGATCAGCGGTACGGTCAGCGATACTTCGGGCGCACTATTAGCGGATGCGACAGTCACCGCAGTCGAAGACCAGACAAAGCTTACGCGCATCGTGAAGACCAACGGGGACGGCGGATATCAGTCCGTCAACCTGCCGATTGGCACCTACACCATCACCTTTACCCATGAGGGTTTTGAGACGCAGAATGTGCCGTCGATTCTGGTGCAGGCCAATCGCACGGCTTCAGTGAATGTGCAACTCAGGCTGGGCGCCATCACCACATCGGTTACCGTGCAGGAAACGCCGCTGTTGAATGCGGTGGATACTACGAATGGCTACGTCCTCGACAAGTCACAGATTGATTCCATTCCTTTGCCGACAGGAAGTTTTACCGGCCTGGCGATACTTTCTCCCGGGGTGAATGCGGAACTCTCGGGAGGCACCGGAGCCAACAGCGGCCTGGGCAACGCGCCGATCTGGGCCAATGGACAGCGTGATACGTCAAACAGCTTTCTGTTGAATGGCGTGGATGCCAGCAATTTGTTCAATGGCAAGAGCACGAGCCAGGTTGCTTCTTCGCGGGTCACGCTGGATACTGGCTCGGGCAATCCGGGAGCGGGCGGCGTGCTTCAGACCAGCGCTTCAGTCTATCTGGCAATTGGTCAGGCGCTGCCCACGCCCGCTCCGGAGACGCTTCAGGAAGTGCGTGTGAATACATCGATGTATGACGCGCAGCAGGGATCGACCAGCGGCGCGCATATTGACATGAGCACGGTGTCCGGGACAAATGCGTATCACGGCACTGCCTATATTCATCGCGGAACAGACTGGCTCAATGCCGCGCCGTTCTTTTTCAAGCAGGACCCCAGTATTCCAGCCAATGAAAAACTTCCCCAACTGCACCGGTATATCGCCGGCGGTGGAGTCGGCGGCCCGATCATAAAAGACAAGCTCTTTGCCTATCTCGCTTATCAGCACGTGCATGTCAGCGACCAGGAGATTGGGATCTCGCGGCTTACTGTTCCTTACGGGCTTACGAATGACCGCAGCCCGGCTGCCCTCGCTAATATTGCAGATTGCAACTTTGTTGCGGCAGCACCGGGTTATCAAAATCCCTGCAACGGCTATACCGCTGCGAATCCAAATGATCCCAATTATGTGAGCCCATCGGCCATCAGTCCGGTTGCGTTGTTTCTGATGCAGTACAAAATGCCGAACGGACAATATCTTGTTCCCTCGGCCACGCCGGGAGTATCACCCACCTACAGTTATCCGGACAATGCTTCGATTCCCGGCACAGCATATTTCACGGCAGACCAGGCAGTTGGAAATCTTGACTGGAATGCCACGTCAAAAGATACTTTAGCGCTCAAGTACTATTTCCAGCATGATCCTACGGTCGTGCCGTACGCTTACTCCAACGTCCCTGGCTTTAACCAGCATATGGACACAGGCAGCCATGTTTTCTCGGTCAATAATACGATTTTCCTGAAATCCAACCTCAGCGTAACGGGTGTGCTTGGTTATATCCGGCAGAAGGTTTACGGCACGAACGACCAGATCTTTACTGCACAGGCTGCGGGCATTAATACTTTCGGGTCAAGCTATTTTCCTGGGGTTACTATTGTTGATTCGTTTGGAAACAACTCGCCCAACAACACGGGTGGCCTCTTCGACGAATTGTTGAACATTGGCCCCGGTTCTGAGACGCAAGGCCCGTTCACCGGCCTGTTTCAGAACCGCATCATGCCTTCAGGCAATGCCATCTGGATACTAGGAAGGCACACAGTCACTTTTGGCGGCAGCTACTCATACACACAGCTCAATATTCGCAATGAACGGCCCGGAAAGGGCATGATTGCATCAGCCAGTTTTGCCGGATTCCTGCAAGGGAACATCGCGCCGCAGAATACCGACTTCACTACCACGTCAATGATGCTGGGCGATGCGAACCGCTATTATCGGGCTAACCAGACAGGGTTCTATATTCAGGACAAGTTTCAGGTTCTGCCGAATCTTAGCCTCACCGCTGGGGTCCGCTATGACTGGAATGGCGGCCTCACGGAAAAATATGGGCGCATTTATAACTTTGACCCGTCGAGTTATTCCTATAACAGCGCATCTGACCAGATTGAGTCGAACGGCTTCATCATTGCCGGCAATAACAAGCTCTTTCCAACGAAAGGGGTGAGCGACACGACGCTGACTGGCCGCCAATGGGGAATCGGGCCGCGCCTGGGACTCGCGTTTTCTCCAAAACAGAATGACGGCAAGGTTGTTATCCGTGCAGGCGCGGGCATGTATTACGATCGCGGCGAGTTGTTTGCGTATCTTTCGCCGGGATACGCGGCAGGTGAAGTTACGGGTGGGCCGTTTGGCGTGACGCAGGCGCCTCCATTTGTGAATACCATTCAATGCCCCAACGCGCCTGCGTTTATTTCTCCCTGCTCCGGTACGATTTCCTTGTCGAATCCCTGGGGTACTACGCCGGGAACTCCTCCGACCGGCAATCCCGCCGACATTACAC
Organism: Pseudacidobacterium sp.; assembly: GCA_036264445.1. Taxonomy (GTDB): domain Bacteria; phylum Acidobacteriota; class Terriglobia; order Terriglobales; family Acidobacteriaceae; genus Pseudacidobacterium. Next base: position 5,903 of record DATAQW010000305.1, read on the forward strand.
AGTATTTGCCGAATGCTGCGGCCATCGTCAATGGTGCGCCACTGTTTGCCATCGCCACTTATAACCGCGCAAACAAATTGCCATACACAATCAACTACACGCTCGATTGGCAGTGGCAGCCCCGCAATGAT
>DATAQW010000382.1:0-31922 GCA_036264445.1 Pseudacidobacterium sp.
CTCAATCTGTAGCAGTCTTACGGTTGGCAGATTGGCCTGTGCTATCTCCTGAGCGCTGTTCTTAACAACCGCATTGCCAGGAAAACCATTCAACGGCATCTCCATGTTGGATTGGCCGGAAGCAACCCATACATCGCCAACCAAAATATCGGACAGCATCACCGCCTCACTGGAGCCTGCACTGCCTTGCGCAGTCAAGGTGTAGGGACCGCCCGCATGCTCCGGCATCAACCACAAATTCCACCGTCCCAGATCATCTGCATCTGTGGTACGGGTCTGGTCGTGAAAGCGCACGGTAATCTTCTCGCCGGGATCAGACCATCCCCAGATGTGGATAGGAGCATTTCGCTGTAATACAGCATGGCTACTCAGGATGTTCGGCAGCTTTACTTCTGCGTGTATGGGAGCGAGGGATACGATAAACAGTGCAATGCTGAGTAGATGTCTGTAAGCAGCCATTCCTGACCTGATACCACCTTGTTTGGGATATAAAAACTCAAGAAGCGTAATCACGCGTAAATAACAATTACATCATCCGCACGCGACAGGGTATTGCCTTCGCCACAGAAATTTCTCAGCCGGTTTAACAGAGGCAACATATAATTGGTCAGCCTTTTTCGGGGAGGGCTGCCATGCCATTGCTGCGAGTGTTCAGGGTATCTGCCGGTTTTGCCCTGGTTATGGCCGCAACTGGCGGCTACGGCCAGAGTTCGCTGGCGAACCAGACAATCAAGTGGGACGACTACGTCTTCAAGTTTCAATCCACCGGCCAGATGGCCCAGGTTTTCGACAATAACGGCAAAATCGTTGGAAGCATTTTAGCTATGAACGGCGACCTGCAGGTAATTCCCCTGCCGGGAACAGATGAGGACAAATTGAAGAAGTCTTTCGCCGACTGGAAGGCATTTAATGCACGCAGCCACAGCGCGGGAGGGTCTTCAGCTGCGCCTTCTGCCGGCGTCGACGGGTCCTCGGCTCCATGTTCAACAGCTTTTGGCGCATCGTATTTTGACGGCACAGCATGGAAAACGATGATGCTGGCCGTCCAGATGCCAAAAGAAAAGAGTATGTCTATCTCGAGTGGCTTCAAGGATTTGGCAAAGAATCCTCTAAATCCGAGAGCAGGAGAGACGATAATCTACCGTTATAAGGATCCGGCTGCACCGCTTACGGTCGGGTCCAGCCCGTCGTTCTGCATCGGTATTCCGGCCAGCTTCAATCCTAGCCAGATCATGATCGGCGCGGTCGACATAAAAAAGGACCATCGCGAGATAGAGGAATCGGTAAGCTCGCGCGACAGTTGGCTGCCGCCAAAGCGGGTGCAGCCGGTCGATGTCAAACGTGTGTCTGACACTGTGGTAGTCATCACGCCGAAGACACCACTGCCGCCGGGCCAGTATGTGCTGGGTGGACCGCCAATGGTGGGGATTTACGACTTTGGGGTGCAGGCGGCCCAGTAGCGCGAAGTTAAAGCAGCTTACCCGCCGCAAGGTCGCGAACAAGGCCACGATCAGCAGTAAGGAAGTCGTACCTGGGCAAATCGCTCAGAGGACACCAGCGCAGATCATTGAAGATGTGGTTCGTAATCTCGCCTTCAAACTGATGAACCGCATAGAATTGCAGATCGACGGCGCCGCCGTTGCGGTAAGTGTGCCGAATATGTGCAACGTGTGAGCCAATTGTAGCGTTAATACCCAGCTCTTCTTTTAGCTCACGAATGAGCGCTTCTTCCGGTCCTTCTCCCGGCTCCATTTTGCCACCAGGAAACTCCCATTTGAGAGCCATCGCCTGGTCTGGACGGCGCTGGCAAATCAGTACCTCGCCGCCGCGCAGGATCAGCGCAGCAACCACATAGCGAACAGAGTTCGCCGTCTGGTCACGGATGGGATTTTCAGGATGTGTTTCAGTTCCCTCCATGGTCACACCAGTTTAGACGGTTTTGCCAGGAAATTGATGCATCTTACCGTTGGACTCTGCGGCTCACCAAAAATTTCAGGATGTACGGCTGAAGCGAGCGCTTTCGCGCCTCCGATGAGCGATGGCGCGGGAGTATTCAGCAGTTCGTCAGCAATGCAATAGACACGCTGACTGCTCGCAGCCTTGAGATGATGCCAGCCGCGTTTTTCCATTGTGCGCTCGAGTGGAACGCGATCGCCTGCTCCGCACCAGGCGATGACGATGACATCCGGATTGGCCCTGGCTATGGCTTCCGCGTCAGTTATTTTCCCGGGAGTGCCCAGAAACTGACCGCCCGCCGCTTCGACAAGTTCCCTAACCCAGAATTGCGAATGAATCAGTGGCTTTCCCCACTCTTCGCAATAGACCAGCGGTCGATTGTCGGCAGTTGCAGCACGATTTTGGATATCCAAAATTGCCGAACACATTGTTGAGATGACTGCCTGGCCTTGCTCACACGCATTTGTGATCGATGCAATGAGGTGAATGTCTTTGTAAATATCACCAAGCGAATGCGGCGTCAGGGCAAGAATTGGAATGCCTGACTTGAGGATTGCAGCCAGCGATTCATTGCGATACGGAACGGACGCGATGACCAGATCCGGATCGAGTCTGGTAAGTTCATCCGTTGTGGTGGTCCAGGAATCCTGAACGATTGGCAGATTGCGTCTGCGTAGTTCGGGAACCACATCCAGACAATAACGAGTGCAGGCAACCAGCATATCAAGCCGTCCCAGCTGCTCAAGGATGACGGAGACGCTGGGCTGAAGCGAAACGATGCGCATGCTACTTGCTGTCTTTCAAAACCGATTCCGGATAGAAGACTGTCCATCCGTGTTCCGCAGCGCTTTGCAACAGTGCCGGCGACGGATTCACCGGAAAAGCATGCTTGGCGATCCTGAGCATGGCTTCGTCGTGAATCGAGTTGCCGAAGACACAATCGGGGTGCATTACTCCAGCACGAGCTAGCGCTGTTGCCTTGGCTTCATCAGTCGGCACATCGATCAGTTCGCTGGTCACAATGCCATCCTTGAGCTGGACCGTCGCAGCCAGAACGTGCTCCACAGGAATTGCGAAGCGCTGTGCGCCTTCTTCGATGACCCAGTTGTTGGTGGAACTCACGGCCCATAATTCGGCGCCGCTTGCGCGCAGTTCGGCGATAAGTTTGCGCAGTTCAGGAAAAATATTAGCTTCAACATGCGTGCGGAAGTAGGTCGCAGCGGCCTTGCGCATCTCATCTTCGCGCAGACCGGTGTAGACCTGCACCATCTCGCCGCACATTTCGGCTTCTGAAACTTTTCCGGCACGATAAGCGCGATACTGCGAGTCGAGCCAGTCAGATGCATTGCGCGAAAGCAATCCCGACTCTATCGACCAGACCATGAAGCCGTAGCCGGCATCGCCACTCCAGAGTGTTCCGTCGCAATCGAAAACAGCTACTTTCGGCTTTGCAGCCAGAACTGCCTGGTGAAACTCATCGCGCGTGTATTGTTCCGCAGGTGCAGTGTGCAGCGTGGTCAAGTGATACTCCTCACTTCTACTATTGTGAGCGATTGAGGACGATTTTGCACGAACGGTAGGTTAATGCCTGGGCTTTTTCCAATCTCCTTGAGATTGCGCAATGAGCATGTGAAAATTACAGGCATATGCCATTTTGGTATTTCTTCAAGGTGCCATCTCTTCCATCAGAAGTTACTCATCAATCAAATCAGGTTGAGGTCAAAAAGTATCTTGCCGAGGAAGGTGATCCATTGAAGAAAGGTACTCCTATAATTCTGATCGAGAACTATTGGGCAGTAATGGTATTGCAGGCAGCAGGAAATGGGGTATTAGGTAAAACATTCTTTAAGTCTGGGACTAGCGTCAAGATTGGTGATCCTGTCGCCATAATTCACGCAGATGGAGACGACATTCCATACAATCGTGAATATCAGATTCTGGAAATCGTTAAAAGAAAACGTGAAAAGATACATTAATAAATTTTGCCGCGCATTCGTGCTTATGAACTTGGTTCATGCTGAAGTTCAATTGTGATAATGTACCCGCTCAAGCGCTGATAATCAAAAGGTGAGCGCAGACCGCAATACCGAACTCATCCGCGAATATCTAACATATCTGCGCGTGGAAAAAGGCCTGCGCCCGCTTACCTGCGAAGCTTACGAGCGTGACCTATTGCAGTTTGCCGAGTATCTTGAACGCGAAAATCCTCTGCTTGTGACCGCGAAACAACAGGAGGTCTCAGGCTTTCTTGAGCATCTGCGAACGCACTCGGTTGAATCGCGTTCCATGGCGCGAAAACTCTCCTGCCTGCGCGGATTTTACAAATGGCTGTTGCTCGATAAGCGCATCAGGCATGATCCAACGATGAATCTTGAGTCGCCGGATGCGTGGAAAGTTCTGCCCAAGTCCCTCGCCCCCGCCGAGGTGAACTCCATGTTGGAGCGGGCTGCCGTTGCCGCTGAACATCCTGAAGGCGATGCCATCGCGCTGCGCGACCGGGCCATTCTTGAACTCCTGTATGCGGGTGGCCTGCGTGTTTCTGAACTAACCGGCTTGTGCGTCTCTGACCTTTCTCTCGATGCCGGACGCGTTCTTGTTCGCGGCAAAGGCGACAAGGAGCGGATCGTTCCGCTCGGTGCCTTGTGCATCAAGGCGCTGGAAGAATATCTCGAACAAGCACGCACGCTCCTTTCCCGAAACACACGCGTAAACCAGCTCTTTCTTTCAGCGCGCGGCAAGCCACTTTCTCGTGAATGGGTGTGGCGTTTGGTGAAGTCTGCTGATAGCCACGCCAGTCCGCACAAGCTGCGGCATAGCTGCGCTACACACATGGTTGAACACGGTGCTGATCTTCGCACTGTTCAGACGTTTCTCGGACACGCCGACATAGCCACAACGCAGGTTTATACGCATCTCGCTCTTGGACGCCTGAAGGCAGTGCATCGCATGCACCATCCGCGAGCAAAACGCACGGAGACTGCGAAGTGAGCAAAATTCCTCGCGTTGTAGCGCTCGTCAACGAATATCTCGCAGTGCTTGCGAACGAGCGTGGATCATCAACTCACACATTGCGTGCTTACGAGCGCGAGTTACACAACTTTGCTTCGCATCTCATTGATACATTTGGCGCCGCAGTCGAAATCAAACGTATCGAGCATCAACATATCCGCACATACCTGGGTAAGCTTTATGAAAAAGGTTTGTCGAAAGCATCCGCTGCGCGTGCTCTGGCGGCGATCCGCTCGTGGTTCAAATGGCTGGCGAGGACAGGCTATGTCGAACAGAGTCCTGCGGCACTCGTCGCTACGCCAAGGCTGCCGAAACACTTGCCCCGCGTCCCTACCATCGAGCAGATGAACCGCGCAGTCGACGGCGTATCCGAACAACTTGCTGCATGGCCGGAGCGAGACCGCGTGATCTTTGAACTGCTATACGGCTGCGGCATCCGCAACGCTGAGCTTGTTGGACTCGACCTCAAGGATATCCACTGGGCCAACGAAGCGATCCTTGTCCGCGGCAAGGGACGTAAGGAGCGTTATGTTCCTCTGGGAGATGCCGCGGCCCAGGTGCTGCGCGCTTATCTGCCGGAGCGGGAAGCGCGTTTACAGGCAGCCGGGAAACAATCCGATGCGCTTCTTCTGAATGCAAAACTACGCGGCAACTGCCGTCTCACCACGCGCAGCGTGGGACGCATCGTAAAAGCCCTCGCTATTGCCAACGGGTTGCCTGCTGAAGTCCATCCGCATACACTCCGTCATGCTTTCGGCACGCACATGCTCGAAGAAGGCGCGGACTTACGGGCCATCCAGGAGCTGCTTGGCCACGAACGGCTATCGACGACACAGCGATATACCCAGCTCACAGTTGGACAGGTTGCCGAGGTCTATGACCGGACGCATCCCAGAGCGAAGTAGCTCACGGTAGCGTTGCAGACTCCCATCCTGTCGAGGGCTACCAACAGGATGCCCTCAGAATTTCGCCAGCTCAGTAATTGCCTCGTAGATGCGTTCCGGCTGGGGCAGGATTACGTCTTCGAGCACAGGCTGGTAGGCCACAAATGTATCCATGGCGGCGACGCGTTTTACCAGAGCATCCAGATCTTCAAAGAGCTCATCGGCAATGCGAGCGGCGATTTCGGCGCCGTAACCCCAGCTCAGCATGTCTTCATGGACGACAATGACGCGGCTGGTTTTCTTTACGGATGTTGCGATCGCTTCCCAGTCATAGGGGCGGAGGGTACGCAGGTCGATGATCTCAGTTTCAATACCCGTCTCGCGTTGTGCCCTTTGCGCAGCTTGCAGAGCACGGGGAACGACTGCGCCGTAGGTCACGATGGTAAGATCTTTGCCTTCGCGTATGGTCTTGGCTTTGCCGAACGGGATCATGTAGTCCGGTCCCGGATAAGCCGCGCGGCCAAAGGTTTCGCGATAAAGACGCTTATGTTCAAGAAAGAGCACCGGATCGTCACAGCGAATCGCTGAGCGTAGAAGACCGTTCGCATCAAGAGCATTGGATGGGAAGACTACGCGAATTCCCGGAGTATGCGTGAAGATACTCTCGCCGCTCTGCGAGTGGTAAATCGAACCACCGGTAAGATATCCGCCGATAGCCACGCGAATAACTGAGGGAGCTGAAAAGGTCCCGTTCGAGCGCCAGCGCATTACGCTCAGCTCATTGCGCATCTGGTGCATGGCAGGCCAGATATAGTCGAAGAACTGGACTTCGACCACCGGCTTCATGCCGCGGACGGCATATCCAACGGCACGGCCGAGGATGTTCGCTTCCGCCAGAGGCGAATTAAAGACGCGATCGCCGCCGAACTCAGCCTGCAGGCCGGCGGTGAGCTTGAAAACGCCTCCCTTGCCCTTTACCAGGCCGTCTTTAAGAAACTGCTCGCGGCTGCTGTCAGCCACATCTTCACCGAAGATGACAATGCGCTGGTCACGGCGCATCTCGTCGCGCAGGCAGGCATTGATGAGATCTGCCATGGTGCGTTCCTGCGTGTCAGAGGTGTGCGCGGGTTTCGTTTGAAGTTCAGGCCGCGTAGGGTCGTAGTCCTCGGAGTAGACATGCAGCGGAATGGTCTCGGGATCTGGAAACGGCGCGCGCAAGGCACGCTCTGCTGCCTGACGGACTTCCTCATCGACCTGTTTTTCCAGTCGGTTAATAGCCTCAGCATCGAGAATGCCTTCACGCAGCAGATACATCTGCATCTTCTGCAGTGGGTCACGCAGCGAATCCGCCTCCATCTCACTCTTGGGACGGTATAGCCGGTCATCATCTGAAAACGAGTGCGAATATGGCCGTGTGACATGCCCGTGGACAAAGGCCGGGCCGTTGCCTGAACGGCAATGTGTCGCGGCTTCCTGAAATGCGCGATAGCTTTCGACTGGGTCGGTACCGTCGATTTCGGCAAAGTAGAAGTTCGGAAAGCCTGCGACGAGCTTCGAGATGTTTCCGCCGGGAGTGTTGACTTCTACAGGAACTGAAATTGCATATTCGTTGTCTTCAACCACAAAGAGCACTGGCAGCTTCTGATTTGACGCTGTGTTGAGCGCCTCCCAGAACTCACCCTGGCTGGTTGAGCCTTCGCCCAGAGAGGTATAGACCACTTCGTCGCCGTGAAAGGTCACATCTTTGTAGGCGCGATAATCGGCTTCGTGCTTTTCCGCAGCTTCAGGATGATGCGAGAAATACCGGCCTGCCTCGGCGCAGCCCACTGCGTGCAGCACCTGGGTTGTTACAGAGGATGACTGCGAAACGATATGCAGAGCTTTGTTGCCCCAGTGGGAGGGCATCTGCCGTCCACCACTTGAAGGGTCGGCAGCGGCGCCAACTGCCTGCAGCAGCATGTCTTCTACAGTGCTGCCGAGCGTGAGGCACAGCGCGCGATCGCGGTAGTAAGGGAAAAACCAGTCGTAAGAAGGCTTCAGCGCCATGCCGGCTGCCACCAGCATCGCCTCATGGCCTGCGCCGGATATCTGGAAGAAAATTTTCTGCTGACGCTTGAGCATGATCTCGCGATCGTCAGTACGCCGGGAGAGATACATAAGGCGGTACATTTCAATCAGGCGCTCGGTATCGAGGCCGGGTACTGTTGTTGTCTTCTCCCGCTCAGCGGTGGAAACTGCTGTTTTCGCCATTCTCAAAAAACCTCTTCGGTTCTGCCCTGAATCGCCGCATTTTGTTAAGGCGACAGGAGATTGTACATGTTCGCGGCATGACTGTCCTGGCTTCGGACAACTGCCATTTAGCTAACCGTTTTAGGATGCGGAAATCTGCAAATTTGTGCTGCGTTTTTTTTGGTACTTGTATTGTAAAAGCGGACACCTCAAGGGCCACGTGTGGGCAATAAATTGACCATCGTTTCTGCGGCGTGTTTTAATTCAGCGTTTTAGTAGCTCTGCTGGCTGACGCTTCTTCATGTCCTGCTCAGAACGCATTTTCATGTTCCAGATTCTGCTCTGGTTTGATACGTTTCTGATTCCGGGGAGTATATCGGCCGGACGCTCGAAAACTGGTTTTACAAATTCCTGGAGGACGTTGAATGCCGTTTGTTTCCGCTTTGGCTGCATCTTTCTGGCAGGCCACTGATTTTTCTCAGAAAAGCTCTGACAGCCTTTATCTCTGGCTCGCACTTGCTGTTGGCATTATCGGATTGCTGGCGGCGTTCGGCTTTGCGCGCTCAGTCCTGAGTTCTGATACCGGAACTCCAGACATGCAGCGCATTTCTAACGCCATTCGCCAGGGTGCGGAAGCCTTTATGCGCAGGCAGTACGGCACTATCGCGATTATTGCAGTCGTTCTCGCCATTATTCTTTATTTTGGATATCATCTGTCGCCGTATACTGCTCCCTACGCAAATAAGGTAGTTATCAGCTTCCTGATCGGGGCCACCTGTTCAGCGCTTGCCGGACAGACGGGCATGTGGGTCTCCATCCGGTCGAATATCCGCACGGCTTCTGCCGCGAGAACCAGCCTGGGCAAGGCCCTGCAGATTGCTCTGCGCGGCGGTGCTGTAACGGGCCTGATCGTGGTCGCGCTTTCGTTGCTTGGCGTTGGTGTGCTCTTCCTGGCTTTTGGAGGACTGCACAACCCGCAGCAGACGCCGTTTCAGCTTGTAGGATTCGGCTTTGGCGCGTCGTTGGTCGCGCTCTTTGCACAGCTGGGCGGTGGCATTTATACCAAAGCTGCGGACGTAGGCGCTGATCTTGTAGGCAAGGTGGAAGCAGGCATTCCGGAAGATGACCCGCGCAACCCGGCGGTTATCGCTGACCTGGTAGGCGATAACGTGGGCGACTGCGCAGGACGCGGCGCGGACATCTTTGAATCCACCGCTGCGGAAAATGTAGGCGCGATGATTCTGGGCGCCGCGCTTTATCCGGTCTTCGGAGTCAAGGGCATTCTCTTCCCGCTTGTGGTGCAGGCCATCAATCTGATTGCCAGCATCGTTGGCGTCAGCATTGTGCACAGCAAGGAAGACGAAGACCCAATGCATGCGCTGAATCGCGGCTATTACGTTACGTCGTTTGTTGCGTTCATTGGTTTTGCAGCTGCGGTCTACTACATGCTGCAGGGGCGGTGGTGGCTGCTCGCTTGCGGCGTGTGCGGCATCATCACTTCGTTTCTCTTTGTCCGGATTACCGAGTACTACACAGAGACGCGCTTTCGTCCGGTAAAGTCAATTGCGCTGGCTTCGACGACTGGCCCGGCTACGAACATCATCAGCGGCCTTGCCGTCGGCATGGAGACCCCGGCAATTCCAGTACTTGTCATCAGTGCAGCCCTGTTATTGAGCTACTATTTCGGCGCGCGCGGGCTGGCGGACGTGACGACGATCTCCACCTATTCGAAGGGCATTTACGGCACGGCCATTGCCACGATGGGCATGCTTTCGTCAGCGGCTTATATTCTGGCGATGGATACCTTCGGCCCCATCACGGACAATGCCGGCGGCATCGTAGAGATGAGCGACCAGCCGGAGAATGTCCGCGCTAGAACGGACAAGCTCGATGCAGCGGGCAATACTACCAAGGCGCTCACAAAGGGATATGCCATCGGCTCGGCCGCACTTGCAGCCTTCCTGCTCTTCTCGGCGTATCTCCAGAGCGTCCACGACATTGTGAACCAGCGCGTAACTGCAGCTGGAGGAACGCTGCCGCCGACGTGGAGCTTCTCAAACATCAACCTCGCGTCCGTGCCTGTATTTGTAGGCGGACTGCTGGGCGCGATGTTGACGTATCTTTTTTCGTCGCTTGCCATCAAGGCGGTGGGGCGCGCGGCACAGGCAGTCATTCAGGATGTGCATAAGCAGTTCAGGGAAAATCCGGGCATCATGGAGGGCACCTCGCTGCCCGATTACGGGCGCTGCGTCAGCATCGTAACAGTTTCGGCGCTCAAGGAGATGGTCTGGCCGGGAGTACTCGCCGTGTCCATGCCACTGGCAGTGGGCATCATTTTCCGTCACTTCAGCTCGGTGTATCACCTGGAAGGCACGGCAGTGGCTCCTGTTGTCGGTGGTGATCCTTTGAACCTTGGCGGAGCTGAAGCTGTGGCGGCGCTGTTGATGGTCGGAACTATCTCGGGCATCCTGCTTGCCATGCTGATGAACAACGGTGGCGGAGCGTGGGACAATGCCAAGAAGTTCATTGAGACAGGACAGTACGGCGGCAAGCGCTCGGAAGCGCACAAGGCTGCGGTTGTCGGCGATACGGTTGGAGATCCATTCAAGGACACCGCTGGACCGTCCCTGCACGTGCTCATCAAGCTGCTGGCTACAGTGACGCTGGTGCTGGCTCCGCTGTTTGTTTGAAACAACACACTGTATGCAGCGGATGTTGACAGAAGCTAAGATTCGGCAATTCGCTCATGACTGGATTGCGGCATGGAATTCTCACAGCCTTGAAGGCGTCATGACTCACTATGCGGCAGAGGTGACATTAATATCGCCTGCTGCCGCAACGATCCTGAAAGATGAATCTGGAACTGTCGCAGGAAGGGAGGCTCTGTACGCCTACTTCAAACGAGGGCTCGAAGTATACCCAGACCTCAAATTTGAGCTATTGGATGTGATGTGTGGAATCTCTTCTGTCGTTCTCTATTACATAAATCAAAAGGGAACGAGGACTGGAGAGTACATGGAATTCGATTCAAACGGAAGAGTGATCAAGGTTGTCTCAAACTACAGCACTGAGAAGGACAAGCAGGACTCTGCCTAAAGCAGGATTTCTGTTCTTGTCCTACCTATGGCCCTTGCTGCACAGCAGCCGTGGGATCTGCGCACTCATTTTTCTGTTGCGCGATGGGGTGGTGTGGGAGTGTAAGTAACTCGCCATTACGTTGCCGCACTCAATGCGGATCGTGCCGCAGAAAGGGCCATCAACCGTGTAAAACCGGTAATGAGTAGATTTATGCCCACGATGGTCGCGATGGCCCATGCTGAGCTGGAAGGCCAGCGGTCCAGAATCAGGAAGGCAAGAAGCAGTGTGATGATGCCATCAAAGAGCAGCCATCCTGCGCCTCCCATTTTACGTACCTGAAAAAAGGCAAAAATATCGAAGACTCCCTCCATCACGAAGACAAAACCCAGGACTAGTGTGAACGAGTGCAGCGCAAGTACAGGATGCCTGAAGAGCCAGATCCCGCCGATTATGTAGACAATACCAACGAGCGTCCGCCACAGGTAGCCGCCGAAACTTCCAGCAACCACGGCTGTGACCAGGTGTACGATGCCAGCGATGATGATCAGGATGGAGAGGACAATTGCCGTGCTGATTCCGGCGATCACAGGTAATGCCAGAGCAGCGATTCCACAGATAATCAGGAAGACTGCCCAGATGATGCCCCGAGTTGTTCCGCGCTTCAAGGTATTGCTGACAGTATCTGCTGACATGCGATTCCTCCTCACACGGGAATAATCACAACCACTACAGACTTCAGCCTTCTTTACTGCCGAATATCATACGCTTTTACAAGATTTTAACTACCCTTCATTTTCTCTTTTACCGACTTGGCCAGCTTCTCAATCTCCTCGGCCTTCTTCACCACATTGAGCGACAGCTCATCCTTGTTGCTCTTGTCCACTTCCGTCTTCAATTGCTGCGCGAGCTGAAGAAGCTTATTGGTATCGTTCACCAGGTCCTGCTGGCGTTGGTTGTTACGCCGTTTTGCCTGCTCGACCATGGAGCGATGTGCGAGAGGGTCGTTGTCGTTCTCGTCGCTGGCGGTGGGCGCCTGCCCCGGAGAGGTGGGAAGGGGACGAGACGGCGGTGGGGTCTGTAATTGCGCGTGTGCTATGACGAAGCTGCCCGCCAGAAAAAGCCCAAGCAGAAGCAGCTTTCGCCACCCGGAATTGGCATCAAAACGTTGCATCAGGTCATTATAAGAATGTTCGCTATGGTTATGACATCTGTGCACTCCGTATTTTCTTTGTTTGCAGAGAATGGACGCTTTGCGAAGTTTAATAGGCTATTCCTCGACAATCTGCTGAACTTTACCTATAACTCCTTGCCGAGAATAGTAGTTACAGCGATTGCAGGGTGGGTACTTATTCGTGTGCTGAAGGCGCTCACCAACCGCATGGTACGCATTTCCGAACACCACGCCGCAAGCCCAAGCCGGGTGGCTCAGGTGCGCACACTTGCATCGGTCCTCCGCGCAACCGGCATTGGATTTATTATCTTTATCGCTGTTCTCGAAATACTTCCTCTGTTTGGCTTTCAGCTGGAACCGCTGCTTGCCAGCGCGGGCATTGCCGGAGTAGCTATCGGTCTTGCCGCGCAGACGATCGTCAAAGATTGTCTCAACGGTATCCTTATCCTCGTTGAAGACCAGTACAGCGTGGGCGACAAGGTTCGCATTGCCGGCCTTACGGGCATTGTCGAATCCTTGTCGCTACGCAAAACCACAGTTCGAGACGGCGATGGCACGCTTTATGTCGTTCCCAACTCGCAGATAACAACGGTCGCCAACCTTACGCGCGACTACTCGGTGGCGACCATTAATGTGTCGGTTGATTTTTCCGCCGATCCGGACAAGGTCATGGCGCTGCTGAAAGAGGTCGCTATGAGCGTGCGCAATGATCCTGAGTATAAGGATGTGTTTCTCACCGACCCTACGCTTCTTGGTGTCGACACTATCAAGGGCTCGCAGGTAATTTATCCTGTCCAGTTGAGGACACAAGCCGACAAGCAATGGGCAGCCATGCGTGAAACCCAACGCCGCATCCGCATTGCTCTTGCAGAAAATGGAATGCTGCCGGGCGATCCGCTGCGCGTTTATGGCAGCAATGCGCGAATCTTTGATCCGCGCATAAATGAAGGTGCAAGCGCTGTCGCTGTCGCCGATCCAACAACTGCCAAGGCAAATGAGATCAATCCATTTACGGGTGAAGGATTGTGATAAAGATTCGTCATTCTGAGCGTAGTGAAGAATCTCAACAATATTCGCGGATCACAGATCGTTGAGATTCTTCCTCCCTTTGCTCTTCAGAATGACGGTTTTAAAAGCAAATCACTGTCTCTTTTAAACTCCACTCAATTCCCTGAGCAATTCTTCCGCGTCGCTTGTCGGAGGCTGACACGTATTCCCTTTGCATACAACCGCAAAGCTGGCCTGTGAATGAAGCTGCGGCAAGGCCGGCAGCGTCTCGGCGAAGACTGGCGGCAGATTCTCCGCAGTTACATCTTCGCGCCTCAATACAATTACAGATTTGTTCACTGCATAACGGGCTGTCGCCATAGCCGCCAGACGATGCGCCTGTTCGTCATCGCCAATCACCACGGCCTGTACGGGAGACAACAAAAGTCTTTTGAGCGCCAGCCCATACGTTCCTGCGTACAGGCCAAAATGCTCCACAATGCCACCGAAGTGCTCCAGTGTGTCCTCGGCTTTTTCGCGGAAATCTGTGCGTCCGCTCAATGCTTCCAGCCGGAGCAGAGCCGATGCAGCCGCAGGGTTTCCTGCAGGAGTTGGTGTGTCCTGAAGTGGCTTGCGGCGCGCGCTTAGAGCACCCAGAACTTCGCCTTTTGGTTTGTCTGTATCGAAAAACCCACCGCTGGTCGTGTCATAGAAAAACTCGATCATCACTTCCCCGAGTTTCATTGCGGTGTTGTAGTAATGAATTTCACCGGTTGCTTGCCACGCATCAACGCAGGCGTGGATCAGAAATGCATAGTCATCGAGAATGCCTGCGACACGATGGCTTGCAGCCTGTCCATCGGCGTAAGAGATCACGTGGGCAAGACCGTCTTCCTCACTCCAGCCTTCATTGAGTATTCGATTGAGCGTCTTGAGCGCGAAGCCACGCGCTGCGGGCAATGGCAATACGTGTGCCGCTTCTAAATACGCGGAAACCGCCAACGCATTCCAGCTTGTGTAGACCGTCTTATCAATAAACGGGGTGGGCCGTTCCAGCCGCGCCGCATACAGCTTCTTCTTTGCGGATATAAGATCCCGCTGAATCTCCTCAGCGCTGCGCGAGAGTGTCTGCGCGATTTCATTGAGTGAATACTTCACATGCAACACATTCTTTTTCGGATTATGATGCATGTCCCCCATTTCGCCGATGTCGAAATACAGACCAGCGACAGCCAATTCTTCCGCGGACAGCACAGCAGCAGCTTCTTCACGCGTCCAGGTGAAGTAATCACCATCATCATCGAGCGAGATATCCGCGTCCTGCGAGGCATAAAAACCGCCACGCTCACGATCTGTGAGCCACTCATCCATCCAGCGCATCATGTCTTTGGCTACGCGCGCAAACTGGGGATCGACGAACGTCTGAAAAGCATGCACGTAGTTTTTCAGCAGCTCTGAATTGTCATAGAGCATCTTTTCGAAGTGCGGAACAACCCAGCGCTCATCGACTGAATACCGATGGAATCCTCCGGCAAGATGATCGTAGATTCCGCCTGCGGCCATCTTTTCCAGTGTGACAACTGCGGCTTGCTTCGCCGCTTCATTGCCTGTACGCGCTGCCGTATCCAGGAGCAGGTCGATTGCCGCAGGATGGGGAAACTTCGGCTGTGAGCCGAATCCGCCGTGACGCTGGTCGAATTGATTCACTGCACTTGCAACCAGCTTGTCCACCAACTCAAGGCTCAGGCTTCCGCCGCGTCCGGAAAAACTTTCGCCATGCTCAATCGCTGCAAGCACGCTCCCCGCTGTTTCCAGGGCCTCATCGCGCTTCGTCTTCCATACATCAGACAGCGCGCGCAACACGCGCTCAAATCCCGGACGCCCGTATCGGTCATCGCGCGGAAAATACGTCCCGCCGAAGAAAGGCTGTCCATCCGGAGTAAGAATCGCAGTCAACGGCCATCCACCCTGCCCGGACATTGCAGACACAGCAGCCTGGTAACGGCTGTCAACATCGGGGCGCTCATCGCGATCCACCTTGATGGCGATGTAATGGTCGTTGATAACATCAGCCAGAGTTGGATCTTCGTAGGATTCACGGTCCATGACGTGGCACCAGTGACACCACACGGCGCCTATGTCCAGCAGAACAGGCTTGTCTTCTTTTGCCGCTAACGCGAAAGCTTCCGGCGACCACTCATGCCATTTCACGGGCTGGTGCATGGCAGAGCGCAGATAGGATGACGCAGCTTTTTCGAGCGAGTTGAATTGGCTCATGATTCGAAGTGTATCCCTTTGCAGTTGTTTCTAACCTGGAAGCCACTGTTCAAGATAATTAGACACACTCCCGCCTCTTTCGCAAAAAAGCGCGAAAGGACGGCACCCCAAAATCTTCACCTCAAAGAACATGGAGAATTGTCACAGACGTTTATGGCTCACGTGCGAGTAAACGCAGATAAGAACGTATGGCAACACCGGAAAAGACTGCAGCAAAAAGCGCATAAATCCAGAAGCTCATCCATCCAATGCCATCATGATAGAGGTGAGTCCAGACATGCAGCCTGTACGCGATGGGCAGCACTGGGGCGACGACGCACAACACAACTACCGGAAGTGGGCGCTTTAACAAGCTCTGCGGAGAGATCAGGAGAGCCGCCGGAGTTGCGATACATATCCACACAAATGAAACTCCGGCCAGCGTAATAAGGAGCCACACGGCAAAGCCATAGCCAAGGGCGGAAAGCATCAATGTGAAACTTTGGCCGCTGTTGCGCAGCACCTCGAAAATCTGAACAGGTGATGTCACAACAAACGCGCTCAACCATCCAATAAATACCGCTCGTGTTGCCTTGCGCCATCGCTGTGCGCGTGTCATGCTTCTAGCTCACCAGACGTTTTGCCACTTCAGTGTATAAATCCACCGCCTCGAACAGCTCGCGCTTCGCCAGCTTTTCATGCGGCGTATGCGCTACATGAATGGAGCCCGGCCCGAGCAGCAGCGGCTCACCCCAGTTGGTCAGCGCTGGAATATCCGTAGTGAAGGCCGCCACCATGGTTGGCAAACCATCAAGCGCACGCAGGCGCATGAATGGAATCTCGAGTACAAAATCTACATCGGCAAGGCCGGCAGCTGCATCGAGAATCGCCTTCCTCGTCTCATCTGAAGATCCAACCAGACGCACCATTACCTGCGCCTCAGCATGGTCAGCAATGACATTCGGCGCACGGCCGCCTTCAAGCAGGCCGATGTTCAGCGTGCTGGGGCCAACGTCTTCTGTGACTGGCAACTTGATTTCCAATATGCGGCCAAGCGCCTCTATGAGCTTGTGAATCGCACTCTCACCCAGCTCCGGATATGCAGAGTGAGCCATCTTCCCCTTCGCTTTCACCAACGCGCGCAGGGTTCCCTTTGACGCAAGCCCCAAGCGGTTGTCTGTGGGCTCGCCGTTAATGAGAAAACGGCTTCCTTTGGGCTGCTCGTTCGCTACCTTTGCGCCTACAGAGTCGCGTTCCTCGCCCACTACGAACAACAAGCCTACTTTCACACCTGAGTCGCGCAACCGTTCGGCGGCCGCAATCTGCGCGGCGACAATTCCCTTCGCGTCGCATGCGCCACGTCCGTAGATGTTCTCCTCGTCTTCGCTGCTCGCAATAAATGGCGGAACCGTGTCCATGTGTGTGGACAGAACTATGTCAGGAGTCTGTTCATGCACATTTGCATAGACGTTGAAACGCGAGCCATCTTCTACAGGCATGCGCTCGACAGCAAAGCCGCGCTCTGAAAGGAGGTCGTCGAGAAATGCGCCGACTGCGCCTTCGTTGTAGGTGATCGACTCGATGTCGATCAGTTGCCTCGTCAATTGCACAGGATCAAATGTCATCTTGTCTGAAGAATACAATGTTGAGGGACTATGACGACGACCCATTCCGGAACAGCCACCCTACGCACCATCGATGACCTGTACGGCCCCGCGGGCAGACTCGAAGCTTTACTCAATGCTGGCGAGGCGGATGCACCCTATGCGGCGCTGGTGTGCCACCCGCATCCCCTTGGCGGCGGCACGATGCACAACAAAGTCGTTTATCACGCGCTGAAAGCGCTGCAGTCGTTCGGATTACCGGTATTGCGTTTCAATTTTCGTGGGACAGGATTGAGCGAAGGCGCACATGACGACGGCCGCGGCGAACAGGAAGATGTCCACGCAGCACTCAACTGGCTCGAACACCAATTCCACCTTCCCGTTCTCTTCGCTGGATTTTCGTTCGGAGCTGCCATAGGGCTTCGCGCCTGCTGCGGCGATGAGCGCGTGAAGGGACTGATTGCCCTTGGGCTTCCTGTGCATGCCGAAGGCCGGGATTATCATTATCCCTTTCTTACTTTTTGCTCTCAGCCAAAGCTTTTTATCAGTGGCATGCGTGACGAGTATGGACCCAGGCCACGGCTGGAAGAAGTTTTTCATTCTGCCGCGCAGCCCGCAGAAATTGTCTGGGTCGAAGGCGCAGAACACTTCTTCGCGGGTAAACTGGACGAGGTGCAATCAGCCATTCGTAACTGGGTGCGGGCACACTTTATTCCCGCCAGAATCTCATGAGCATAGAAGCAGGGGCCACGCTCGACGATCTTCACACTGCAGCAGAAGATATTTTCCATCACGCACTGGACGCATGTGACATAGGCAAGGCATTTGACCGGCACCTGCATTTTGACGGCACCATGCTCATTCGTCACCCCTCAGCGGCAGTGCAGCCTGTTTCAATTCCCCTGGAAAAATACAAGAAAATTTTTGTTGTTGCTTTGGGTAAAGCGTCACTGACAATGCTCGATGCCTTGCTGGAACGCCTGCCAAAGAAGATCCATGTACGCGGCATCTGTTCTGCACCCGAGCTGCCCAAGAAGCGCAATTGGCGCATTCGTTACTTTACCGGCGGCCATCCTTTGCCAAACAAGCAGTCCTTTGCCGCAGCTGAGGCCGCGCTCAGGCTGCTCAAGCGCGCGCGCAAAGATACCTTTGTCTTTTTTCTCATCAGCGGCGGAGGCTCGGCCATGTTCGAGATGCCGCGTGATCGCAACATCTCGCTTGACGATACAATCGCCTTTCACGAAACGCTGATCGCTTCCGGCGCTACAATTACCGAAATCAACACCGTCCGCAAATATTTTTCGGCCGTTAAAGGTGGCCGCCTCGCGCTTGCCGCTCCTGAAGCGGAAAAATTGTCATTGCTTCTGGCTGATGTGCCGCTGAAGGACTTGGGGGCCGTGGCGTCGTCCCCAACATTGCCGGACCAGTCCTCGCCTGAGCATTGCCGCGAAATTCTTACGCGTTATCACCTGCTAGAAAAATTTCCCTCCGTTGTGCGTGAATATTTTGAGTCGCTCCCGCCCGAAGTCGCAGCGGAAAGACACACCGTTGCAGCAAATGAGGCATTCAAGCATACGCAGTTCGATACGCTGCTCTCAAACCACGATTTTGTAAATGCCGCGCGGGACCGTGCACAGGAGCTTGGTTTTCGGGTCGTAATCGACAATACCTGCGATGACTGGGACTACGCCGATGCCGCGCGCTACTTGCTCAAGCGCTTTCACGAGCTGCGCGCCGGGCACCCGCGTCTTTGCCTGCTCTCCAGTGGCGAAGTCACGGTGCAACTCAGCCTGGAACCAGGTTGCGGAGGACGTAATCAACAGTTTGCTCTTGCCACAGCCTTCGAACTGGCGAAGCATGAGGGCCAGCCCATGGTTGCGCTGAGTGCCGGATCAGATGGCATCGATGGAAACAGCCCCGCTGCGGGCGCGATTGCCGATACCACGACCATCTCCCGAGCCCGCGCGTATCACTTTGATCCTGAAGCAAATCTTGCGCGGTTCGATACTTGCCCGCTTTTTACTGCGCTGGGCGACATCATCATTACCGGCCCTACAGGCAACAACCTCCGCGACCTGCGAATTCTGCTTGCTGCGGACGACAGGTCATAAGCATGGAATTTTCATAGAATCCAATTCTGAAAGGGCTAGAAACTCTCGAGAAAATCCTGACCCGGAATTGAGTCTCTTGCTATGCTGGAAGCAGTAAAGGAGAAGCACATTGGCCATTTTTGCTATCGCCAGCTTTGTAACGATCTTTGTCGTTAGTATTCTCTGGGCAACCCGCAAGGCTGACGACAGCCATTAAGCAATCACTTACAGACTTGTCGTTCTGAACTCGGCAGAGCACCTGCTTGAAGTTTAAGTATGGCGCGTCATTCTGAGCAATCTTAGCGACGGGTGATTGGGCCGGTAATCGCGGCGATTCTTTACAGCACTCAGAATGATTGCAAAAATGGAATCGGTCAGGACCGCACCAGCTGCAGGCCTTTACGCATGTCTCCGCGTTCCTGTCGGTACAGGAATGCATTGATTGCCTCAGCGAAAGTATCGGGCGCTTCTTCATACGGCAGATGGCCTACGCCCTGAAGGACAGCCATCTCCGCGTGATCGAGCATCTTTCCAAGCAACCTGCCCGAGGCCAGGCTCACGGCACGGTCGCGCGTTCCCCACACCAGCAGAGTCGGCACATCGCGGATAGCATCCAGGGCCAGCTCAAGCGTGCGCATATCATCAAACCACCGGTTGAGGATGTCGAGTACGTGATCGACAGTTCCAGGCACGCGCAACGAGCGCATGTACATCTCGCGCACTTCATTTCGGACAAGCTGGCTGTTGCCATACATTCTGCCAAGCGCGAGTTCCTGCAATCTTTCCGGCAGATTGGGAATGAATTGAGCGAACCATTGCCCCAGCGGCGAGCGATAAAAGTGAAGCAGCGGGTCAGCGAGGTTCGAGAAAGGATTTGCCGGAGCATGCAGTACCAGGCTACGCACGAGCTGCGGATGGCGCGCAGCCAGCATCATCGCTATTGCCCCACCATGCGATGTACCGGCTATATCGGCCCGCTCGATGCCGGCATTCTCCATGAACTGCGCCATGCGGTCGGCTTGCGCTGCAAGGCCCGCGTTCAGGCCGGGAACGCGCTCGGAGTGCCCTATCCCAAGCGTGTCCACAGCATAGACGGAAGACTCATTCCCGAGCCACGAGAGACACGGGAGCCATGCTTCAGCCGAGCCCAATAATCCATGCAAAAGCAGTAGAGACGGTCCGTTTCCCATTACCAGACAGTGCATCCGGTGACCGTCGACCTGAATGTCTTGTTCCCCAGGCTGCGGCCCTTCCGCCAGCAGCATCCAGCTTGCCAATGCCATTTTTGCCTCAACTCATTGCTGCGACGATGAAAGCCGCCCATAAATTAACGAAATATTAACTCTGATTTGGACAGAAAATCTGCACAAAAAGATGCTTTATTCGTCGCAAATAATTGGTGACGGTCTCATAAAAGTCATTACGGGAAAATGTTTGGCGGCACCCATATATGATTTTTCATATATACTCCTCCGAAAAGTTCTGTTTTTTCTCGCTAAGTCCCAGATTACGAAAGATTTTGATAGAACACGAAAATCAGTATCTCTACCAAAATCAACGGTATACTAGTAGTCGTTATTGGGATAGACGCAAGTTCTTGCAATGGCAACTGGTTTGCAGTGGAATCGTTGCACCCGTCTCCCTGAAGACAAGAACGGTATCGCAATGGAAAGGTCGCTCCAAACCCGGATTACGGTTCTATTGCTCGCCCTTTTTACTGTTGCGGCCGTTGTCTTCGCGATTTTCAATTTCCTCCAGGAAAACAACTACACGTTGCCAACAGATGGAGTCGTGTGGGTTGAGACCCAGGGCGGACTCGAAGCACAGCATGTCTCAAAGGACGGTCCGGCGCAACGGGCGGGGATTAAGGCCGGCGATGTTCTCATCCTGGCCAACGACAAACCTTTGCCGCGTTATGCCTCCCTTGCGAAAGAAATGGTCCTGACAGGGCCATATGGCACGATCCACTACACTCTGGAGCGCACTGGGGTAAGGATTCCAAACGTTGCGGTCTATCTGGACGTAAAAGACCGAAGCATCAATCAAGGATTTCGGCTTATCGCGCTGGTGTATCTTGGCATTGGCTTCTACGTGCTCTTCCGCCGCTGGACCGCGCCGCACGCGATGCACTTCTACATCTTCTGCCTCGCGTCGTTCGTCCTGTACTCGTTCAAATACACAGGAAAGCTAGACACACTTGACGAGATCATCAACTGGAGCAACATTACTGCCTATTCCCTGCAGCCGGCGCTCTTTCTGCACTTTGCCCAGGCATTTGCGGAAGGACGGCGCAATCAGCGCTGGCTGACAGCGCTCACCTATCTGCCCGCATGCCTGCTGGTTGTGCTCCAGATCGTCGCTATCACACAGTGGTCAGCGACTGCGATTCTCGATCATCGTCTGGAGCAGCTTCGCATCGGCTATCTGGCCTTCTACTATGTACTGGCCGCAGCGGTCTTTTTCGCCAAGTATCATCGCGAAGACCAGCCGCTGCGCCGCCAGCAGCTGAAGTGGCTTACACGCGGAACGGTCGTTGCCATTGTTCCCTTCACCCTGTTGTATGCCATCCCCTTCATGGCGGACTGGGCCATTCCGGACCTGCTGACCAAGGTTGCTGCCATTTCTCTGCTCTTTCTGCCGCTGACCTTCAGCTGGGCCATTATCCGCTACCGGCTGATGGACACGGACCTCATCTTCAAGCGTGGCGTCACCTACACTCTTGCGACAGCGACACTGGTCGCGCTCTATTTCGCTCTGGTCGCAGTTGCGGCTGAGATTGTTCACACGCGGCTGCCCAGCGCAGGCGTCTGGGGGCTGATTGCCGCAATTATTATCACTGCACAGCTGTTCGATCCACTGAAGCGTGCGATTCAGGAGCGTGTTGACCGCGTCTTTGACCGCAAGCGCTATGATTACCGCGAAACGCTGATCGAATTTGGACGCGGCCTCAGCTCGCAGACTGACCTCAGTGCCCTGCTCCGCTCTATTGTCGAAGGCTTGCCGCACACGCTGCTGGTAGCGCGCGTTGCTGTTCTACTTGCTGATAAACCCGGCCAATACCATCTCGCTGAGGGACATGGGATTCCTCCGTCAGCGCTTGATGGAAGCGAAGCTCTCGACCTCCGCTTTCTTGATTTCGACCAGCCAGATGCAGGCTCGCATATCTTTCTTGAAAATCCGCAACAGGCATTGCATCTGACTGAAAGCGAGCGGCGCACGGTTGCGCTGCTCGACCTGAACTACTATCTGCCTTGTCAGCTACAGGGCCGTACCATTGCTGTCATCGGCCTGGGACGCACAACCGACGGCGATTTCCTTTCAAGCGAAGACATGGAGCTGCTCGAATCACTAGCAGGCTATATCGGCATCGCCATCCAGAACGCCCGCCTTTATCAGAGTCTCGAGCAGAAAATCACCGAATACGAGCGTCTCAAGGAATTTAACGAAAACATCGTCGAATCGATTAATGTCGGTATTCTTGCTGTCGATCTCGAAGAACGCATTGAGAGCTGGAATGCTCAGATGGAAGTGCTTTGCGCGCTGCCTCGCCGCGAAGCGCTCGGCAAGACTCTTTCAGAAATCTTTCCTCCAGCTTTCATAGAAGAGTTCCTTCGCGTAAAGGATGATCCGGGCGTACACAACCTCTATAAATTCCGCATGGAAATGCGCGAAGGCGAGGCACGCACCGCGAATATTGCCATCGCACCGCTCGTCTCCCGCAATTTTGAGACTGTAGGGCGCATCATCCTTGTCGATGACATTACTGAGCGCACGGAGCTTGAAGCGCAGCTAAGTCAATCGGAAAAGCTTTCATCTATCGGTCTGCTGGCCGCCGGAGTTGCACACGAAGTCAACACTCCGCTTGCTGTCATTTCGTCTTACACGCAAATGCTCGCGAAGCAGCTTCGCGGCGATGAGCGATTGACTCCTCTGCTTGAAAAAATCACCTCGCAGACCTTTCGTGCCTCGGAGATCGTCAACAATCTGCTCAATTTCTCGCGCATCAGCAGCACGGAATTCCGTGAGACGGATTTGAATGCAATCATCCGCGAAACTCTTGCGCTGCTTGAGCATCAGTTCAAGGCAGCACAGGTAAATGCTGTGCTCGCGCTTGACCCCAATCTTCCCCCGATTCTCGGGAATTCGGGCAAACTGCAGCAGGTCTTTTTGAATCTGTTTCTCAATGCGAAAGATGCGATGATAGGCGGCGGGACGCTGCGCATCTCCACTGAAGTCAACGGGCAGGTTTCTGTTTCCATTGCCGACAGCGGCTCAGGCATAGCGCCGGAACACCTGCAGCGCATCTATGATCCGTTCTTTACTACAAAGAGCGCGCCTAAACTGGGGCAGCGCCGTGGCACCGGACTAGGACTTGCTGTCACTTACGGCATCATCCAGGAGCATGCTGGAAAAATCCATGTTGAAAGCCAGCTAGGCGCTGGCACGACGTTCTTTCTTGAATTTCCCATGTTAAGGAAACCTGCGCATGTCTGAAGGCACCCTTGCAGTACCGCCCTCTATCAACTCATCACACACAGAACCTGCGCACCGCATCCTGATTATTGATGATGAAGCTGCTATCCGCGAGTCTCTGGAGACGCTGCTCACCCTCGAAGGCTACGTTGTCAACACAGCTCCTGAAGGTGAATCGGGACTCGATCGGCTTGGCCGCGCTTCTTATGATCTTGTCCTGCTTGATCTCGCCCTCCCTGGCAAAAACGGCTTGGAAATACTGCCACTCATCCGTCAGCAGTACCCTGATCTGCCGGTTATCATGATTACCGCGTATGGCACAGTCGACAATGTCGTTGAAGCCATCCGCACCGGCGCGCAGAACTTCATTCAAAAGCCCTGGGACAATGAGAAGCTTCTCGCTGATATTCGTTCAGCAATCGCACGCTATCGTGTGGAAGAAGAAAATGTCCAGCTCAAGCGCGCACTCAAGCAGCGGTACAACTTTGAGAACATCGTCGGCAAAAGCGAGCCGATGCTGCGCATCTTCGATCTGGTTGCGCAGGTCGCTCCCAGCCGTTCCACGGTGCTGATTCAGGGCGAAAGCGGTACAGGAAAGGAGCTGATTGCCAAAGCGCTTCATGCGAACTCGCCACGGCGCGACAAGCCTTTCGTTGCTGTCAACACAGGCGCAATGCCTTCCGAGTTGCTGGAGTCAACGCTCTTTGGCCATGTGAAAGGCGCATTTACCTCAGCCATTGCAACCAAAAAGGGCCTTTTTGAAGTCGCCAATTTCGGCACACTTTTCCTTGATGAAATTGCGACGATGGGCTTCGATACCCAGGCAAAGATACTGCGTGTGTTGCAGGACCGCCGTTTCATGCAGCTTGGTGGCGTGCAGGAAATTCAGGTAGACGTTCGCATCATCGCAGCTACAAATGTTGATTTGCGACAGGCAGTGCGCGAAGGCAAGTTCCGCGAAGACCTTTACTATCGCCTGAATGTCATTACCGTTGACCTGCCGCCGCTGCGAAGCCGCCGCGAAGACATTCCATTGCTTGCGACACACTTTCTCAAGCGATTCTCTGAAGAAAATACGTTGCCGCTTCGCTCGCTATCGCCAGATGCGATACGCGCATTAATCGATTATGACTGGCCGGGAAATGTGCGCGAACTTGAAAACATTATCGAACGCGGTGTGGTACTTTCGACGGGTCCGTTGATCGGCTTCGATCTGCTGCCCGGACATCTTACAGGACGCAACTACTCTTCCAGCCTGCTCGAACACAACCCCAACGCATCCCTCTTCGACATTATTGAAGATGTGGAGCGGCGCATCATCATTGACAAGCTCGAACGCTGCAACTGGAACCAGACTGATGCTGCAGAGCAGTTCCGCATACCGCTCTCGACGCTCAACCAAAAGATCAAGCGGCTGAATATTGAAATAAGGAAGCGGGTGAAGGAATAGGAACGAGCATCCCCGGACGGCCACTCCATGTTACCCTCACTTTGTAAGCCGCATCTTAGCGAATGAACGGAACCATGCCACTAGCCACGCTGGATCGAGCTGCAAAGAAAGGTGTCAGCGCGTTACAGCAGTATGCGTTGATCTCGGGCCGCGCTCTTAGTAACCTTTTCCGGCGCCCATTTTATGGCGCAGACGTAATCACACAAGCCGACATCATTGGCGTTGGCTCCATCCCCATCGTTATTCTCACCGGATTCTTTACCGGCGGCGTGCTTGCTTTGCAATCAGCATCAACGCTCGCGCAATTCGGAGCTGCGGCCGTTACCGGACAACTCGTCAGCTTCTCGATGATCAAGGAGCTTGGCCCTGTGCTGACCAGCCTCATGGTCTCCGGACGCAACGCCTCAGGCATGGCCAGCGAGCTCGGCTCCATGATGGTGACCGAGCAGATTGACGCTATGCGCGCTCTCGGCACGGATCCGTTAAAAAAGCTGGTAATGCCGCGCATCGTTGCAACGATCATCATGCTCTTCTTCCTGACGATCATTTCCGACGCCATCGGCATTCTCGGCGGCGGCGCTGTCTCCGTCGTCATGCTTGGCCAAGACAGCTCTCAGTACTTCCATACCGTGTATCAATCGTTGCAATATGCAGACATTCTCCAGGGACTTGTAAAACCGCTGTTCTTCGGCTTCATCATCGCGACTATTGGCTGCTACTATGGGATGACCACTCGTGGCGGAACGCAGGGCGTTGGCCGATCCACGACGCAGGCTGTTGTGTGGTCGTCAGTCCTCATCATTGCCTGCGACTTCGTCATCAGCCGCTTTATGATCGGCATTTTCGGCAGGTGAGGCGCGCATGAGCCAGGCTGCACCTGCTCCCGCACTCGACCAACACTCACCGGGCGAGCCTGTGGTTGTCTTTGAGAATGTCTCCATTGGATTTGAGAGTAAGGAGGTGCTCAAGAACATCTCCTTCACAGTCAGGCCCGGCGAGACGCGCATTCTGCTTGGCCCTGCAGGCGTAGGCAAAAGCGTTCTGCTAAAGCTGGCTGATGGCCTGCTCAAACCTGATGAAGGCCGCATTTTTGTTTTCGGCGAAGAAATCAGCAGCATGCGCGAGGAAGATTTGTATCTGCTTCGCTCGCGCATCGGGATTGTCTTCCAGGAAAGCGCGCTTTTTGATTCGCTCACTGTGCGCGACAATGTTGCCTACCGGCTCATGGAAGAGCAAGTGCCGGAAGATGAGATCAACTTCCGCGTGACTGAAGCTCTGCGATTCGTCGAGCTGGAACACACACTCGACAAATTTCCTTCCGAGCTTTCCGGAGGCATGCGCCGCCGCGTTGCTATTGCCCGCGCCATCGTGAGCCGTCCTGATCTATTGCTCTACGATTCTCCTACGGGCGGTCTTGATCCCATCACTTCAACTACGATCATTCAGCTAGTCGTAAAGCAGCGTGACGTCTATCACACCAGTTCCCTGCTGGTGACGCACCGTTTGCAGGATGCATTCCTGCTTGCGTCGCACCGCTTCAATAAGGAAGCCAATCAGATGGAGCCGCTTCCCGAAGGGCATTCCGACCCGCAGACCAGCTTCCTCGTCCTGAATGAAGGCCGGCTTGCGTTTGACGGTTCTACGCACGATCTCGTGCATTCAGATGACCCGTTTCTGAAAGAGTATTTGTCGTGACCCTTATTTCGGCAGATCTGTATCCTCAGGCTGTCTCTCGCCTGAATTGACGCGCATGTCATGGAAGGTGGACCGTAGCTTATCTTTCATATCCTTGTATTTCTTGTATTCGGCAAGCTCGCTCCTGGCGGCCTCTGTGTTTCCTTGCTGACGGTAAAGCGTGCTTAGCCGATAATGCGCAACATAGTCTGAAGGATCGATCTGGACAGCACGTTCCAGCTGTTGCTGCGCTTTGTCCTGCTCATTCATTAAGATAAGTGTCTTGGCCAGATCTGTGTGAGCGTCTCCATCATTCGGCTGGAGTTCTACCGCGCGAGACTCATACTCATATGCGGACTTGGTATCGCCGCGCTTGGCGGCAATCTCGCCCAGCATCAGCTCAGACTTCTCGTCATTTGGGTTCTGTGTCAGCGCCGCTTTGAACTCGGATTCGGCTTCGGCCCTCTGATTCTCTTCCAGTGAGGCGTACAAAAGATCTCCAAGGTCGAAATGTATTCCGGGAAGCGTCGGATCAATTTTGATGGCTTCGCGATAGTTGGCGATGGCCGCGTCATTGTCACCATGGCGTTCGAGTTCGCGCGCCATAATCTGGTGCATCTGCGCGCTGTGTGGCGCGGTCAGAGCGAGTGTGAGCATCGACTTGCCAGCAAGATCGGAATAGAGCCGGTAGGCGGTATAGAGCAGAGACGTATCCGTAGGTTGGATAGCCAGAAGGGTCGATACCGTCATCGCGGCCTTCTCCAGATCACCGCTTGCTGTGTAATTGTCGATCAGAGCCTTGCCCACCTCGATTTTGAATTTCTCCTCTTCAAGGTGAGGGAATGCGGCTTCAAGATCAGCGCGGCTGGAGTTGGCATCATTCAAGCGTCCTTCAGCGAGCCCCAGTAATGCCTGAATCTTCCACAGGCCGGGCTTTAGTTTTACTGCAGAGCGTAGATGAGGGACGGCTCCTGCAGAATCGCCGCGAAAGAACAGAAGGACGCCGAGATTTCCTTGTGCTTCAACGTCCTCCGGCTCAAGCGCAACCAGCGCCTGCAGCTCAGGAATCGCAAGATCGGGACGCTGCTGTCTCAGATACTGCTGCGCCATCTGCGCGTGCTGGTTGATCTGGTCTTGCTTGCTGGATGCTGTCTGGCAAAGGGCGGAAGGAACAGCTGAGGACAGAAAAATCAAGGTGAACAGCACAGCTTTGGAGAACATATCGATCACATCATACCCGGGATACAAATCACACGTCAGGAATACGAAAAGGACGGCCTGCGAGGGCCGTCCTTTTCGGTTGTAGAGCGGTGTTAGAAGAAGATACGCCCGTAAAGCTGCATGGTTCGGCCGAGCACTGTCAGGTTAGTGATGGTCCCAGGCCCTCCGCCGTTGATCACGTTCCCATTGGAACCTGATGCACCAGGCGGTGCAAAGCTGGGATGGTTGATTACGTTGTTTGCGGATGCCCGGATTTCGATGCCCATATTCTCCCAGGGAAGATGGAACGTCTTGCCCAGCGCGGCATTGATCAGGAGGAAGTTCGGGCCGGTCAGGTTATTCCTTTGTGTGTTACCGAATGTAGCGGAACCCGGTTGCGCGAAAGCAGCGGGATTGAACCAGTGATTGAGATCCTGGTGCGTTGCAATGGGGCTTCCAATCTGGTTTGGAAACTGCTTGTTGTTGCCTGCTCCGGAGAAAGAGTTGTCAGTGCTCATGATCACTGTATACGGGGTTCCGGATGTCCACACGATGGTTGGCGCAGCCTGCCATCCTCCAACCAGTGCATCGAGGACCGCGTTATGGTTCAGGAATTGACGGCCTCTACCCAGCGGTAGATCATAGAGCACCGCAGTCTTGAAGGAATTGCGAACATCAAAGTTCGACGCCCCATAGTTCGCACTCGCACTATAGGACCTCTGGTAATAGTCATTTCCCGAACTGCTGCCCCAACCGGAGGAATCAAAGGTATCCAGCATATGCGACCACACGTAGCTCGCCTGGAAATCGAGACCTTGTGTCAGACGCTGCTGGATGGTGGCCTGCAGTGAGTTGTAATTGGAGACGCCATTATTGGTTCCGCCCGCCCCGGTACCGCTGTTGATTCCCAGGAACAATGGATACGGCCGTAAGCTCTGATCGTTCGGTGCCAGTTTTGCTTCAGGTATTTGGTTAATGTCCACCGGGAAGAGCAAATTGTGACCGTGACTGGCGACATAGGCCAATGTCGCGACCATGCTGGGAGTCAGTTCCTGCTGCACTTCAACGTTCCACTGCAGGATCTTTGGGACCGGTGTGTGGTAGGCCTGATATGAGGGAGGGCTCGTGCCATTGAATGCGTCCGGAGTTGTGGGGGAAGCGACAAAGGCCTGGTTCACGCTCAGGCCACCCGGCCCCTGATAGTTTGTATTTCCGTCCGAGGCGAGGATCACAACTGGGAAGTTGCCGGTTGTCTTGTCTGAAAGATTGCCGTGGGACCCGAAAGCGCCGCCCATGCCCGCACCATAGGTATCATCGCTCCAGGTGTAGGCATACAACCCAATACCGCCGCGAATCACAGTCGTGGGTTTATAGGCGTACGAGAATCCGACACGAGGCAGGAAGGTGCTCCAGATCGGCGCCTGCAGGCTGTCACGCCCGTTCGCCCTCGTTGTGCCGTACCACATCGCGCCGAGTGTGTTGTTCGCAGGATTGTTAACCGCTGGATCAAAGGAGGCCATATTGCCCTTCACTTCGTGCCAACCGGTCATGCCCTGCCAGCGCAGGCCCGCGTTTATCGTCAGGTTAGGACGTAGCTTGATATCGTCCTGCACAAAAAGCTGCGGGCTTTTCAGACGGCCACCCCACTCCGGTGTCACATTAGCCTGCCAGTTGTTCGTATAACCAAGCAGGAAGTCCGCAAAGCCCATTCCGGTTGCGGCATCTCCGTTGGTGGAGTTTGTATATACACCGGTGTAGCCCATCTGGCCTGCATTCAGGTTGCCCCACGCGGTGGAGTCCGCGCGATTGATCAGGAACTCGCCTCCGAAGTGCAGTACGTGCCGGCCTCGGATCAGCGTGACCACATCCGATGGATCGAAGACAAACTCCTTGTATACCGCATTCGATGCGGGCTGTAATTCGTATAAATTGCCGTTTCCTGAAATCTGGATATCAGGGAAGGTATCTGCCTTGGCGAACTGCCAGCCCAGCTTTGCTGGAAAGCCCAGGTTGAGGGAGTATGGTTCGAAGAAGTTCAGCTGGTCCGTGAAACCCATGCGGGCTTCATTGAGAAAGTCTGGGTTGATAGTCCAAACCCACGAGACCTGTGCATTGTCGCGGCTCACATCGCCACTCTGGCAGTTGATCGGACAGATTCCCTGATTGTGATACTGCGCCGGGTTATCGCTGTTCGTTTCGGAAATAACGATGTGATTGTTCGGATTGATTTGCCAGTCGAGCCGTCCAAAGTACTTCGTGAACGGGTTGGAACTGGGCACGTTATAAAAGAAGTTGTTGTTGAAGGGTGATCCCGGGCTTGGCGTCGTGTTCGGCGCCGGATAATACTTCGAGATTGCGGCGGCAACCGGATCGATCATGTTCGCAGGAATCTTGTTGCCCTGCCCGTACTCTGCTGCAAACGATGTGCGATGGACGACGCCGCTTGCATCCACAGTTTGCGTCGTCGGATCGTAAATAGTGGGCAAACCAGTGAAGTCGCCGCTGAGCATTGCAGGTGTTGGCACGCTCGTGCGCCCGGTGGTCGCGCTTCCCGGATTAATCGTCTTGTCATAGTTGAAGTAGAAGAACAACCTGTTCCTCAGGATCGGGCCGCCAACCGAAAAACCGAAATTGTTGAAACGCACACGTCCGACTGTTGTGTTCGCGCCGAAGGCATAGTCGGTGGCATTCAAGGCATCGTTCTGAAAATAATTGTAGGCCGCACCATGGAATTGGTTCGTGCCGCCCTTGCTGATCTGATTGAAGGTCACGCCGCCGATACCGTACTGCGCAGAGAATGCCGACGTGTCGACCCTCACTTCAGCGACCGTTTCCAGCACCATCACGTCGGAGTTCTGGCTCATCGGCAGAGTGGTTGTCGCGCCGTCTGCCAGTACCGTGCTGTAAGGTAGATTGCCGTTAATCGACGCAGTCTGACCCGTGCGGTAATTGTTGCTCGAAGCGCCCGGAAGCAACTGTACGAAGTTCTGCCAGTCCGCCCCAACCTGCGGCAACTGCAGGAGCTGCTGCGTTGTAAGCGTGGTCGTTTGAGCGCCGGTTTCAGTTTTCAACAAGGCAACATCAGCCTTGACCACAACTTCCTGGGTTGCCGCGCCAACAGACAACGCCACGTTAACGGTGACTGTATCCACCAACAACGTGATCGGGCCGCGGACATACGTCTGGAAACCCGGAGCTGTAACGGTAATCAGATAGTTGTCCGGAACAATTGAGCCAGTGTCGAAAAGACCGGCTCCATCCGTGGTGAAAATGTGAGATATCCCTTTGTCGACGTTTTCCACCTTCACCGTAGCGCCTGGAACAACGGCACCGGAAGCATCGGTAACGACGCCACGAATGTCACCGGAATTTGTGTTCTGGGCGAAGCAGGTAATTGCAGAAAATGCTCCGGCGATAACAAAGCCTCTTACAAATCTCTTCCACATATATTGCCTCCAAAAGTACAGCCATTTCTTCTACGTCTTGTTCTACGTCCAGCCGCAGTTACAGCTCATTTCAGGACGCAATCCATTCTTCTCTACTGAGCAACGGTCATCAAGCGTATCCAACCCAAGACAAGCGTTTGCTTCAGAGCACACAGATACACGTTGTCTATGAGCTGCAGCGAAATCAGAACAATTCCCGATCACGGTTGTCAAGAAGAATTATTTTTTTGTATTTGTATAGACAAACCTTTGTCTTATAGTGAAATAGCAAACTCACGGATCACATATATGAAAAATAAGAACCGCCGCTCGTTCCTGAAGCTCACTGTATTAGCGGCTGCGTCCTCAGCCTGCTCCTCTTTCGCCCGGCGGACTCTTGCCGAATCAGCAGCAGGGCCTGTAAAGGCATGGCGCA
>DATAQW010000395.1:0-13435 GCA_036264445.1 Pseudacidobacterium sp.
CATGGAAAAACAGATTACATCGACCAGATGCACGCTGCCGGATATGACGTGGACGTCGACAAGTATGTCGCAATGAAGGTGCAGGGCATTACACCCGAATACGTCCGGCAAATGATAAAGGCCACAGGACGCAAACCGGACGCCGATGAGCTGATTGCCATGAAGGTGCAGGGCATTGATCCCGACTATATTTCGAAAATGCGTTCTGCTGGTTATGACACCGATCTTGGAAAGTACATCGCGATGAAGGTGCAAGGCATTACGCCAGAATATGCCGGCGAAATGGCGAAAGCAGGGCTAGGCAAACCAGGCGTAGACGACCTGATTGCCATGAAGGTCCAGGGAGTGTCCCCGGATTTCGCGCAGAAGCTTCACTCTGACGGCATCGAGATTTCCAGCTTCCACGATCTGATTTCCTACCGCATTTTCAATGTCTCACCGGAATTCATCGCAGGCATGAAAGCAGCGGGTTTCGGCTCCATCCCGCAAAAGAAGCTGCTCGACATGCGCATTCAGAATGTATCGCCGGAACGTGCAAAAGAAATAAAAGCGCAATTCCCCGAAGCGACTCCTGATGACCTCATCCAGATGCAGATCTTTCACATCGACGCAGACTTCATCGCATCCGCCAAGCGCCACGGCTTTACGCCACTCACAATACAGAAGCTGGTGAAACTGCGCATCTCCGGCATTCTCGACGACGGGGACGATGCAAAGGATAACAACCAATGAAACCTTTGCGTCTTGCTCTCGGCCTTTTTCTGGCAGCGGGTTGTACAGCACTTTACGCTGATGACCAGCTTCAGCCACTGCATGAAAAATGCAGCATTTCTCCCGCCACAGAAGCAGGACGCGTAGAATTCAAGCTCGAAAATGATTCCTGCGAAGACGGCAGCGGATCTCATTGCCATTCACACAACGACAATGAAATGCCTCTGAGCAACTTCACAAACTTTTCGCTCGCTGACCTGAAGAACGATGGCGCGCACATTGATGCCGTTGTCGCAGCCGAAGCGGGCAAACTCACCTGCTCCGGCACAGTGCACGATCTTACGCTCAGCGGCGAGGCCACCTTCGTGCCTGATCCGGCATTCGTCGCGCGCATGCGCCAGATGGGCTTTACCGGATACACCGCGGAAAAACTAGAAGCCTATACGCTCTTCCATGTGGAAACAGCCTGGATTCAATCGCTACAATCGGCAGGCATCTCCGGAATCGATTCTGACAACATCATCGCGCTGCGTATCTTCAAAGTAGACGCGCCATTCGCGAAAGGCATGACCGACCTTGGATATCCGAATCTCTCAGCAGAAAAGCTTATAGCTTTCAAAATCCATGGCGTGAATCCTGAAGAAGTAAAACAATACCGCGCCTTGGGGTATCAGCCAACTGCCGACGAACTGATCCAAATGCGCATTTTTAAAGTCACGCCGGATTTCATCCAACGCATGCAGGCGCGGGGCTTTAACAACCTCTCTATTAACAAACTCGTGCAGATTCGAATCTTCAAACTGGCTGATTAACGCGCAAATCCACTCCTTCCGATGAGACAATGTCTTCGACATGGCTCTTGGAAGAAGCGTTCGGGTAGAAGAAGAAAAGCGCAGTCACCCAGTCCTGCGTTTATTCGGTGGTTTTCTGTTGCTTGTAGTTGTGGTTGCTGTGCTTGGCGTGCTCGGAGGAGCATGGTGGCTTAAGCACTCGATGCGTGATTCTCTTCCGCAGCTTGACGGCCAGATTCGCCTGCCAGGACTGTCCGCTCCCGTTAGCGTGCGTCGCGATCAGCACGGCGTTCCTCACATAGAAGCAGCGACTCTCGACGATCTCTTTGAAGCACAGGGTTACGTCACCGCGCAGGACCGCCTCTGGCAGATGGACATGGCCCGCCGCATGGCTGCGGGCGAAGCGGCTGAACTACTGGGCAAAAAACTCGTCGATCATGACCGCATGCAGCGCGTGCTCCAGATGCGCGCGACCGCAGAACGCATGGCGTCCGGCCTTTCCGAACGCGACCGCCGCTTTTTGGAGGATTATTCGCGTGGTGTGAACGCCTTCATGGACAGTCATCGTGACCACCTGCCCGCTGAGTTCCATCTGCTGGTGTATAAGCCCAAGGCGTGGCAACCCGTCGATTCCATCCTCATCGGTCTCAGTATGGTGCAGATTCTAGATGAGCACTGGCCGGAAAAGCTGGAGCGCGAAAAGGTGGAGGCGCGTCTTGGGCCTACGCTCGCCGCCGATCTTTATCCAACTGGATCATGGCGAGACCATCCGCCAACCGTTATGCCGCCTGATCTCACAGCTCCGCAGCCTGTGATCCCTGACGTTCCTCTCGATGAAACACAAACGTCGCTCCACGATCTTCTGCATCTACGCGAGTTAATCCAAGGCACACAGGACGTATGCAGAGAATGCATTCCTGGATCGAATGAATGGGCGATCTCGGGCGTGCACACCGCAAGCGGAAAGCCTCTGCTCTCAAACGACATGCACCTTGACCACGGAATCCCGAACACCTGGTACGAGATTGACCTGAAGTCCGGGAACTTTCATGCAGCCGGTGTCACCATTGCCGGTATGCCGTTTGTCGCTGCCGGACACAATGGCCACATCGCCTGGGGATACACCGCTCTCTATGGCGACACGCAGGATGTTTACATAGAGAAGACCAACGGACAAGGCGAGTATCTCGGTCCGGATGGCTGGCATCCCTTCGAACATGCGACAGAAACCATACGCGTGCGTGGCAGCAATGACGTCACAGTAGACATAGAACGCACAGACCACGGCCCTGTACTTAATCCGCTTCTGCCGGGCGAAAACCGCACACTCTCGCTCCGCTGGATGGCATACGATCCCAAGGCGGATGGCATCCCGCTCTTTGATCTCGATAACGCGGCTGACTGGGATGAATTCCGCCAAGCCCTGAGCAACTGGTGGGCGCCGACGCTTAACGTCATTTACTCTGACGATCAGGGACACATTGGCTACCAGGGCGTCGGTTTCATTCCCAACCGTCCGATGGGACTGAAAAGCGTTCCCATCGCTGACACGCAGCATGAATGGCAGGGATTTGTGCCATTCGCGCAGATGCCCAGCACGCTTGATCCGGCCAATGGCATTCTGGCCACAGCAAATTCGCGAGTTACGCCAAATAATTATCCCTATCAACTCACCCTTGAATGGGCCAGTCCCTACCGTAATGAGCGCATCTGGAAGTGGTTTGCGGGCAAGGACAAGCTAACGCCGGCAGA
Organism: Pseudacidobacterium sp.; assembly: GCA_036264445.1. Classification (GTDB taxonomy): domain Bacteria; phylum Acidobacteriota; class Terriglobia; order Terriglobales; family Acidobacteriaceae; genus Pseudacidobacterium. The sequence goes on from DATAQW010000395.1 coordinate 3,255, forward strand.
CATGATCAAGCTGCAAACGGACGTTTATTCTGAACTTGATCAGGAGTTCGCGCAGCGCTTCTCTTACGCTATCGATCACTCCAGCAAAACCGACGCGCGTCTGCGCCAGGCTGCTGACCTGATGCGGTCATGGAATGGAGAAGTCAACATCGATTCAGCTCCGGCTGCAATTGTCGCTGCAACTAAGCACGTCTTCTGGCCGATGTTATTGCAGCCAAAACTTGGTGATGACTGGAAACTCTATCAATGGGCCGAGAGCGCATTCGCGCAGGAAGAGCTCATCATGCATGCGCCTGCACAGTGGCTGCCGAAAGAGTATGCAACGTGGGATGACTTCCTGACCGCTTGTGTAGCGCAGGGACTTAAAGAAGGCCATTCACCAGGCGATCTGAGTAAATGGCGTTATGGTTACGCGCATCCCGTAGAGTTGGTGCATCCGCTCTATAACCTTCTGCCGCGGTTCAAAGGCTGGACTGGTACAGGAGTGCAGCCGCAATCTGGTGACGGCAGCACAGTGAAGCAGGTAAGCCGCTCTTTTGGGCCATCGCAGCGATTCACCATGGATTGGAGCAATATCGACGGCTCAACCGAAAACATCGTGATGGGCGAATCCGGCAATCCACTGAGCGCGTACTATCGCGACCAGTGGCACTACTGGTATAACAGCACGACGTTTGCGCTGCCGTTTTCTGATGCAGCTGTGAGCGCATCCACTTCACACACACTGCGCCTGTTGCCGTGAAGATTTCGTTCCGTTTTCCGCATACTTTATCGAGCAACGCCACGCGGCATCACCGCAGGCGCTCGCTCATACTTGCGTGTGCACTGATTGCCGTATTGCCGCTGGCCTGGCGCGGTACTTCGTGCGGACATGATTTCGATTTCCATATGCAATCGTGGCTCGAAACAGTGCAGCACTGGCGTGAAGGTGTTTTATATCCGCGTTGGGATTTATCAGCCAACTACGGTGCAGGCGAGCCGCGCTTCGTCTTCTATCCGCCGATAACCTGGCTGCTCGGAGGGTTGCTAGGCACACTGCTTCCCTGGTCGTGGACGCCTGTTGCCTTTACTCTGCTGGCATTTCTTGCCTGTGGACTCAGCTTCTTCAAAATGGCACGCGAATGGACGCCGGAAGATGCCGCCTCCGTCGCAGCGTGCGTATATCTGCTCAATCCATATCTGCTTTTTGTTACTTATGAACGCAGTGCATACGGAGAGTTGCTATCCGCCATCTGGCTGCCATTGCTTGTTCTTTATGGGTTACGCAAGCAGCCAAGCCTGTTGCAGCTTTCGCTCGTCATCGCCGCACTGTGGTTAACGAATGCACCATCTGCTGTAATGGGCTGCTACTTTCTTGCCCTCATTGTTTTCCTGGCTGCTGTTCGCGAACGGAATATTATGCTTGTTTTTCGCGCAGCAGGCGCAGTTGCCCTTGGGCTAGGGCTCGCAGCGTTCTACATTGTGCCCGCTGTCTACGAACAGAGATGGGTGGAAATTGCGCGCGCCATTGGCTCGGGAATGCGCGTAGAGGACAGCTTCCTCTTCGGACACACTGGCGACGCATTTCACGACCATGTATTGCGCAGCGCTTCATGGATTGCCATCGTGATGCTGGTTGCAACGGTCATTGCGTTGTGGTTCTCTCGAAAGTCCGCATTCTCCCGCGCTTCTGCTACGCAAAAGGATAGGGCATCCGCACCCGATATCCTCAGATTCTTAATGACAGCAACAACACTGGTCATTCTGTTTCTTCTCGTCCCTTTGAGCAGCTTTATCTGGCATCACACGCCGGAACTGAAATTTCTGCAATTCCCCTGGCGCTGGCTGTTGGTCTTGAGTGTTTCTATGGCGGCACTCATTGGACTTGCTTTGCGCGGCAGCTTCTTCGAAGCAAAGACACGCAGAACCATTCTCACTCGTGCCATGACCATGCTGGCGCTTGCTGTGGTCATGGCATCGATAGCAGCGTTTCTCTTCTGGCAGCCCTGTGATGACGAAGACAATATCGCCACGCAGAGGGTAACTTTCAGCAGGGGAGGATTTGAAGGTACGGATGAATACACGGCTGCCAATACTGACAATAGCGAGATACAACAGGGACTTCCATTGGTGCGTGTACTCAAATCCGCAGATACAAATGTGGCCGACAGCGCTGTAGCAGAAAACCCTGAATGGCAACCCGACTCTGCTGATGCCGTGCCTGCTGACCTGCAAATCCTCTCGTGGAAAGCAGAGAACAAGCAGATTGAAATCAACACGTCCGCTGCAGCCTACGCTGTTTTAAAGCTTGTCGATTACCCCGTGTGGCACGTCACGATCAATGGGACAACGATCACCGCGCGTCCGCATCGGGACGACGGCCTGATTGCCATTCCGCTGCAACCAGGTAGATCGTTCATCACTATCCGCTATGAGGCGACGCGAGATGTACAGCTTGGCCGGGCACTCTCGCTGTTATCGCTCTGCATCGCCATTATGCTGTATCTCCAAACGAAGAGACGGCGAAATCATCAGGTATCATGAAGAGAATGCAAGCTGAAGTAAAAGATCTGCTCTTAGCAGGCCAGGAACTCACTGATGCGGCCCTCGAACGTCTTCTGCCTCCCGAGACGCAAGTCCCCGTTTCCATTCATAAAGCGATGCGGCACAGCACTTTCGCTGGCGGGAAACGCCTTCGTCCTGTGCTGACGATGGAAACAGCACGCATGATTCGTGGCGACGGCGATCTGCCTGAAGGAATTGAGGAGCTTGGCGCCGCCATTGAGATGCTGCACACCTACTCCCTCATCCATGATGACCTGCCCGCACTCGACAACGACGATCTGCGCCGCGGCAAGCCTACATGTCATGTCGTCTTTGGCGAAGCGATAGCCATTCTTGCTGGCGACGCCCTCCAGACACAAGCGTATGAGGTGTTGTCCAGACTTCGCTGTCCTGCTCCGTCTGCTGTTGAAATCATCCGGCTTATCGCCCAAGCCACAGGCACTGTCGATGGCATGATTGGCGGTCAGGTGCTCGACCTCGAAGGCGAAGGCACAAAACCTACAGCAGCTTCCGTCGATGCAATTCATCGCGCCAAAACTGGTGCTCTCATCCGCGTCAGCGTCGTAACCGGTGGTATCTATGCAGGCGCAACTCCGGATGATGTCGAGCGCCTCACAGAATTTGGCCGCAAAGCCGGACTCGCTTTCCAGATTATTGACGACATTCTTGACGTCACGCAGGATTCTGCGCAGCTCGGAAAAACCGCAGGCAAAGATATTGCAAGCGACAAGGCAACCTGGCCCTCTGTCTTCGGACTCGAAGCCTCGCGCAAACAAGCAAATGAGTTAATCAATGAAGCATTTGCAAAACTCGCGCCTTATGGCTCTTCTGCTGATGGGCTGAAATCAGTAGCAAAGTATCTGGTCGAGCGCACACATTAAATCGGATTTCAGGTAAGTATGGGATCTTCATTCTGACGACTGAAGGGCTGAAGAATCTCAGCGATGTGTGGTTGACCAAAATCGTTGAGATTCTTCGCTTCGCCCGGAATGAAGGGTTTTATATCTACAAGAAAACAACTATGAATGCTTATTTTCCTGTGGCAATCGAACCAGATTCAACAGGAGCAAGAGCAAATTGCAACTCGGTTCCATCTCCCAGACGAACATTCTTTCCGTTCGCGCTCAACGTGCCTGAGTTCGAATCCATAACGCTGCTGGTTAACGCATATCCATGTGCACCCGAAGGTTCCTGATGCATTTGCAACTCAGGATTCAAAATCGGTGTTACCAGATCCGAGCCAGCAGGATATACACCCACAATAGTTGACTTAACAGCGATTTGCTGGCCATTCTGCAATCGTGCCTCGTCGAATGTCAGCACAATTTTCGAAACGTCATTGTTCTGTGAAGGCTGAACTTCATCAATGTGCCCAATCAGCAGAGCATTGCGCGGTAACTCTTTACCGCCCGGAATATGAATAGACTCAGTCAGTTTTGCCGTGACCGTATCGCCTTGCTTCGCCGTTTTCGCGTCAAGGTTATGCACCAACTCAGCATTCGCCGCGACCAGTTGATTTGTATTCTGTGTTTCCTGCGCTGCACCCAAAGCAGTCAGCGCCAAAGCAGTTGTAGCGATTCCCAAGTACTTCGAAACTATCTTCATGAAAGAAAACCTCTGCAATACAAAATTGGGTCCGCCTTTGCGCCTATGTCGAGTGTTTCCCTCGCCTTTGGTAGCTGGCTTTGCTTTTGCCGCGCGACAGCCCTATCTTTTTTGACGCAGTTAGAAAGAATTCGGTCGCAGAATCTAACAACCAGGTCGAGCTGGCCTGCATGCAAGCCAGTCAAAATGAGCGTGTTAGCAATTCACAAAAATAAGGACACGGGCACTGTATAACATTCGCTCCATCATGCAGACATATGCTTTAGTAAACTCGAAGAGATGTCACTCACTGAAGAAATAGTTCTGACAGCGCTGCGCGATGTCTACGATCCGGAAATTCCCGTAAATATCGTTGATCTGGGCTTGATCTATCGCGTAGCCGTTACGCCGGACCCTGAAGCTCCCGGAATGATCCCGAAACATCGCGTAGAAGTCGACATGACCATGACCTCGCCCGGCTGCCCTGCTCACGGAATGATTATGGACAACGTGCGCAACCGCCTCGCCTGCATGCAGGAGGTGGGAGAAACCCAGGTCAATCTTGTATGGGAACCAACCTGGGGTCCAGAGCGCATCAGCGAAGCAGCACGCAAACAGTTGGGAATCGGCTAGCCAATCGAGTTGCGTAATTTACTTCCCTGCTTCGCCACTTCAGTCACGAAGTCTTCCACGCGCACCAGGAAATCCTGTCCCTTGCGCAGATAGTTGGGCAGGCTGTCCCATAGTTCCTTCGCAGCTTCAGGATGTTCAAGCAATCCAACCGTAGCGCCAGTAGCAACAACAGCAAGCGCGGTTTTACGGCGTCCTGCAAGAAACAGGCATGCCCCTGCTACCAGTGAACCCGCGGCAACGGTTCGCTGCCAGGAAAACTCAGATAACCGTTCAGGAATTCTGTCCTGAATCTCATGTGAAATCTTTGTAAGACCCATTGTGTCTCCTCATCAAGAATATGGGTGCCTGGGAATTTTTAATCCAGATCAAAATCGCGCAATGGCTTGCCAGTGTCTGGAGTCTCCTTGGCCTTACGGATCGCCTCAGCGAATTTCTTTTCAAGAACGTCGTTCTTGTTCTTTTCAGCGTCCACCGCCTGGCGAAAGAGGCTTTCTCTGCGCTCATCCTGTTCACGCATAGCTCGCGCCGCAGTCTCAAAGTCCTCGAAGGTCTTTTTGCGCGGAGCAGGCGTGTGCGCAATCACTGCTCGTGTTTCTGGATCGATCTTGAGAATCGCGCCACAGTCCGGACACGACACTTCAATCGGAGGTTGCGCTTTCGACGGCATAACTAAAAAAGAATTGTAGGCTAGAGAGGGCAGCTTATGCCAGTCTCGCAATCAGAGATAAATCGCCTTGTGCCCCGGACACTCCTGCGCTGCGTTTTCCACTAACGCGTCGACCAATCCATCACCATAGCGCGAAAGAAAATACGCAGCGCCCACTGCGCGCTCCTGCAGGTGATGGTTTGGGTAAATGCTCAAGTGAATTGCATCCAGATGCCGCCGCAAACTCGCATCTTTCTGCAACTGAAAATTCGCTGCAAGCCGCCGCAGACGATTCATCTGGTAGCGCATCTTGGATGCAGCCACGTCGGCCGAACGCCCTAATCCTGCATCCAGCGAATGCATCCACTCGGTAAGCGGCTTCAGTTCCTTGTCCAGCGCATTCCCTGCTGCCGCAAGCTTTTTCTTGCCCTCTATCGGCATGGACCGCGCGCCAATGCGCTGCGCCAGCTCATCCGGATGCGAAGACAACACATCACTCACCAAAATCTCGTGCCGCGCCATGACTTCAGCAATGGCAGGTTCAACGAGTGTGGCGCTCAGCCGTGGAAGGACGGGTGTCGTTCGCCCAAGAATCTTCTGGTAGACCACTTGTGACTGCGCAAAATATGCAATCTCAGCCGGGCCGCCGATATAAACCGAAGTCGGAAGAATGAAGTCCTGAAATACGGAACGCAGCAGAGCATTCGGACTTAGACGTTCAGGTTCTGCTTTAAGAATTTCCAATAAATCGCTCGTACTATAGCTTTTTTTACCTGCTGTCCACTCCCCGCCATTTTTGCGCCTCAGCGGAAGCCGTGCCTTTGTTTGCGCATCCATCAGAAATAACAGACTGCTCTGCGGTCCAACCAGCACCTGCGAATGATAGCCTGCAGCGATCAGTTCCTGATCGCGAACACTCAGCGCAGAACGCAGGTCACCCGCATCGGTGATCGCCTGGTGCAGTATGGGAGTGCCCAGCATATGAAATGCCCGGCTCGATGCATCGATCACGATCAGCCCATACGCCCCAAAAGTGCGTGCAAGCAAACTACCGAAGGCATGAGCAAAAGTTGTATCCGGCGTGTAACAGCGCTCAAGCTCTTCAAAGAACGAACTGCCACCGAGGACTTCAACTGCCTGATCCAGTGTTGCCCTGATTCCCGCTCCGAGTTTCAGCCCACCTACGGACGCTCCGCTGCCTTCAACGGCAAGCTTCAATGTCATGAGCTCATGCCGCATCGGTAAGGCCGCATGGTCGGCTTCTTCAAGATCATGGTCTTCCGTGGCCAGCCAGAAAATCGGCACATGCGGATACCCCGCAGCCGTCGCATCCTGCGCCTTGCGAATGGCCGTCGCAGCTTTCAGGAGAGTAAACAGTGGTCCGCCGAAAAGTGTCACCTGCTGTCCAGTAACAACTGCACTTGCCCCGCTCCTCAAGCGCTCGATATTCGCGAATACCTTTTCACCAGCCCCGAAACCACTGTTCTGCTCAGCCAGCAGATCAGCAACCGACGCACGCACCGCAGGATCAATCTGCCCAGGCTGCTTGACCCATTCCAGCGAATAAGGGCTCTGTTTGTAAAAAGCAAGTGGCTTATGACTCTGCGCGTAGTCTGTAAAGAGACGCGAGAGATGCGGCAAAACCGTGATTGGAAAACACTCAGTGTGCAAGTCTTTCGTTCTCCAAATGCCCGAGTTCAGTGTCTCACAATAAAACAGGCGCCTGAGATTCGCAGAATGCCGGGGGTCCATCCTTTGCGCAAAAGGATGGGAGAGCACAATGCTTTCATCGGACCCTCTTAAAAAGAGATTTCAGCTCGCGGCGCCGCTGGACAGAAAACTCCTCCACCGCGAAGCGGGCGAGCGAGCCGTAAATCTCTTTGAGCATCGGATGCTCGCCCAGCGACTGAAGATGCAGTCTTATTGTCGCTGCATCGCCTCGGGCAAAGGGCCCACTGAAGCTCTTCTCTGCGCCGCGCGATACAAAGTTCGTCAGAGTGGCCTGTGCCAGCGCGCTCACCCATCGCGCGGCCTGTTTTGGAGGCAGTCCGGCGAGGCGCGCTGTCGCCATCGCAGCTGAAATTTCACTTAACAGCAAAGGCGACGCCAGCGTGGCCGCGGCATGATACGTCGGTTTCTTATTTGACTCAATTTGGAATGGCTCACCACCAAGCCTGCGCACCAAACCTTCAAGCTGCCTGCGGATTTCTGTCGTCGCTTCGACTGCAAACATCACACCCTTCAGCGAAACCGGCGTGCGCGTGGGAAAGCTCATTACCGGAGCAATCGATGCCACATGCGCTCCAACCCGCTTCGCTGCTTCGAGTGCTCTGACATTCAACGCGCCACTCGAATGGACCACGATCTGGCCGCTGAGATGCCCACGATGCGCCACAATTCTCTCTGCCACATCTGAAATCTCCCCATCGCGCACGCAAAGCCATAGAATACGCGCATCCAGCTTCGCATCTTCAAACCTCACTACCGGCAATTCTGTACGCGATCGAGTCCCGCGACGCACCACCACTTCACTCATCGGAATGTTCGCTGCGACGCAACCATGCGCTAGCGACGAGCCCCAATTGCCGAGCCCGATAATGGCGAGATCCATCTTTCTTTTCATGTTCGGATGATACGGTAAAGAAAACGATTGAAAGGACAACGATGCTGCCTAAAAAGAAACCGGCCAAACCCGTTCTGACCCACAAAAAAGCCGCTGTAGAAGTGCTTTCAACAAAGGTAGCCTTTGACGGTCCGCTCTTTCGCGTGCTTTCAGAAGAAGTACGCGAACCGGGCAATAAAATCTCCCGCCGCGACATCATCCGTCACAATGGTTCAGTCGTCATTCTTGCCATTGACGACGTGAGCAAAAAAGACCCACTCGTCGTAATGGAGCGGCAGTACCGTCACGCTGCCGGGCAATATCTTTGGGAAGTCCCTGCGGGGAAAATGGATGAAGGCGAAGAGCGTCTAGCCGCAGCAAAGCGCGAGCTCAAAGAAGAAACTGGCTATCGCGCAAAAAAGTGGACAAAGCTGGTCCGCTATTTCGCCAGTCCGGGATTTCTCGGCGAGTGGATGCAGGTCTTCCTTGCCGAGGGCCTGACCGCAGGCGAACCCGAACCAGAAGAAGATGAACATCTAGAAGTAGTGCAGGTTCCACTCTCAGAAATTGTGCAGATGATCGAAGAAGGAAAAATTCTCGACGGCAAAACCATCATCTCCGTGCTTCTCTTTACGCATCTGCGCGCAAAAAAGAAGAAACGTTAAGTTACTGATTCTGTGTAAAAGCAGATTTCTTGAATAAAAAAAGGAAAACCAAAGCGCGCTTAGATGCGTCTCTATTTTCAAGCAGGTTGTTCCGCCAACCATACTCTGCTTGAAGAAGGAAGGTCTAAGACTCGTGTCTACTTACAAAGGAAAAGTGAAATGGTTCAACAACGCGAAAGGATATGGATTTATAGGACGCGATGATGGCCCAGATGTCTTTGTTCACTATAGCGCGATTCAGCTTGACGGTTATAAGAGCTTGAAAGAAGGCGATGAGGTGGACTTCGACATAGTGCAAGGCCAGAAAGGCCCGCAGGCCGATCAGGTGACTCGAACGCGCGAAGTTGCCTAACTAAAGCGATCGCTACACTGCATTCTGTCAGTTAATTCAGCATAGGAACAGCCCCCACGTGAGGCCGCATGGTATGTGTGTCCCTCGCGAATCAGTTAGAAGATCCCAGCCAAAAACCGGCTGGGTTTTCTGTTTTCAGTGCATTCTGCGCGATAATCTCTTTCGATGGACAACCGCTCAATTGCGCAGCTTCTATCTGAAACCGCTGACTTGCTTGAAATCAGCGCTGGCGATCCATTTCGCATCCGCTCTTACCGCCGCGCAGCCGAGGCTGTGGAATCGAGTACAGTACAACTCAGCGAAATCGCCAGCGATCCAAAGAAACTGCAGGAAATCCCCGGCATCGGCAAAGGCATGGCCGCCAATATTCAGGAAATCGAAAAAGCCGGCACGCTGCCGCTGCGCGAAGAGCTTTTGACAAAATACCGGCCTGGAATGCTCGATCTTCTAAAACTCCCAGGCATGGGTCCGAAATCCGTTGCGCTCTTCTGGGACGCTCTGCAAATTTCATCTATCGCTGAACTTGAAGCGGCCATCGCTGCGGGAAAACTGGTAAGTCTTCCTCGCATGGGCGCGAAACAAATTGAGAAGCTGAAAAAAGGCATCGAAGACTACAAAAAGAACAGCGGACGCTACCTCATCGACGATGCCGAAACTACCGCAGAAAAACTCATCGAATATCTGCGCAAATTCGACGGCATCGAAGTCATAACGCCGGCGGGCTCTCTGCGCCGCGGACGCGAAACAGTAGGCGACCTCGATATCCTCGCCACCGGCCCCGCCTGCGCAGAAGACAAAGTACAGGCTGCCGTTGATTACACCGCCGCATATCCTCCCATCGCCGACCTAATCGCCAAAGGCCAGAACAAAGTCAGCTTCCGCCTTCGCAATGGTTTGCAGGTCGATGTGCGCCTTTTGCCCGAAGGCTCCTACGGTGCAGCATTGCAGTACTTCACCGGATCGAAGATGCACAATGTCACCATTCGTCAGCGCGCCCTCAAGCGCGGTTATACCCTCAGCGAATACACGCTGGCTCGTGTGGAAGACGGCTCATTCGTCGCCGGAGCAACAGAGGAAGAAATCTACGCTGCGCTCGGCCTTGACTGGATTCCGCCCGAGCTGCGCGAAAACAACAGCGAAATCGAAGCCGCCGAG
>DATAQW010000445.1:0-7425 GCA_036264445.1 Pseudacidobacterium sp.
AATCCGCCTCTCTTTGCTGCCCGCCGAGCCGGTTCCAACACCTGTCATTCATGATGAATTCAGTTATTTATTAGCCGCCGATACATTTGTCCATGGACGTCTCACCAATCCACAGCCACCAGTGCCGGCCGCTTTCGAAACATTCCACGTCAATATCTGGCCAACCTATCAGTCCATGTATCTGCCCGGTACCGGACTGGCGCTTGCATTGGGACAGTTGCTTGGATCACCCTGGGTCGCTGTGCTGCTAACGGCCGCGCTCTTTTGTGCGATGGTATTCTGGGCCGTCTCGGGATGGCTACCCCGCCGCTATGGATTGACTGTTGCGCTTCTTGCTATGGCTATCTGCTTCAACTGGAACATCTGGTTCGACAATTACTTTTGCCTCGGATTGACGGGCATTGCCGGAGCATTGGTCATCGGCAGCATTCCGCGCATTCTGAATCGCAGGACTCTGTTGTCCGCTATCCCGCTGGGCATGGGGCTCGCCATTTTTCTGCTGACACGCCCTTACGAAGGCTGCATTGTCTCGCTGCCGGCCGTGCTGGTACTGCTGTGGAATCTGCGCCGCGCCGGATGGAAACGCATTACTGCTCTCGCTGCCGGCCCGGCGCTCTTGCTTTGCCTGACATTCGGATGGCTCAGCTACTACAACTGGAGAGGCACAGGACATCCACTGCTCTTTCCCTACACGGTGAACTATGAGCAGTATCACATCACTGGGCCGTTCATGTTCTCTCCGATCAGGCCATTTCCGGTATATCACCACGAATCGATGGGGAAGTTTTATGCCAAATGGGAACTTGGTACATATCGCCTCGCCCATCAGTATCCGTATGCATTCTTCCGCGGAAAATTAAAAACGTACTACCACTTCTTCCTTGCAGGAAATGCGCTGTTGTTATTACTCGGAGCAGCAGTGCTTGCGAAAAAGAAAGGGCTGCATCTCGCTCCCGTGTTCGCACTTCTAGGCTTTTTAGTCGAACTCATATTGATGGCATGGCGGCCGTACCCGCAGTATGGCGCGCCCGCCGCTGCTCTTTTCTTCCTGCTCATTGCATTTGGATTGTTTGCAATACGACGGATGAACTTCCGCTGGTTCAGCGGCGTCAATCTTGCGCGCGGCTGGGTGCTGGCGCAGATTTTGCTCGCCCTGAACACCTTCTACGTGCACTGGATGAAAAGCTCAGTCCCGCCTGAGCCGCACTACGCTTCCGTTGAACGGCAAAAAGTTGAGAAGCTTCTTCTCAGCCATCCAGGAAAACAACTTTGTCTCGTCAAGTATTCCGTCGACCATCCTGGCGTACAGGAATGGGTTTATAACGGCGCCGACTTGAAGAATGAGCGCATTGTCTGGGCGCGTAGCATGGATCCGGAAAATGACCACAAACTGATGGCAGCATTTCCCGACCGCAGCGTCTGGCTGCTCGAACCAGATGACCCGGCACGAAATCTGATGGCTTACTCTCCGGACAAGGCGCATCCCGATCCGAACCGTATCACTCTGGCAAGAGCTGCATTGTCTCCGCTGTTTTGAGTGGAGCTATTCGCCGCGCATCCATTCTGGCAATGAGGATGCGATAGCCTTGCGTACAGCGGCCATTAAATCCTCGCGTGTGGCATAGTCGCTCGGCCAAAGTGGGGGGTGAAATGCTACATGCGCCGTTCCTGGAGTAATGCTTACGCTGCCCTTTTTCATCATGCCTTCCGTGCCCCAGATGGAAATTGGCACAATCGGCACTCCTGTCTCCATTGCAAGATAAAATGGCCCTTTCTTGAACGGCAGCAGGCGTCCGTCGCGAGATCGTGTTCCTTCTACAAATGTCGTTACATGCAAACCGGAGGCCATCACGTCTCTTCCCTTTTCAACACTCTGCTTCGCGCTTTCCACACTGCCATCACGATCAACCGGAATGAAATCTCCAAGCCTCATGGCATATCCGAGCACCGGGATTTTCATCAGTGAGCGCTTGAGAAAAACTGAGGTCCGTCCTGGTATCAGCGGCAACAATACCGGAGGGTCCAGGTTCGAAACATGGTTCGACATGAAGATGTAGTGTTGCTGAGGATCAAGACGTTCGCGTCCTGTAACTTCAATGCGGATGCCTCCGGTTTTCATACCGGTGTTCGCAATCCACATTGCCCAGCGATAGAGAAAAGAGATGTCGCTTGTCAGCAAAGTCCATGGCAAACCGATCAATGCCGCCGGAAAACTGAGGATCAGATAAGTAAGAACAATTGCGATAGTTGAAAACATGACTTACAAACGGATGAGAGAATGTGCCCGTATGGCGAGTTCCAGCTTCTCATAGATTCCATCAAAGCCGCCATTAGAAAGAATCGCAACCACATCGCCGGAGCGAAGATCAGGAGTGATGGCCTCAACAATAGCGTCAGCATTAGCGAACAGAGCGGCATCCTTCCCTGAATTCTTCAAACTCTTTACGACAGACTCTGGATGCAACCGTTCGTTTTCCGGAATGCTTTCCTGCTTGAATACCCCTGCCAGCACGATGCGATCCGCGAGCGAGAGGCTCTCAACCAGTTCGTGTTCGAAAATATTTCGTCGAAGGGTATTGGACCGCGGCTCCAGCACAGCCCACAGGCGAGCTTCGGGATATGCCGCGCGAAGCGCACGCAGCGTCTCGCGAATCGCAGTAGGATGGTGCGCAAAATCATCAATGATTGTCACGCCGTCTACGATTGCTCGTACTTCGAGCCTTCGCTTCACGCTCTTGAAAGTTGCTAAAGCTTCCTGTATTGCAAGCGTCTCAACACCCTGGCCTGCAGCAAGCGCGGCAGCAGCGGTTGCGTTCAAAGCATTATGCTCACCAGCCATGCTCAACGTTAGTTCCGTCCAGAACTCGCCATTATGGAAGACCTTCCATTGCGTCTGCCCATTCTTGAATTCCATATCTGCGACGCGCCATGCAGAATCCGTGGCAAAGCCATATCGCTCTAGTTTGCAGAAAGCACGGCTCACACACTCAGAAACATTGGGAGCGCCATCGTAAGCGACGATGCGCCCGCGCGCAGGCACAAGATTCACTAATCTTTTGAACGCTGTCTTCACCTGATCCAGATCGCGATAAATATCAGCATGATCGAACTCCACATGCGTCAGGATCAGCGCATCCGGAAAATAGTGCATGAACTTCGGACCTTTATCAAAGAAGGCAGTATCATACTCGTCTCCTTCAAGAATGAAGGTCCCGCTCTCGCGCAACTGGAAGCTGCTGCCGAAATTCTCTGCAACTCCACCAATCAGAAATGACGGCTTGCGCGATGCAACTTCGTAAATCCACGCCAGCATGCTCGTCGTAGTGGTTTTGCCATGCGTTCCTGCAACTACAAGCGACTCGCGATCCTTAAGAAACTCTTCATGAATCAAAGCGGCAAGCGAAGTAAATGGAATGCGCTGGTCGAGCACATATTCCAACTCAATGTTGCCCCGAGAAATCGCATTGCCAATGATGACGAGATCAGGAGTGGGCTTCAGATTCTTTTCCGAAAAAGGCTCTGCGATGGAAATATGCAGGCTGCGCAGCAAATCTGACATGGGCGGATATGCAGCCTGATCAGAGCCTGTAACGCGATGCCCTTTCAACTGCAACAGTCCAGCAAGTGACGCCATAGCCGTGCCACAAATTCCGATCAAATGTATATGCTTTTTTTGCATTCTTTAGTCAGCCTGTACCGCCGGCTCCAGATATCGCAATACCGGTTCATTTTCCAGAATCAACTTCGCTTCAATACCAAACGGCAGTGTTACATTGCTGCGTGAAACATGACCTGAGCGCAAACCAATGGCAATCGGGCCATCAAACCAGTCGAGCACGCGCAGGATTACCTGCTCCAGCAGATCAGGTGCCGTTCCAGGCGAAGAGCACTCCAGCATCTCGCCGAAAATGAAGCCTGTCACTCCATCAAACTTTCCAGCAAGCACCATTTGGCGCAGCATCCGGTCAACCTGATATGGCTTCGCACCCACGTCTTCCAGGAACAACAACTTGCCTTCAGTCCGCGGCGCAAAGGGCGTTCCCAGCGATGCAGTCAGAATACTAAGGCACCCTCCATACATCACGCCCTGCGCACGTCCTGGTTTCAGGATGCGCAAGCCTTCCGCTGTTCCTACTGATGTCAAATCACCATCAAGTGCCGCATCGAGGCTTGCATCATGCACACCGTTATCAACGGCAAAGTCGGCGGCCACCATCGGTCCGTGAAAAGCTATCAAGCCCAGTTGATCGAGCAGCCACGTCTGTACAGCTGACATATCGCTGTAGCCAAAGAGGGGCTTTGGGTTCTCGCGAATGAGATCGAGATCTATGTCTTCCAGCAGATAGTTTGATCCATAACCACCGCGAGTACAAAAGATGGCCTGTACTTCCGGATTGGCAAACGCCTCATGCAAATCCGCCAGACGTTCCTCAGCAGTTCCTGAAAAATAAGGAGCAAGCCTGCCTTGTGCATTCCCGCCGAACTCAGCATCGTAGCCGCGAGCGCGAAGCTCTTCCATGCCTCGTGCCAGCCGCTCGGGCTTTGAGGAACTGGCCGGGGCGATCACTGCCACACGCGCATCCGGCGCGACTGCGGGAGGCTTCAACATCAGAAAGCCTCACCTGTGGCAATGAGTTCTGCTGGACCAGTGAGAAGTATTTCGCTCTCGCCGCCATTCCATTCCACACGCTGCTCGCCTCCGGGAGCGCGCACCAGGAGATGAGCCGCGTCTCCGTGTCGCGCTATTGTGGCTACAGCCGATGCGCAGGTTCCTGTACCCGACGAGGTCGTAGGCCCTACCCCACGTTCAAAAATGCGAATCTCGATTTCATTTGGACTGCTAACACGAACAAATTCGACGTTGGTCTGCTCCGGGAAGTCACTATGAAAGCAAATTTCATCGCCGATCTCACGCCAGTCTTTCCCATGCACCGCAAATTCCGGATTGTTCACAAAAATCACGAAGTGTGGATTGCCTGTGGAAACAGCGATTCCATCCACTTGCCCGTCAGCTAATTTCACCCTGCATTCTGCAATTTTCGGCACACCCATCCGCGATGCAATTTGAAAATGGTTGCCGTTGGCCAGAACAATGCGGCACTCGCGCACGCCTGCATCTGTCTCGATAGTGACGACTTCTCCAGCGCCAAGCTTTTTCTGATGCGCCATCCAAGCTGCTACACAGCGCGTGCCGTTGCCGGAGATTTCCGCAACGGAGCCATCAGCATTGAGGAGCCTGATCTTGCCTGAGCGTTCACCTGTCCATTCGAGATATTCAACACCGTCTGCGCCAACGCTGATATTACGCGCGCACAATTGAATCGCCAGCTCGCGTTGTTTTTCCGCGCCCACATGCTTTGTTTCTATGATCAAAAAATCATTGCCACAGGCATGCGCCTTTACGAATGGAATCAATCGTCCTCCTGGCTTCGAAATGTCAGTACTTCGTCGATCGCCGGCGAAGCATTCAGCATGCCCAGCAGTTTCTCGTGCCCATTCTTGGTTGCAGAAACGGAGAAGCACAGCCGGTTTATGTCGCCAATGTTCTCCTGTTCCAGGTTCACCAGCCTTCTCTTCATTTTGTCCATTGCGTGCAGAATGGATATCGATATTTTGTCCGCATCGCGGCCACGCGCCTCATACGTCACTGAATAGAGTTTCAGATTTGCCTTTCGCTCCAGCAGCCCGACGCCTTCGAGCGCGACCAGCACCAGGGCAGCAGAAAATACGGCAGGGATGTACAGCCCCGCTCCACATGCCATTCCAATCGAAGCAACAGCCCATACCGTTGCCGCACTGGTCAGTCCACTCACGCGGTCGCGATTGTGCAGAATCAATCCAGCGCCAAGAAAACCGACACCCTGAACGATATTAGAAGCGATCTGCCCCTTGTTTGTACTACCATCCCCGGCGATAACTGAGGACAAGAACGTAAACAGTGCGGCGCCAAAACTGATCAGAAGATTCGTCCTGACACCCGATGGCTTGTGATGATACTCACGGTCAATGCCAATGATTCCTCCAAGGAGGGCGGCAAGCAACAGTCGTCCAGCTGCGCCTCCGGTAAGGACTGCCTCCTGCAGAGCGTTGAAGCTCAGCATGTGACCGGTTTCTCCTGTTAACCAGAGTACGTAAGCCATCGTTGTTGAGCGTGATGCTATCACTTTGCGACGTAAATGCGCGTACAAGGCTGGCTGGTGGAACACACTACGTCAACCAGAGTCAGTCCTTCAGGATGCGCTGCGACTGCCCGCGCAACCGCATCTCCCTCGGTTGCCACGACAATGGATGCTGCCTGGGCCGGATGCTCCAGCGCCGAAGGCCATTGGTAATAATCCGTCTCGTTGATGGTGCGTTTCAATGGAATTCCGGCGCGTTGCAGCGCTCCGATGTGGTCCGATGTGTACATCAGGATCATGCCTTCTTGCGGTAATGACGCCAGGGCATTTGCCAGCGACTGCTCAAAGGGAATGCGCGTGCGCGAATTCGCGATAGCTTCAGCCAGAACCACAGGTTGCGCGCGCATCAGCGTAACGTTGTTCACAACGATTAAGAACAAGGATGCAGAAACAATCCATACACGAGCACGTGGCCAACGATCCTTGGCCCAGCTCACGAGAAATGCAAGAAAGAGCGCAAAAGCCGGCAGCATTTCCATGCCATAGCGTGTGTTGTACCACGAATGCGGCCACCACAGCGGAATGAAGATCGGCACTGATCCGTAGGCGATGGAATAGGCATAAAACGGGAGAGGCACCCACAGCAGCAATGCAGGCGTGATGTTTCTGCCGCGCCACTTCCACAAGGCAACAGCTATTCCAGCAACACTAAGCCATAGCAGTAGATTTCCAAAACGAACCGGCGCTGCACCCAACTCCGCCGCTTTCAAAAAATAGAGAGACGCGACCCTCAAGCTGTGCCAGCCGGGATAGTGTGGACTGCCCGGCGTCGAAGTGCGCGCATCAATTGCCTTTGCGGAGTACGGCCCGCGAAGAAAATCCAGCGGATCGCCGAATTGTTTCGCATTGTAGACAAGCCACAATAATGGGGCAGCGACAAGCATCGCCGTAAAAAGCACAAACGCCTTACCCGCAAGTCCGCGCCAATGCCGCCGGACATACCAAAACGCAATCAGCCAAGCGAAAGCAGCATAGATCCAGCCGTCATAGCGCGTATAAATGGCGCACACCAGCACCAGACCTGCTCCAACCAGCAGCCGCGCTGCGCGTTTCTGATCATCAGCTTTTAGCGCACGCGCATACTCAGCGATTAGCAACGCACTCCAGATCATCTCGGCGAGAAAGAGCGGCTCCGTCATTGCCGTGGTCTGCATGTAGAGCAGCCCAGGGTTCAACCCCAAAAATGCCACAGCAATGCAGGCGGATGCTGGACGCATCCAGATGCGGGCGAGCCTGTATATGCCAA
>DATAQW010000014.1:0-6884 GCA_036264445.1 Pseudacidobacterium sp.
AACGTCACATTTCCCTGGTCAGAACGTCCTCCATTGACTGAACCGCTGCGGCTGTCCATTGCCTGCTCATTGTCGTGCCCCAGATAAAGCACCCCTGGTTGCAGCGCCAACAGCTCCGGCACATTGCGCCCTTCGCTCGGCAGCGCCTGGATCATCGTATTATTCACTGAATTGCCCAGCGAAGCATCTGATGTGTTCAGCGTCTGTGCTTCTGCGCTCACATTGATCACTTCGGCACTGGCCTGCACACTTAATTCAAAATCAACAGTCGCAGGTTGGTTCACCAGTAATTCCGCGACTTTCGACTGGTCCGCAAAACCACTTACCGAAACTTTGATTGTGTATTTCGCCGGCGGAATCTGGTTGAACTGGTATTCTCCGCTACTGCCCGATGTTGTTTGCACCACTTTGTCTGTCGTATTGTCCGTCAAGGTAACCGCCGCCCCTGGGACAACTGCACCGCTCGGGTCTTTGATAACACCGCGCAACGATGTGTTAGCAGTCTGGGCCAACAGAGATGTTGTCAGGGACAAAAGGAACAGAAGCGCACAATATGCGTATCGTCTCGTCACAATTCCTCCAAAATCAACAAGGACAGCTATCTTTCAGCAGTCAGTTATTGTTTATTCGTTGTCCTTCAACAGCCAAAGCAGGGGAAAATTTAAAGCCGCCATTGTGTTCCGGTTTATGCCGGACTTCAATAGGCTTATCTACCCTCTATAAGCAATCTGAAAGAGTGTGAACTTTTTGTTTGGATCATTAAACACCAACACAGGCTTACCCACAGCAAAATAAATAGGTCTTATCCGCCCGATAACTGTTTCATGATTTAGTTGCGCTGAGTCGCGCAAGAAATACAGGCCAGACGATTGAATACAGGGAACACGTATCCATTCGCGTAACAAATTTCGTCGCAGAAATCCTCAACCTGGCTGGCTTCAGTCTGGTATGGTTTTCCTTGCATTTTCCGTAAAATAAAGGAAGTTTTCTAATGAATTATCGCCTTCTACAGAAAAGCCTTGTTGTTCTTTTGTTTTTTTGCCCACTCTGCATTAGATCCGTTTCTGCACAGGTACAGTCCGCCGAAGTCAAACCCGACGCCGCGCTCGACAAATATGCAGGACAGTACCGGATGAATGACGAGCCGGACATCGTCCTTTCCTTCTTCCATGACGGAAACCAGCTTGCTGTGGAATCTACGCGCATGCCGCGCACCTCGCTCCAAGCCGTCTCGCAGAACACCTTCTCATCCGCGGGCAACGGGACGCGCTACGTCTTTGTCTCTAACTCGGGCGGCAAAATCGCCGAAGTCAAGCGTATCTCCGGCAAAGATGAAGCCGCCGGCACCCGCATCAGCGAGCACCCGCAGCACAACCACTTCCGCCCCTACGACCGCAAGGAAGTCCTGATCCCAATGCGCGACGGAGTCCGTCTCCACGCCATCATCCTGCACCCAACAGACACCAATGAGCCACTGCCCATCCTTATGCAACGCACGCCCTATGGGGTCGATGGCTCAACTTCCGACTTCGTCAACTCACGCTACACCGAGCTCGCGCAAAGCGGCTACATCTTTGTGATGGAAGACATCCGCGGACGTTACGGCTCCGAAGGCCAGTTCCTGATGAACCGGCCTATCGCCGATCACCACGACCCCAGTTCGTCAAATGAAAACTGGATCGATGAGACGACCGACGCTTATGATACCGTCGCTTGGCTTATCAAGAATGTTGCTAACAATAACGGCCGCGTCGGCGTCACCGGCATCTCCTATCCAGGCTTTCTAGCGATTGAAGCCGGAATCGACCCGCACCCAGCCGTGAAGGCCATCTCGCCTCAGGCCCCCATGACCGACATCTGGATGGGCGACGACTTTTTCCACAACGGCGCCTTCCGCGAAACCTACGGATACGACTACGCCATCGGCCTCGAGACCAGCAAAGAAAACACCTTCAGTAAACTGAACGAAGACGCCTACGACTACTTCCTTCAAGCAGGCTCGTTTGCTGGAGCAGCAAAGAAATCCGGGGCAGGCAGCCTGCCCACCTGGCAGGCATTTTTTGACCACCCGGCCTACGACGCCTACTGGCAGGCGCGTGCCGTCGAAGCACATTTAACGAAAGTCACCGTGCCCACTCTCGAAGTCGGCGGCTGGTGGGACCAGGAAGATATGTGGGGACCGCAGGCCGAATACGCCGCCCTCAAGCCGCATGATACGAATCACGAAGTCTTCCTCGTTCTCGGCCCCTGGAACCACGGTGAATGGGTGCGCACTACACGCTATCTGGGAAACGTTGATTTCGGCGCGGCTACCGGTGATCAATTCCGCACGCAGATCGAAGCTCCCTTCTTCGCCCATTACTTAAAAGATGAAGGCAGCTTCAATCTCCACGACACCGCATCCTTTGAAACCGGAACTAATCGCTGGAAACGATACAGCCAATGGCCTCCCAAAGAAGCTGCTGAACATAACCTCTACCTCGACGCCGATGGCTCTCTCAGTTTCACGAAGCCTGCCGGCGACGATGCCACCAGCTTCAAGAGCTATGTCTCAGACCCTGCGAATCCCATCCCCTATCGCAAGCGCCCCATTGAAGCTACTTACGCTCCAGGAGGCTCAGGCTGGTACACATGGCTCGTGCAGGATCAGCGCTTCTTAAATCAAGATGGCGGCAACCGTAAGGACATCGCCACTTGGACCACACCTGTTCTCGATCATGACGTTACCGTTACCGGAGATGTTGTCGCCGATCTCTTCGCCTCAACTTCAGGGACTGACTCCGACTGGATCGTTAAGCTCATCGACATCTACCCAGACGATCCATCTCTGGGCAACATGTCGGGAGCACAGCTTATGATCGCCGATGAAATCTTTCGCGGACGCTATCGCGATAGCTACGAGCACCCTGAAGCTATCCCAGCCAACGAGCTAGAGGAATACAAATTCAGCCTGCACGGCGCCGATCATGCATTCCTCAAAGGACACCGCATCATGGTCCAGGTGCAAAGCACGTGGTTCCCGCTCTACGACCGCAACCCGCAAACCTATGTTCCCAACATCATGACCGCCGTACCCAGCGACTACAAGATCGCCACCCAGCGCATCTACGGATCAGCAGAACATCCATCGCATCTCATCCTGCCTATGACGGGGAAGTGAAACAGATCGCATAGCACAGCCTCAGCGAATCCGCAGTGGTTCGCTCAGGCTGGTAACCTGTTTCCTGTCCAAGCCGTTTCCTTTCGGTTCCCACCTTAAAAAACGATTTCCTTAGATCATCCTTGAAAAAACGATTTCATCCCATCCAAATGCACTGGACAACATAGAGCGGTATCGATACCTTTTCGCGTGATGCTGCAACCTGCATATGCAGCAAGCCCACACTGTGGGAGGCCATGTTATTCACCGGGACGATACCACGAAAGGACATACATATGCGGTCACATAGAACCTTCCTCCGTGGCAGCAGGATCTGCTGTTGTCCGCTGCTTCTTATACCGACATTTCTCATCACTTGCGTTGCATTTGCTCAAACCGTAACCGGAAACATTACTGGCACAGTCACCGACTCCAGCGGCGCAGTCGTTGTCGGGGCAACAGTCACAGCCCACAACGTAGCCACCGGCGTTGACACTCCGGTAACTACTAACGATGCCGGACTGTACATTATCCGCTTCCTGCCCATCGGCCAATATCAGGTCACGGTGGAGGCCAACGGATTTGGGAAGCAAATTCTCCCGACCTTCTCACTGGAAATTGATCAAACTGCTAAGTTCAATGTGCAATTGCAGGCGGGTGCAGCTGAACAAACAGTCGAAGTCTCCGCTGCGACCGCGCCGATTCTGAACACGAATGACGCTAGTCTTGGCGTATCGTTCACAGCAAATGAAATCTCAAACGTCCCTTTGAACGGCCTCAACTTTTCAAGTTTGACTCTCTTTGTGCCGGGATCCGTGAGCACCAATGCAGCTTCAGGAACTGCCGGCAACAATGCCATAGAGCGCAATACGTTCTACAGTGGCGTTTCTAATATCAACGGAAACCGCGCGCAAGCAAACAACTACACGCTTGACGGCATCGACATGAACGAGAACCAGAACAACCTGATTGCCTACAATCCGGCTCCGAATGCGATCCAGGAAATCAAGGTTATCTCGGCCAACGCTCCAGCAGAATATGGCAATGTAAACGGCGGCGATGTTCTCAGCGTGCTCAAGAGCGGGACCAATCAACTCCATGGCTCCGCCTACGGTTATCTGCAGAATGAGAACATGAACGCGAATTCCTGGCAGAATAACCACAGCAACATTCCCATCAACCCGTTTACTCAGACACAATTCGGAGGCACGCTCGGCGGCCCCATCATACGCAACAAGCTGTTTTTCTTCATTGATTACATCGGCGCGCGCATGCATAAGGGCGGCACAGCTACGTCTAGTGTGTTTACACAAGCCATGCGCGGCGGTGATTTCTCAGTGCTGCTGAATCCGCCCACTGGCCAGAACTCACCCGTCCAGCTTTATGACACACAAAACAACTTTGCCCCATATGTGAATAATCAGATCTCCGTCGTAAGTCCGGTTGCCGCGTTCATCTTCGCGCATCCGGAACTGTATCCGCTGCCCAATGCAACTCCCACCGATGGAGTTGCGGCTAACAACTATCACGGTCCAAACCGCGCCTTCACCGTTAACAATCAGGGCGATGTCAAAATCGAATGGGATCCGCGTGTGGCCGATAAAATTACCGGATTCTACGGACAATCGGACGCCTACGATGGTTCCGAGCCTGTGCTGATACTCTCTTTTCCTCCGCAGAATTTTTTCCCAACCAAAATTGGCGGAGCGACCTGGGTGCATGTCTTCTCTCCGGCAATTGTCAACGCGGCACGTATAGGATTTACCCGCGTTGTATGGAATCAGGGTGTGCCAACCGACCCGAGCGGACAGTTTGGGCTTACTGGCAATGCCAAGGTTGGAATCCCCTTTGGTGCGCAACAGTATTCAGGCTTCTCATTTCAGAATCTCTCAAACTTCAGCGGTGTAGGAACACCGGCAAATATCGGATCGATCATCGACAATACCTTCAGCTATATCGACAACCTGAGCTGGCAGCATGGCAATCATCTCTTCAGCATGGGCATCCAGGCAATCCGTTATCAGAACAACTACATCACCAGCAGCAACCAGGGCTTTCTCGGCTCCTTCAATTACAGCGGCGTTTTTACCAGCAATCCAAACACTGGCGCAGTCAATGGCTTAGGCTATGCGGGAGCTGATTTTGTTCTGGATCGCGTCTACACGGCAAATGTCCAGCAACAGGGAGTTCTGGTCGGGAACCGTCAATGGCGTGCTGCCGGATTCTTTCAGGATGACTGGAAAATCCTTCCTACTCTGACTTTGAATCTCGGCATTCGCTATGAGTTCGATCAACCCTGGTACGAAGTAAACAACAAGACTGGTAACGTACTGCTTAATAACGGAACAGTCATTTATGCAAGCCGGATTCCGGCAGGCGCTCCGACCGGCGCCCAGCTTTGCCAGAATCGCGCCTGTTATGACCCGAACTACACCCAGATCATGCCCCGTATCGGGTTCGCTTATCAGGCAAAAGAGCGGTTGGTCATCCGCGCTGGCTACGGAGCAACCAGCTTCTTTGAAGGTAATTCAGCAAACCAGCGTTTGACATCGATTCCTCCGTTTATTCAGTCAAGCTTTAAGACCGCAATCGTCCCATCCGCAGGAAACGGCGGCCAACCTGACACCATAGAGGAGGGCTTTAGCTCCAATCCTGCAAACATCAACTATTCAGGCCAGGGCTTCAGCGCCTGGCCGCAGAATATGCGGCCGGCATACATCCAGGAGTGGAGCCTCACTACTGAGTATGCCTTGACACCTACCACTTCTCTTTCAGTTGGATACCTTGGCCAAACAGGCCAACACCTTATTGATTACCGTAACGGCAACCAGCTTCTGGTTCCGGGCGACTTCTCCACTGCTCCGCTTGCGAATGTCGGCGCCGGTAGCCCGGAAGGGGCGATTGGTCCAGGCGGTTCGTTACTTGTGACGGAGTCCAGAGCGATGATGAATTACAACGCTCTGCAGACAACTCTCCGCCAACGCCTGAATCATGGTCTGGAATACACAGTGAACTACACCTATGGTCGCGCCATGACAAACGCTCTCGGCAACTACACGTTGAACGCAGCCGGCTATAACACATTTGCGTCCGGCTTCCAGAACGGCTATGACAGCGGAGCCGACTATGGCCCGGCCGGATACGATGTCCGGCACAACCTCAGCGCAGTTGCCGTCTATGAGCTTCCCTTCGGGCATGGAAGAGAGTTTGGCTCAGGAGTGAGCCACTGGCTCGATCAGCTCATCGGCGGCTGGTCCCTCTCAGGCACGGCAATAGCCTACTCTGGCTTCCCGGCAACCATCATTGCCCCGATTGTGGCCAATGCAAATACCAGCGGATTCACAACCGGTCGCCCCAATCAATATCGCTCAATGCATATTGTGCATTCCACAATTCAAAACTGGTTCGGCACGGATCCTTCAGCCACGCCTTGCGCATCGGGAGGCAATAATGGAGTCTGCGCCTACGCCTTGCCGGCCGGAAATACCTTCGGCAATACAAGGGTGGGGACGGAGCGCTCTCCTAACTTCAAGCAAATTGACTCTGCTTTATTCAAGGACTTCCACATCACGGAACGCCATGCAATTGGCTTCCGCGCGGATGCCTTCAACGTCTTCAATATTGCAAGTTACGGCAACCCGGACACAAACATAACTGATTCTGCCTTTGGGAACATAGCCGACCAGGGCACTCCGGTACGCTCAATTCAGAGGACGCTGCAGCTTTCTCTCCACTACACCTTCTA
>DATAQW010000015.1:0-3382 GCA_036264445.1 Pseudacidobacterium sp.
AGATACCATTATCGATCCGGAAAAAACACGCGAAGCATTGATGATGGCGCTTGAAGCCGTATCACTCAAGCCGGATGTGCAGAAGTTCAATGTAGGGGTTTTGCAGACCTGACAATAACTAGGGCTGGCCGTAGTAAGCGAGGTTGGTACGCGCCTTCATCCCGGTCTTGTCGATCTTTACCGTGATCGAATGATACTCATTCGATTTGTCTGCGGGAGCGGCTTCAAACGACATCACGTAGTAAGCGCTGGCATCGGCAACGGAGGCATTGATTTCGCTTGTCAGATCGTTGCTTGTGTTCAGCACACGTCCCCCGCTTTGCGTCGCCAGAACCTGAAGCGCCAGATTGCCTGAATTGGCTTGATCAACCTTGCGAACACCTTTCAAAAATCCCTGATAATAAAAATCATGCAGCACGCTGCCATCCGTGCCGAGCGGATCGACTGCGAACAACGTGATACGCGACGTACGCAGTCCATTGCTGAATTCAGCTATCCAATTGAACATGGCTTCTTGCTGCTTCGCTGAGTACTCTATTCTTGGACCGGAAAGCAAGGGCCAGCCTGGACTGATCCAAACCAGCAATTTTCGCCCCGGCTTTGTACCTTCATACGCGATTAGCTGATGTAGAGCATTTAAAGACAGCTGGAGCCGTTCTTCAGCGCCATAAACTCCCTGTGCCCTGTTTATAGTTCGCAGCGATGACTCACTTGATGCCAAAAGATTTGCCAAGGCATTTCCATCGCGCGTGGGCTGCGGCTGGATTTTTGTGTCTGAATCAGAAAACATGATCAGCGTCGTAGGATAAGCCAGTTGGCCATTGTTCTGGCGAAGGAATTTGCTAATCTGGTCCCGCTCGTACCCAACTCGCTGAAAGGACGTATTTACCATGTCGGCGAGCAGAATTACTTCCACCGGCGGATCAGCCGTTGCGCCTTGCAGTGCTTCAAACGATGACATTTTCTGCGGCTGATCATTATCCAGAATGGTGAAATCCTGTTGCTGCAAGCCGGATATAGCTTTGCCCGATGCATCGGTTGCCACCACTTGCAGGACGATGTGACGGTCGGCCAGTCGCGCGTTCTCCGTGTCCTCCGGCGTGCGAGGTATGAGTTTTTTCTCCTCTGAACCAGAGGAGGCCTGAGCACCTGCCTGCTGCATTGTGAATTCCAGCACGAAGAAGACAGCGAGACTGGTCAGCGCTATTCGGAGCCAGGACAGCTTGTTCATTCAGCCCACCTCCCAGGGTTTTTCGGGGACAGCCAATTTACTCACTGAATCTTTTACTGAACTGCGAATCGTATCATCCTGCCAACAGCTTGTGCCAGATCACAAGTGAGTTATGCAGGAAGGCCAGAAAACAGGTGTTCTCGCCATCGCAACTGTCGACGTGATACAAGGTTGCCAATCATGAACAAGCGGGAATTCCTCAAGACCTCAGGCATACTACTCAGTGGAGCTACTTTGTCTCACTACATTTCCGCTGAACAGGCATCGGGCGCGCGCACCAATTGGGCCGGCAACTATACGTACAGCACACACAATCTTTATGAGCCCCAATCGGTCGAAGAAGTCCAGCAGACAGTCAAGCGCTGCCACAAGATCAAGGCCTTGGGCGCGCGGCATTCGTTCAACGGCATTGCCGACAGCACGGAAAACCAGATCTCGCTTGCGCATCTCGATGAGATGGTCATTGACCAAACGGCGCATACTGTCACAGTTGGCGCGGGCGTGAAGTATGGGCAGCTTGCCCCTTATCTCGATGGACATGGTTACGCGCTCCACAATCTTGCTTCGCTGCCGCATATCTCCGCAGTTGGAGCATGCTCAACTGCCACGCATGGATCGGGAATTCATAATGGCAACCTCTCGACCGCCGTTTCTGGAATGGAGCTTGTTACTGCCGAGGGCGAAATTCAAACCCTTTCACACGCAAAAGACGGCGAGCAATTTCATGGCGCAGTTGTATCACTCGGAGGGTTGGGGGTCGTCACCAGAATTACGCTCGATCTGCTGCCCACATTTCAAATGCGGCAAGTGGTCTACGAAAATCTCTCCTTCGATCAGTTGAAGAAGAATCTCGACGCAATCTTCGGCAGCGGATACAGCGTAAGCCTTTTCACAGACTGGCAGAATCACCGGGCGACACAGGTATGGATCAAGAGCCGCATTGAACCTGGCTCAACATCGCAGATGCCGCCTGAATTCTACGGAGCAAAACTTGCCACGCACAAACTGCATCCCATCGCCGGACACGACGCCACTCCCTGCACGGAGCAGATGGGTATCCCCGGCCCGTGGTATGAACGTCTGCCACATTTCCGCATGAACTTTACGCCATCGAGTGGGGCTGAGCTGCAATCTGAATATTTCGTTCCACGCAAGCACGGCTATGAAGCCATTCTCGCTGTCGAAAAACTGCGCGACCGCATCACACCGCATCTCTTCGTTACAGAACTGCGCACTATCGCAGCCGACGATCTCTGGATGAGCATGGCTTACAAACGCGATTCGCTGGCAATTCACTTCACGTGGAAGCCGGAATGGCCAGCGGTGAAGGAAATCCTTCCCTTGATTGAAAAGCAGCTTGCTCCCTTCAACCCACGTCCACACTGGGCGAAGCTCTTCACGATGGCGCCTGTGCAACTGGAAGCAAAATATGAAAAGCTGTCTGACTTTAGAGCATTGCTGAAGCATTACGACCCAAACAGCAAATTCCAGAACGCGTTTCTCGATACAAATATCTGGAGAGTCTAGTCAACCGCGAACTATCGCGGAGCAGGCACGCTCGAATCTGCCAGTGCATAAGCCAGAACCGTCATGACTGCCGCATTCTCATTCAGTTCCTGCGGATTGACCTTATCGAAGGTGTCCGCCGCCGTGTGGTGGTAATTGAAGTAGAAGCGGCTGTCCTGGTTCGGAGCAAATTGCGGCACGTCTTTGAGGAAACCAACATCCTCGCCCGCTTCCGGAGTCATGCTAACGACGCTCGCCCCAATCGGCCCAAGCATATGTGCCACCGGACGAAGCCAGTCTTCAAGTTCCGGCCTTCCGGCAGCGGCAATGCCAATCGGATGCCCAGCCCCAAGATCCGATTCGATAGCGCCGATATGGTTCTTAAGGTCATCGGCATGTTCCTGCGAGTAAGTCTGCGCGCCAGAACCGCCCTGCTCCTCATCCATCCACGCAATGAAACGGACCGTTCGCTTAGGATGAATGCCTAGCTGCTTTAATAAATGAATTGCCTGCATGGAGACGACCACGCCAGCGCCATCATCAATGGCTCCAGTGCCGAGGTCCCATGAATCCAGATGCCCAGAGACAATAACTACCTGCTCCGGATGCTCGCTGCCCTTCCAGTCGGCAACGACGTTGTAGCTC
>DATAQW010000049.1:0-3602 GCA_036264445.1 Pseudacidobacterium sp.
ATTTGAAGGAGTTCTAACGACTGGAGTTAGCATAGCCTCGGCTTCTTAATTTTCATTTTCTCGCTTCAGGGCCAAAGACTACGCCGGGTCTTTGGCTTTGCTTTTGCACGGACTTGTGTTTACGCCAAAAGGGAAAAGCACCGGTTCGCGTGCAGAGATTGAGAAAGGGTGGTAATCTTCGTGCGTTGTGAGGTGTAAAAACACCAGTACGAGGAAAGGGTCAAAGCTATGATTCGTAATAAGCTTCTTCTGGTAACGACATTGCTCTCGACAGGGTTGCTGTTCTCTGGGTGCAACAAAACCTCTGATCAGCAACAACAGGCCGCCCAGCAGCCTGCTGCTGCCCCGTCCAGCCAGCCTCCGGCTGAACAGCCAGCCCCTGCCCCAGCCCCTTCGTCATCTCCTGCACCGTCTGCAAGCCAAGCTGCAGCCCCCCCTGCGCAGGAGCCGGCTCAGTCTGCGCCCGCACCTGCGCCTGCTCCTGCTCAGGCCCCGCCTGCGGAAACCCAACCTGCTCCCGAACCTCCTCCTCCTCCAATCGTAGTGCCGGCGGGTACCAGGTTGTCTGTTCGGCTTAGCAACGAACTCAGTTCCAAAGCCAGCGGCGCTGGTGAAGGCTTCACGGGCACGCTGGCAAATTCCGTCTCAGTGGGAGGAGCAACCGCGATTCCTGCCGGTTCGGCCGTGAGTGGCACCGTGATTGAGGCGAAATCTGCAGGCAAGTTCAAAGGCGCGGCCAGCCTCGCCATTGCTCTTCAGTCGATCACAATTCATGGAAGAAGCTACCCCATCAATACAAGCACCTTTAGCGAACAGACCACGGGCAAGGGCAAGCGTACAGCCGGATTCATCGGCGGCGGCACTGGTCTCGGCGCCATAGTAGGAGGCATAGCAGGAGGCGGCAAAGGAGCAGCTATTGGGGCACTGGCAGGAGCAGGCGCCGGTACGGCGGGAGCGGGACTGACAGGCAACAATCGAGATATCACGCTTTCCCCCGAGACACTCGTTACCTTCAGACTGCAGAACTCTATTACTCTTCGTCCACGCGAGTAAAGCTCTATATCGATTCTTTCCTGCTTAAAGACAGCCACGACTTGGTGGCTGTCTTTTTTGCGTTCTGCTTTGCACATTCAGCTGCCAAGCTGTACAGTTGTCCCTTAGCAGGCTTTTAAGAAATCGATTTACTTAAAGAGATTATGACCAATCAGACACAGACAGCTTCGGCCCCTCTCGATCTTCTGAATGCAGTCACCAGCCTGGAACTGAGAGTCACTGAATGGCAGGAAAAGCAGGCTCGCCTTGCAGCGGTATTTGATCGCCTGAAACTTGACGCGATCCTCGTTCGGCGCAATGAAAACATAGCCTGGATTACGGCAGGGCAGGTTGAGGCGCGAGTCGCTATTCCCTCCGAAACCGGAGTCGCCTCTCTGCTGATCACACGCGAAGGACGCAAATACTACTTGACGCCGAACAATGAAGCTGATCGGCTGGCGGACGAGGAATTTCCGGGCCTCGGCTTTGAGGCTCTCACATCCCCCTGGTATGAGGGCATTACGGTTGATACCGTGCGCCGCATTGCTGGCAGCAAAGTTGGGACCGACATCGCCTTTGAAAATTTCGAAAATGTCGATCTCGCGCCATTGCGTGCGCCGCTGACGACAGGCGAAATAGCGCGCTTTCGCTGGTTAGCGCAGCAGACGGCGGAAATTACTGAGCAGACATTATTGGATCTCGAACCCGGCGTCACTGAGAATGATATGGCAGGCCGCATAAGCGAACGACTAACCAGTCAGGGAATCTTTCCTTCTGTTTTGCTTACGGCAACAGATGACCGTATTCGCAAATACAAACACGCCGTTCCGCGCGGCAACATACTGGAACAGTTCGGAATGCTGAACCTCTGCGCGCGCAAATGGGGACTGGCGGTTTCCATAACACGCTACGTTCATTTTGGCGCTCCACCGCAGGAACTTGCCGATAAATTCATAGCCTGCGCTGAGATCAATGCGAAACTTCTTCACGCCAGCCGCAAGGGAGCAACATCGGCCCAACTCTACAGAGTTGCTGAGAACGCATATAAGAATGAAGGCTACGCTGGTGAAGAAAAACTGCATCATCAAGGCGGTCCGGCCGCGTATCTGGAGCGGGAATGGCTGGCCAGCCCGAATGGTCAGCAGGTGATCACGGATCCACAAATACTGGCGTGGAACCCAAGCATTCGTGGAGCGAAAGTTGAAGATACGGTCCTGCTTGAAAATGGCTCAACAGAAATTCTGACGCTGACTCCGTCACTCCCACAAATCGATACAGACCTGGAAGGAATCAATTATTCTGCAACGGACATTCTCGTTCGTTAGTTTTTTATATGTCATCCTGAGCGACGCGTTCGAGTTGAAAGAGCGTAGTTTCAGAATTTGTGTCTTGAGGTAATCGGTTACATGAAATTGCGTCTTCGCTTTTTCGCTGCCACAACTATTGCTGCCCTGCTCTCCATCTCGCCTAATCAACAAGCCTCAGCACAGGCTACTGCGTATTCTGACAAACCTCCTCTTTTGCTAGGCGCGGCCTGGTATCCCGAGCAATGGCCTGAATCACGCTGGGACGCGGATCTCTCGCTGATGGAAGCAGCGCACATCAACCTCGTCCGTCTTGGAGAGTTTGCATGGAGCACCATGGAGCCTTCCGAAGGCCACTATGATTTCGATTGGCTGGATCGCGCTATCGAACTGGCGGCAAAGCATCACATCTGCGTTGTGCTGGGCACGCCGACTGCTGCCCCTCCCGCATGGCTTACCTCAAAATATCCTGACACGCTGCGCGTCAGCGAGGATGGGGTGCGCGACGAACATGGCAATCGCCAGCAATTTTCTTTTGCAAGTGAACGCTATCGCAAATTCGCGCATGAAATTGCAGAAAAAATGGCTGAGCGCTATGGCCGTAATCCCGATGTGGTCGGCTGGCAACTCGATAACGAATATGCCGCGCCTTCTTTCGATCCGGAAGCCAAAGCACAATTCCACGAATGGCTGAAGAAGAAGTACGGCAACATCGAAAATCTGAACAACCGCTGGACTACGGCTTATTGGAGCCAGACCTACGATAACTTCGACGAAATTCCCGTGCGGCAGGAAGGTGAAAATCCGGCCCTGCTACTCGACTGGAAACATTTCGTCAGCGATACGTGGAAGGGCTATTCGGAAAACCAGATCAGCGCCATCCGGCCCCATGCGGACAAGCGCCAGTTCATCACCACCAACACGATGGGGTGGTTCGACGGCTTCGATGAATATGTTGTCCACTCAAATCTCGACATTGCAGCCTGGGATGACTACGTCGGCGGCAATTACGATTACTTCGATAACGGCGCCCGGCACGACCTTGCGCGCGGATTCAAGAACAAAAATTACTGGGTCATGGAGACACAGCCGGCTTTCGTAAACTGGCGCCACATCAACGCTCCCGTCGATCGCGGACAGGTGCGCGATATGGCATGGCAGGCCATAGGCCACGGAGCCGACGCGGTCGAATATTGGCAGTGGCGCAGCGCTCTCAACGGACAAGAGGAGTACCACGGCACGCTCGTCGGCGCAGATGGCACACCT
>DATAQW010000085.1:0-9281 GCA_036264445.1 Pseudacidobacterium sp.
GAAGCCGAATCAAAAGACAAGGACAAAGAGAAGGAAAAACCGAAGCCCATCGTTATTGATCGCTATCATTTCAAGCAGGACATCGAAGGATATATCTCGACGGAGACAATGCCCAAGCTGCTCTATCTCTTCGATGTGGAAACGCACAAGCTCGACAAACTGACGACAGACAAGAAGTATGAAGAAGAAAACGCAGTCTGGTCGCCAGACGGAGCACGCATTGCTTATGTAAGCAATCACGATCCCGATCCCGACCGTACGGTGAATACGGACGTTTTTGTTGTAGATGCCAAGCCAAACTCCACGCCGTCCAGGCTGACGACATACAATGGTCAAGACGGCGGCCGCATCGCCTGGAGTCCGGACAGCAAGCTGATCGCCTATCTGCACGGTAGCGAACCGAAATACCTTGAGTACAACCAGAATCAGCTTGCTGTTGTCCCAGCTGCAGGAGGCGAGCCGCGCATTCTGACCGCGAAGCTTGACCGGGCTGTTTCTTCTCCGGTGGTTGCACCTGACGGGCAATCTGTAACCGTGTTGGTGACAGATGACCGCTCTGAATATCCAGCCTCGGTTTTGTTGAGCGATGGTACAGTAAAACGCTTGCTTGAGAACACTGGTGTTGCCATGGGGCAGAACCAGGCTTCAGGTCACACCGCTATTGTGTGGACAACTGACAATGCTCCAGCAGAGATATATGCATTGGAAGACGACAAGCTGCGCAAATTGAGCTCGCACAACGATGCATTGGTCGCACAGCTCAAGCTCGGCGAAACACGCAATCTTGAGGCGAAGACCAAAGACGGCGCAGACGTGCATGGATTGCTGACCTTGCCTGTTGGTTATGAGTCAGGGAAAAGGTATCCGTTATTGTTACGAATTCACGGCGGCCCCAATGGCCAGGATGCGCACACATTCGTGCCGGAAAGACAGCTTTTTGCCGGACGCGGCTATGCGGTTTTGAATGTCAATTATCGGGGCAGCTCCGGACGAGGTGCCGCTTATCAGCAGATTATCTTTGCCGACTGGGGCGGCAAAGAAGTCGTCGACCTGCTGGCGTGTGTCGATGAGGCAGTCAAGGAGGGTTATGGTGATCCCGACCGTCTCGGTGTTGGCGGATGGAGCTACGGCGGCATTCTGACGGACTATACCATCGCGTCTACGCCGCGTTTCAAAGCTGCCACCAGCGGCGCCGGCATGGGCAGTCCACTTGGACTCTACGGCATTGATCAGTACGTCTTCCAGTACGACAATGAACTGGGGCCGCCGTGGAAGAACACCGATACATATATGAAGCTTGGCTATCCGCTGTTGCACGCCGACCGCATCCACACGCCAACGCTCTTCATGGGCGGCGATAAGGACTTCAACGTGCCTCTTGTCGGCGGAGAGCAAATGTATCAGGCGCTGCGCAGCTTGAATGTTCCTACGGAAATGATTGTTTATCCTGGGCAGTTTCACGGATTTACCCGGCCCAGCTTCATCCGTGACCGCTATCAGCGATATTTTGACTGGTATGACAGGTACCTCATGCCAAAGACGAGCCCAAAGACGAGCGTGGAGAAGAAGTGAATCACTCTGATCAACTCTTAGCTGATTCCTGGTGTTCCGCTACTTTTGGTAAATAACCTTTCCGCCTCTTATGGTGTACGCCACCTTGGCCAGATTTCTCACATCTGCCGCAGGATCAGCGTCGAGTACCACGAGGTCGGCGTCCATTCCTTTTTCTACCTTGCCCTTCGTCTTTGCTTTGAAGTAGGTGCTTGGGGTGGTTGTCAGCGACGCAAGAATATCCCGCCATCCCATCGCCCGCCCCATGAATTCAAATTCCTGCGCTGTGTCGTATTTGGAGATGAAGCCTACGTCAGTGCCGAATAGAATCGTGCCACCTTCAGAGAAATATGACTTCAACTCACTCACTCCAAGCTGCACAAGTTGATTCTGGATGACAGGGTCCGGCACAACGGTTGTCCATAAAGTCAGAGTCGGAATCAGTGCGGTATGCTGCCGCTTCATCTGCGCCAGTTCGTCGGCGGTAAAACCATCTTGCGTAGGAATGGTGTGCGCCAGTATATCCACTCCGCCTGCCAGTGCGTTGTCTGCGCCGGTGTGGTTCTGCGGATGCGCAAAGACCGGCTTCCCCTGTGCGTGCGCCACCTCCGCAGCTGCTTTCACAATAGCGGTGTCCATATTGATGACCGGCTTGTCGCCCATATAAGCACCGGTGAACAGCTTCATCCCGTCGAGGCCCATGCTCACGTATTGCTGCGCCATCTGCCGGGCTTCTTCCGGAGTAGCAGCTTCCGGCAGCTGCATTTCCGGAGGAAGATACACGGGGTGGCCATTCTTAGGGAAGATATCTCCCGCCATAAGTATCCTTGGTCCGGCAATTTCGCCCGATTCCACACGCTGCTTCAGCGCCAGTGTGTTGTGTGGCTCAGAACCCAGATCCCAGACAGTCGTGAAGCCCCAGCCTGTGAGCATCTCCTGCATGTGGGCTTCGAGTTTGGCTGCGGCCGCAGATGCAGCGTTATCCCACCCGTTTGTGAAATGCACATGGCTGTTCCAGAAGCCAGCTACGACGACTTTGCCGGCGCAGTCAAGCTTGAGCGCGGAGGGTAGCGCATACTTTGTGCGACCCGCTGGCGCAATAGAGTCAATCTTGCCGTCGTTCACGATCAATGTTGCATTTTCAATCGGAGGGTCTGTTGGCGATGGATACACTTTTGCGCCAGCGCAGACCAGGACACTGTGGTCTGCCGCGGATGCAAGTGGAGCGGTCATCAGCAAAGACGCAAAAGCAAGGATGAACTTGTAGCGTAGCTTCATATACGCCGGTCTTAATTAAATCCGCGGCGTGTTCTGCGCTGCGCCCAATCATCGATCTCACGTTCGGGTTCGTGCTCTGCCCGTGAGGGGCGTTGCGGTTTATCGGAAGCCGTGAAGGCGCGTTCTTCGGTCCGGCTTACGCGATGATGCGCGTACATGCCTTCGAGCAGAAACTCAGCCGCTGCGACCAGATGTTCCGGATCGGATTTCTGCGTGATGCCGAGAGGCGCGAGCTTTTCCACGAGTCCCTGAATTTGTTTCAGTTCTGATGTGATGGACTTCGATGATTGGTCATCATCGAACTTAATTGTTCCGCCAAGGTTAAACCATTGCTCAATCTGCTGCGTGTTTGTCTCGCCAAAGTACTTGTTAAAAATTTTTCCGATAGCGGTTCGCAGAATCTCACGCACGACGGTGTCTGCGCCGCGCATCTCGCCTTCGTATTCAAGCTCCAGCTTTCCGGTGATTCCGGGCAGAGCCGCATAAATGTCGCCCACGCGGGGCATTACCAGCGATTCGCCGTGAATCAATGCGCGCCGCTCTGCATTCGAAATAATCAGATCCATGGTCGATATTGGAAGGCGCTGGCTTACGCCGCTGCGCTTGTCGACCTTCTTCTCCTCGCGCGCGCTGAAGGCGATCTGCTCTACCAGTTCGCGCATATAATGCGGAGTCTCGAGTGAACCCAGGCCGCGATTGCTCCATGTTTCCTGCGCGGTGATAGCGATGCCTTCTTCGAGCGTTTCCGGATAGTGCGTGCGAATCTCAGAGCCGATGCGGTCTTTAAGCGGAGTCACGATTTTTCCGCGCGCCGTATAATCTTCCGGATTGGCGCTGAAGACGAGCGCAACATCAAGCGCCAGCCGCACAGGATAACCCTTAATCTGCACGTCGCCTTCCTGCATGATGTTGAAGAGCGCGACCTGGATCTTCCCTGCGAGGTCAGGCAGCTCATTGATGGCGAAGATGCCGCGGTTGGCGCGAGGCAACAGCCCGAAGTGCATCGTTAGTTCGCTGGCGAGATGATGTCCTCCACGTGCCGCTTTGATTGGGTCGAGATCGCCGATGAGGTCAGCAACCGTTACATCCGGTGTTGCCAGCTTTTCGACGAATCGCTCATCGCGGTCCATGTAGTCGATGGCGGTCGCGTCGCCCTGCTCGGCGATGAGGTCGCGGCAGCGCTTGCACAGCGGCTTGTAAGGATTGTCGCGAATCTCACAGCCTGCAATGAACGGAACCTGCTCGTCAAGGAGGGCAGTGAGCGCGCGCAGGATGCGGCTCTTTGCTTGTCCGCGCAGCCCGAGCAGAATGAAATTCTGCTTCGACAGAACAGCGTTTACAATCTGCGGAACGACTGTGTCCTCATAGCCGACGATGCCTGGAAAGATGGTCTCGCGCGATTTGAGTCGCGTAATCAGATTTTCGCGAAGTTCATCTTTTACGCTGCGCGACGCCAGTCGCACTTCAGAAAACTTCGCGCTCTTGCGTAGTTCACCAAGGGTCTTCGGCAGGGATTGGGTCGGCATCATGACTCCAGTATGACCTGTTTTTTCAATAGATGAGTTGGGAAAGAGATTCGGCGCTTATTTCCTGGAGTTGCTACATGACCCGTCCATTTCCCGCCGCTACGCGATTGGCCTGTACGCCCACGCGCAATTTGGGCAGCATAGTCTTGTAAAACTCGCAGAGAATCTGCGTTCGTTCAGCATCTGAGCGGACGCTGAGCAGTTGTTGCTTGAAACTGAGGTCGGCGGGCAAAGCGGCGGCAAGTTGAAATGCGATTGGCGCATTTAAATCAAATTGCGTGGATTGCTGCTCCATGCCGATTAATTCGAGCACTTCAAAGTGGAGAGCGATGCATTCCTCACGTGACTGCCGCGTCGATTCGCTTCCTTCGTCGGTAAAAAAATCAACTTCCGCCTGCAGAAAAGCTCGCGAATTGTCGAGCTGCTCAATCTCAAAGCGGATGCCGCCCTCGCACAGGACGTCCATGCGCCCATCGTCGTATTTCTGTAACACACGCATGACCGAAGCCATGCAGCCGATTACGGCAAGCCCTTCACGCTGCGCTCTCACCACGCCAAAGGTGCTCTGATTTGCGATGCATTCGCCAATCATCTCCTTATATCGATCTTCGAAGATATGAAGTGGCAGTGGCGTCCCCGGAAAGAGAACCACATGCAGAGGGAACAGGGGGACTTTCATAATTAGGACATTATCTGTGACTTCACGGCTTGCGGGAAATCCACAAGCCCAATTCGTTTTGATGTTGCGTAAGCTGATTTTTTCGCGCTATAGCCCGAGCTCCAGGTCGTCGAGCATTGCCTGCATCTCGCTGAGCGCATGCTGATTGCCGCTCCGCCGCGCGCTGGCGATGCCTTCTGTCAGCCGTGCTTTTGCTTCGTCTTTGCGGTCTGCTTTAGCGAGGGTTTGCGCGGCCATGAAGTATCCGGCAGTGTAGT
Organism: Pseudacidobacterium sp.; assembly: GCA_036264445.1. Taxonomy (GTDB): domain Bacteria; phylum Acidobacteriota; class Terriglobia; order Terriglobales; family Acidobacteriaceae; genus Pseudacidobacterium. The sequence continues at coordinate 5,292 of DATAQW010000085.1, forward strand.
CAGGGTGGTCGGTCAAAAGCTTCTGGAATTCAGCAAGCGCGGTTTCCACATTGCCTAGATTCGCGTGTTCCATGGCAAGACCGTAGCGGGCAAAAGCGTTCGTTGGGTCTTGTGTCAGAATTTCTGTAAGTACGGCGATTTTATCCATAAACAATCTCAGTGTTTTCTGTGCTGACGTTGCTTGGAAGGCCAGTCCTTGCGAGACTAATAAGTTGAAGTCTTTTCGCGTTCCAAAACAGAATTGTATTGAAAAACTCGCGAAGAGGTTGGAGAGGCAAGTATTGATGCATTTTTCGGGACATTCACTTCCCACGCGCTCAGTGGCTGAATCGCAGTCGGAGATGACGGAACTCATCCTGCCGAATGATACGAACACGTTGAATAATCTGCTTGGCGGGCGGCTGATGCACTTCATCGACCTCGTGGGAGCCATGGCCGCCTATCGTCATTCGCGCACGCATGTTGTCACCGCTTCGATGGATCACATTGATTTCATTGCGCCGGTGCACGTTGGCGACTTGTTGATTTTGAAATCCTCTGTCAATCGCGCCTTCAACACTTCGATGGAAGTTGGAGTGAAGGTCTGGGTGGAAAACACCATTGTTGGGACGCACCGGCATGTAGCCTCAGCGTATCTAACGTTTGTAGCGGTTGATTCGCAAGGGCGGAGCGTTCCTGTTCCGAAATTGCAGCCGGAAACAGATGAAGAGAATCGCCGCTATGAAGACGCAGGCCGCCGACGCGAGTTGCGTAAAAAAGAGCTGGAACTAAAGCGTGCAACCAAAGTCGCCGAAGTTGAGATGCAAGGTTCTGTGCGTCCCGGGCGTGCGTAAGCGTCAACTACAGTTCCTCCCCTCCGCGCTACGCGTTCCGGTCGGGATGACAAAATTGGGTCAATCATTTTTAACTGCCATTTAGAAGCAACAGGAGTTTTCCATGGCACACTCGCATGCAGCACCCCCCGCCCCAACTGCTCTTCCCGGAGTAGCGAATATTGTCGCGATTGGCTCAGGCAAGGGCGGAGTAGGTAAAACCACGCTCTCAGTCAACATCGCCGTTGCTCTGGCCAGGCTTGGATACAAAGTCGGTCTCATTGACGCCGATGTTTATGGGCCGAATGTACCGCTTATGCTCGGCTCAAGCCAGCAGCCGCGTGTGCTTCAAAACAATCAGATTGAGCCGAACACGGCGCACGGCATTAAGGTCATTTCCGTCGGCTTCATTTCGCCCGGAGACAAGCCTCTCGTCATGCGCGGGCCCATGTTGCACCAGATCATCCGCCAGTTCCTGCAACAGGTGGAGTGGGGAGAGCTGGACTTCCTGCTCGTGGATCTGCCTCCGGGAACAGGCGATGTGGTCATCTCACTGGTTCAGACGGTTCCGCTTACCGGAGCTGTGGTCGTTTCTACTCCTTCTGACGTTTCGCTGCAGGACGCGCGCAAGGCCCTTGAGATGTTCCATCAGGTGAATGTCGAGGTACTGGGCATTGTTGAGAATATGAGCCACTTCACCTGCCCGCATTGCCATCAGGAGATTGATATCTTCTCGAAAGGCGGCGCCGAGCGCACGGCGAAGCAGTTCAATGTGCCATTCCTCGGGTCGATTGAGCTTGATCCGGAAATCCGGCTTGGAGGCGATCGTGGGCTGCCCGTTGCTCTGCTTGGGGAAGACTCGCCTAAGGCAAAGGATTTTTATGCTGTTGCGAAGCAGGTAGCCGAACGGGCGCAGGCGCAGTCAGCGAAGTCTGAGAATGTCTTTGAGATCAGCTAGGGACTATAGCGGTCCTGGCGAGTGCACAGGATGACGGCTGCGACGATGGAAAAGGCTGGGATTCGTCCCAGCCTTTTTCTATCCAGAAAACTGGAATTAAGCGGTTTTCTTTGCGGACACTGCCTTCACGCGGGCGGCCAGGCGGCTCTTGTAGCGGGAGGCGGTGTTGTTGTGCAGAATGCCCTTCTGGACGCTCTTGTCGAGAGCCGAGACGGTCTGCTTGAACTGCTCGTTGACGGCTGCGGTGTCGCCCTTGGCGATGGCCTCGCGCAGGGCGCGAAGGCTTCCGCGGACACGGCTCTTGTTGGCGCGGTTCACCGCGGTCTTTCTTTCAGTCTGCCGGGCGCGCTTGAGCGCCGAAACATGGTTCGCCATGGTGTTCCTTTAATCTTTCCTTTGGGAAATGGGATGCAGGCAGAAGAGACACTTGCCACATCCCCTGCAAAGTATAAGTATATGTGATTTTGGACTGACCGTCCAGGTCTCCACGCGCTGTGCGCGCCATTAATCGGAAGGAGTAAGCGGCAGTTGCAGATTGGTGGCGACTTCGGGGCGCTGGCGGGGGGCCCGCTTGAACGTTGCGTCGCGGCGGTGCAGCGGATACTCGACGTGTTTGCCGTCGAGCAACTGCTCAATGGTCAGAATCTGGATGCGCGGGTATTCGGAGCCGTCCGGCGAGCGGTAAAAGCCAGCTTCGGCGGCTTCCTTCATCATCGGCTTTGTCGGTTTTTCAAAGCAGAGGAAGACGCCAATCTCGGCTTTCTCACGCTCCATAGTGCCGCGCAGGTCGCGCACCTGAGGCACAGTTACGCCGCCGGCCTTCACCGAGAAGAGAATCTGCTTCGATTTGCCGCTTTCGTCGTCGTGGAAGTAGAGGCGCCCGTCGATGCCGCGGTCGGCGCCCTTCTTCTGCTCGGCGGGGCGGGCTCCGCAAAGGCCGAGCGCCCACCACTGGAACTGGTATTTGTCCTGTTCGGCGAGGGTGGCGGCGGCGTGCAGCGAGACCGGCTCGCCAATGACTTCATAGGTCTGCCTGATCTCTTCGCCGAAGGCGTCGGCGAGGCGCTTTTTGATGAGGCCGATGGCGAGATGGGTGATGTCGATACCGATCCAGCGGCGGTTGAGCTTCTGCGCGACCTGAATGGTAGTGCCGCAGCCGCAGAAGGGGTCGAGGACGACGTCGCCTTCGTTGGAGCTGGCTTTGATGATGCGTTCGAGGAGAGCTTCGGGTTTTTGGGTCGGGTAGCCTAGGCGCTCCTGGGCTTGGGAGTTGATGGGCGAGATGTCAGTCACGACATCTTGAATAGGGACTCCGCCTGACAAGTAGCGTTTGAATTGGGGGAAGCCAGGGCCGCCATGCTTACCTCTAGGTGTCCAGTAGATATACCCGTGCTCATCAAGAAGGTCCAGTTTTTCCTGCGTGCTCATCTGACTAGAAGTCTCTAAGTCTTTCAAAGCGATTACTTCATCTTTTGGCACTGCCCAATGCCGTCCTGTCTTTGCAGGGTTGTAACCACGCCAAGGTTTCCCTGAGTCGCCCTGTGTTTTTCCCGCGCCTGTTAGATCAGAAAGGCGATAGCTACCGCGGTCATCAGACTGTCTGTACTTAACTGCGAGATATGCCGGGTCGTACTCCTGAAATACCGTATTCCAGAGATGCGGAGCAGATTTTGAATAAAACAAAATGGTGTCGTGCACCGGTCCCCACCGTTTAGGGTTTACATGAGCACTAGTACGTTTCCAAATAATTTCATTCAAAAACATCTGTGCCCCAAACACCGCATCCATCAAAATCTTCAGATAATGGCTTGCGGTCGGGTCGCAGTGCAGGTAGATCGATCCTGTTTCCTTGAGCACGCGGCGCAGCTCGACGAGGCGCGGGGCCATCATGGCGAGATAGGCCATCATGTCGCTGTTGCCTAAGAAGGTGTGGAAGGCGCGCATGGCGTCGGCCGCGCGCCCGCCGCGCTCGACGATGTGTTCATAGGAGCGCTGCGCGTCGATGTTCCACTCCCAGGTGTCTTCGAAGGCGCGAATCTGCGAGCTGGACTTCGAGCCGTCTTTTTCAGCGAAGAGGACGTTGTAGTCCTGGCGTGAGTTGAAGGGAGGATCGAGATAGATCAGGTCCACGGACTCGTCGCGGATGTAGCGTTGCAGGACCTCGTAGTTGTCGCCGTAGAAGAGCTGGTTCTTACGTTTTTCAGTCACGGTTTTGAGGTG
>DATAQW010000054.1:0-9957 GCA_036264445.1 Pseudacidobacterium sp.
CGCGGCATGGACCAGAAGGCGGTGATCGCGGACCCGTAATCGGCTTTGTTCTGCAATTTCTCAATGCACAAGACAAGACGGTTTATATCTCTGGAGACACAGTCTGGTACGAAGGCGTGGAAGAAGTCATTCGACGCTTCCCAATCAAAATCGCTGTGCTGTTTATGGGTGCGGCGCGCGTGCAGATTTCTCCTTCGCATCTGACGTTTACAGCCGCAGAAGGCGTAAAAGTAGCACGTGCTCTGCCGGATGCGAAAATCGTCCCACTACATTTTGAGGGCTGGAAACATTTTTCTGAATCACGGGGCGTGATTGCACAAGCATTTGCTGAAGCTGGGCTTTCAGATCGGCTCAAGTGGCTGGAGGCTGGGCGGAGCGAGGATATTGTTTGAGTAGTTGCACTCCCGTTCGTAGCTTCGCAGTATAGTGATCTACCATGACTCTCCGATTCGCGATTGGCCTATTACGTCTGCTTTTGTTCAATATTGCCGTCATTTCCTATGCTATTGGTCAGGTTACAGATGCTCTCTCAAAGCCAACCGTCATATCTGAAAAAGTGATGGCAGCCCGCCTCTTAGACTTTCCAACACCATCGGTGCCAAAGCCTTTTCTCGCAAACCGCTGCTCTAATGCGCTAGCTATGCTGAAGGTTGTAGTTGAGAAAGACGGCAAGGTCAGTAAAGTAACTTTTGTGAGTGGATTTGAAGAGTTGGAAGAATCTGCCGTTAGTGCACTAAAGAAATGGTCCTACAAGCCTTATGAGGCGGATGGCCAGCCGATTGTCGTCGAAACTCAGGTATCACTTTTCTTTTTAGGAGATGGCGAATCCTTTCCGATGTATATGCCCGATGGGAAGGGTGGTACAAAAGGCGGCAACGTTTTACCGCTCCCTCCTGGCTGCAATCCTGGACCAGCTATCAAGCGAACCCCCTCTCAGGTTGCCCGATTACCTCTTAATATCTTGTTAGAATCAAAATAAACAAGATGAAGTGTCCTTACTGCGGGTTTACGCAAGACCGTGTGGTGGACTCGCGCGAAAGCAAAGAGGCCGATTCGATTCGGCGGCGGCGCGAGTGTGAGCGCTGCAACAAGCGCTTTACCACCTATGAACGCATCGACGAAATTCCCTACATGGTGGTGAAAAAGGACGGCCGCCGGGAGCGTTTCGAGCGGCAGAAGGTACTGAGCGGCCTGTTGCATGCCTGTGAAAAGCGCCCGATTTCCGCAGGCAAGCTGGAATCGCTGGTGGACGAGGCAGAGACCTTCCTGATGGATTCGCCCGAACGCGAGCGCACCACCACCGAGATTGGTGAGTTGCTGATGAACAAGCTGAAAGCTCTCGATACTGTGGCCTACATACGATTCGCCAGCGTCTACCGGGATTTCAAGGATGTGCGCGAGTTTAAGGAAGAGCTGGAACAGTTATTGAGCGGGAAGGAACAAGGGAAAAAGGGTAAGCATAGCTGAAAAAGCTGATGGCTGATAGCTAAAAAGCGGGTAGCCTGTTTGCACTGTAATCGGGAACTGCCAGATGAGGATCTTCGCTTCGTCAAGGTGCGGTCGTCCGCGAAGACTGCTTGCAAGCGGTTTTATTGTTATCCGGTTCTTAGCTAACCGCCTTTTAGCCATCGCGCAGAGCTACCCGCTTCTTAGCCATTTGAAAAATTATGACGAACACAAGAACACACAAAATAACGCTGATTCCAGGCGACGGAATTGGGCCGGAAGTAACCGATGCGGTGGTCCGCATCCTTGAAGCCACGGGAGTGAAATTTGACTGGGAGCGTTTCGCCGCCGGAGCGGAAGCATTCGAAAAGTACAAGGAGTACATTCCGAAGGAACTCTACGAGTCGATTGAACGCAACAAACTCGCCCTGAAAGGCCCGGTAACGACTCCGGTGGGCGGCGGTTTCGCTTCCATCAATGTGACGCTACGCAAAAAATTTGAGCTGTATGCGAATTTCCGCCCGATTAAGAACTTGCCCGGACTCGAAACACGTTATCCCGGTGTTGACCTTATTATCGTTCGCGAAAACACTGAAGGAGAGTATGTCGGCCTGGAACATGAAGTGGTTCCTGGCGTAGTTGAATCACTGAAAATCATCACAGAAAAAGGCTCGACGCGCATCGCCAAATTTGCTTTTGAATATGCGCGCAAACATGGACGCAAGAAGATCCACGCCATTCACAAAGCCAACATCATGAAGATGTCCGACGGCCTGTTTCTGAAATGCGCGCGCACAGTTGGCAAGAACTTTCCTGAAATCACTTACGGCGAGCACATTATCGACAATACCTGCATGCAGCTTGTGCTGAATCCCTATCAGTATGATGTGCTGCTGCTTGAAAACCTCTACGGCGATATCGTCAGCGATCTTTGCGCCGCTTTTGTCGGGGGACTGGGGCTGGTTCCCGGCGCAAATCTCGGCGCTGATGCAGCAATCTTTGAAGCTGTCCACGGCTCTGCTCCAGACATCGCAGACAAGGACATCGCCAATCCAACGGCTCTGCTGCAATCGGCAATCTTAATGCTGCGACATATTGACGAGGAAGAGGCTGCCGATAAGGTACAAGCAGCGCTGGAAAAGGTCTACACGGAGAAAAAGACACTTACTCGTGATGTGGGTGGATCAAGCGGCACCAGGGCCTTTGCTGATGCGGTGACAAAGGCTCTTGGAGAAGTTGACTAGGTATCAATGGCCCAGGACTGCATTGCTAACCTGGGCCACGTACATTCCGCATCACAATTCATAGAGATGAGAAGACAATGACGAAAGAATTTCTGGCAACAGCAGCAATTTTCACTTTGTTGTTGCCAATTTCGGGATGCAAGAAGTTTTCTTCCGGCACACAAAACGAATCCGCCGCTCATTACACACAGATTGACTGGAACACGGCTGGCACAATCAGCGGAACAGTTCATTTTTCCGGAACCATGCCGGCTCCAGTGCTGATCGACATGGCGCAGGACCCGGCCTGCAATATAGGCGCTGCAAATTACAGCGAACAGTATGTGGGCAAGAATGGCGGCCTGCAGAATGCCTTCATTTACGTGAAGGATGGGCTGGGCAACAAGCTTTACCCAATCCCATCAACGCCAGTCGTCATGGACCAGAAAAACTGCCGCTATGTTCCGCACGTAATCGGAGTCATGACAGGTCAGCCTGTGCGCTTTACTAACAGCGACCCGACGATGCACAACGTGCATATGGTTCCCACTGTCAGTTCCAACCAGACAGTCGACATTTCTCAGCCTCCAACAGGCGCAGCCGACATGCGTACCTTTCATGATACTGAGCTGATGATGCCCGTTCGTTGCAATAACCATCCATGGATGCAAGCTTTCATCAATGTTGTATCCAATCCGTTCTATGCGGTCAGCGATACTGATGGGCATTTTGAGATCAAGGGCCTGCCTCCGGGAACATACACTATCGTTGCCGATCATGAAGTGCTGGGCCAGCAAACAGCAACGGTCACAGTAAGCACAAAGCAAACAGCCACCCAGGATTTCACGTTCGCAGGGAAATAGAGAAATAAGCTCAGTTATCAGCTGCTAGACTAGTGGGTCATGGCGATTGCTTATGTTTCTTCCACAACAAAACGGGCAACGTCTGTCTTATTGTGGCTCGCTTTGATTGCGCAGATCGTATGGATGGCCTCCAAGCATTTTCATTTGCATGTTTCCTGGGCGACGATGTGGTACCCGCTTACGTTCGTTGTAGTCTGCCTGCTGCTGGCATGTACGAACGGACGCATCCGCGGGATTGCGACAGTTCTGCGAATTCTCATCGCCCTGGCATTTCTGCAAGCTGTCAGTGATCGGTTTGGCGTTCTTGGAGCACCTGGCACTGCCGGCGTGGCGTGGGGGGATTTCGCTCATTTCATTGTCTACACGGGCAAAGTAAATTCATTCATGCCTCCTATAGTCATTCCAGCGCTGGCTGTAACAGCAACTTCGGCCGAAATTGTTTTTGGACTGACTCTGCTGCTCGGCATCTACCTCCGCTATGCTGCGGTTGGTTCTGCCCTGCTACTCGCCGCCTTTGCAACTGCTATGACCATCTCAGGTCTGTCGCAGTTCAAATATTCCGTTTATCTGATGGCGGCTGGCGCGCTTTATCTTGCCTCAGTGGATGTGTCGTTCCTCAGCATCGACGCCTTCGTAAGGCGACCGGGAAAATAGTTTTGGCCATTCATCTGTCCCTAAGAAACAGTTACACTAATACGTACAGCGAACAGCTCAACTCTATGTAAGACGTGGGCAGTGGTGTACAACTCGCTGATGGAAAGAGGCACATGCAGCGACAGAAGATCGGCATTCTTGGCGCGACCGGAATGGTCGGCCAGCGTTTTATTCAGCTCCTCGAGCGCCATCCATGGTTTGAGGTGGTATGGCTTGCGGCCAGTGACAAGTCGAGCGGCAAGCGCTACGGCGATGCCGTAAAGTGGAAACTGGATACGACTCTTCCTGCAAATATTGCCGACATGCAGGTTTCTCCTGCAACCCCTGAAGGCGCTCCCAAAATCATCTTTGCCGCGCTCGATTCAGATATTGCTCGTGAGCTCGAACCGAAGTTTGCTGCTGCGGGATGCGCTGTCATCTCCAACTCCAGCGCCTTCCGCATGCAGGAAGATGTCCCGCTCGTGATCCCCGAAGTCAATGGTGACCATCTGCCATTGCTCGAAAGCCAGAGCTGGCGCAGACAGTCCGGTGGATACATCGTCACCAATCCAAACTGCTCGGCGATTGGCCTGGTGCTTGCACTTAAACCCATAGAAGAACGTTTCGGCATCGAATCTATTTTTGTCAGTACGATGCAGGCCGTAAGCGGTGCTGGCTATCCGGGCGTGCCATCGCTCGATATTTTGGGAAACGTCGTCCCCTACATCAAGAGCGAAGAAGAAAAGATGCAGGAAGAGACACTGAAACTGCTGGGCTCTCTCAAGGGCACACGCGTACAGGCGCTCGATGCAAGAATTTCTGCGCATTGCAACCGCGTTCCTGTAGAAGACGGCCACACCGAAAGCGTGAGTATCAAGCTGCGCAGATCTGCCACACGTGAGCAGCTTCTCGCCGCATGGAGCGAGTTCAAACCCCTCGCGGGGCAACATCTTCCTACCGCACCCGGGCAGCCTATTGAATTTGTTGCTGCCGATGATCGCCCACAGCCGAGGTTAGACCGCATGCGCGGCAATGGCATGGCAGCGACCGTAGGCCGTCTGCGCCCTTGCACGCTGCTCGACTGGAAGTTCACCGTGCTCTCGCACAATACGATCCGCGGAGCAGCAGGTGCTGCTCTGCTGAATGCTGAGCTTCTGGCTACCATGGGCAAGCTTGAACCTGCGGCGGTCCTGGCATGAAGAAGCTTCTTGTCATGAAGTTCGGTGGAACCTCGGTCGAGGATGCTGTCGCCATCCATCGCACAGCCGGCATCGTAGCCGGACGGCGCAAGCAGGACGTCCAACCTATTGTTGTTGTCAGCGCCATGGCGAAAGTCACTGATCAGTTGCTGGCCGCGGCCAGCGCTGCATCACGCGGTGATCGTAATGGCGCGCTCGCCATTACAGCGCGTCTCCGCAGCCGCCATAAGGAAGTAGCATGCAGGCTGACGTCGCAGGCCGGGGGAAAAACAGGAAACGACTGCACGGATTTTACAGGACCGGAATTTGCTCCTACCCAGACATGGCTCGACGCAGAATTTGACGCGCTCGATGAAATCCTTCGCGGACTGGCCGCAGTCGGCGAGCTAACGCCGCGTATCAGCGACATGATTGTTTCCTACGGCGAACGGCTTTCGAGCCCCATGATCGCCGAGGCATTTAGGCAGCGTGGTCTTGACGGCATACACGTTGATTCGCGCAGCTGCATCATCACCGACGCGCAACATGGCAAGGCCATTCCGCAGGACGACTTGATCGCCGAACGCCTGAAAGAGCAGGTCCTGCCGCATGCGCTTGATGGCAAAACGGTCGTAATGGGCGGCTTTATCGGATCAACTGAAAAAGGCATAACCACCACGCTGGGACGCGGTGGCTCAGACTTCACGGCAGCGCTGGTCGGCGGCGGTATTCATGCCGAAGCCATCGAAATCTGGACCGATGTAAATGGCATCATGACTGCCGATCCACGCGTCTGCCCCGATGCGTTGCGTGTAAAAACGATTAGCTTTGAAGAGGCCGCCGAGCTTGCATACTTTGGCGCCAAAGTCCTGCATCCGGCCACGATCCTCCCTGCCGTGCAGAAGAACATTCCCGTGCTGGTGCTCAACTCGCGTAATCCTGAGAATGAAGGAACGCGCATCATCTCTCTCGCTCCGCATTGCGACAGTCCCTTTAAATCCATTGCAGTCAAGAAGCGCGTCACCATCATCGACGTGGTCGCCAGCCGCATGCTGATGACACACGGTTATCTGAAAGCCATTTTCGATGTCTTCGACAAGCACAAGTGTCCTGTCGATCTCGTCTCAACATCTGAAGTCAGCGTTTCGCTCACAGTCGATACCACTGAAAAAATTCCAGAGCTTGCCGCCGACCTGGGCAGGCTCGCCGATGTGAAATACGAAGGCCGCAAAGCGCTGGTCTGCATGGTGGGCGAAAACATCCGCGGACAGAACGGCATCGCAGCGCGCGTCTTCGGAGCGATTCGCCACATCAACATACGCATGATTTCGCAAGGCGCTTCTGAGATCAACATGAGTTTCATGATCGAAGAAGACGACGCCGATGAAGCTGTGCGTTCGCTTCATGCAGAATTCTTCGAGAACCCGGATTCGGAAATCTTCGACCTGGAAGCTCGTAAAAATGCAACCACCGAACCTGTGAGGTAGCGATGCTTTTTCTGGTGCTGGGCCGTGGAAAAACCGGCCGCATCGTAGCCGATGTAGCTGCAGAACATGGCCATAGCGTGCGCGTCGTAGGCGAGGAAGAAAACCGCAATGCCATGGCGCTGACAGCCCCGTTTCTCGCCGGATTCGATGCGGTTATCGACTTCACCACACCGGAAGCCGCTGTTTCCAATATGCGCGCCTGCCTTGCAAACGGAGCGCGGATGGTGGTAGGCACAACAGGGTGGTATCAGTATCTGGATGACATGCGCTCGCTGGCCGCACGCAAGAATGCCGGCTTTCTTTACGGTACGAATTTTTCCGTCGGCGTGCAGGCAATCTTCCGGCTCGCGCGCGAACTGGCATTGGCAGTTCCGCACTACAAATTTGGAATCATAGAGACACACCACTCCGACAAAAAAGATGCCCCGTCCGGAACAGCGCTTTCCATCAAACAGGTGTTGCAGACAACAAATCCGTCTTTGCAAGTTGAGGTTGTCTCCAAGCGGGAAGGCGACGTCTCCGGCGTTCACGTAATTGAAGCCCGCTCCAAGGATGAAGTCATCGAGTTAAAGCACGAATCCTTCTCGCGCCGCGCTTTCGCTGAGGGCGCTGTCCGCGCCGCAGAGTGGATCGCAGGCAAGACCGGCGTATGGAATTTCAGCGAAATTGCGAATCAGCTTTAGTGGCCTGGACTGGCACCGCGCTTCTCGATCTCTCTTTTACCTTGCGGGCAGGCACTCCTGCATAAATGCCAAAGGGCTCAAGATCGCGTGTTGCAATGGCTCCCAGCGCAAGTATCGCGCCATCGCCAACATTCACGCCAGGATTCACAGCCCCGCGCGCGCATATCCACGAGTAAGCGCCGAGACGGATGGGAAAATGCACGAGACGAAACGATGGATCATTGTATTCATGTGTAGCGCCACAAATGTAAGCTCCCTGTGAGACAATGCAGTGCGAACCCATATAAAGCGGGGATGGATTGTAGAGCTCGGCATCATCAGCAACCGCCACCAGGTCTTCACATATCAGATTCCATGGCGCCCATATTCTCGATTTAGGATAAAACTTGCATGTCGGGCCCAATTGAGCGCCAAATAGCTTGAGCAGCATGGCGCGCCACGCAAAACATGGACGTGGTGATATGCGGAAGAGAAGGGTGTAACAGACATTCCACAGCAACCGCATGGCGCGATTTCGCAAAGGGAACGCCGGCTGCTTCAACGGATCCGGCATCGAACCATTGGACAGGCTTGGATCTAAAGGTCTGTTCAATGGCTTTTGCTGGATCGAATCCGAACGCATGATACAACATTATCGTATTTGTGAGATAGCAGTCTGAAAAGAAAGGAACGGATGCTTACTACCGTACTTGGAACAACTAGCCTCACGTCATCTGTTATCGGATTCGGCTGCTCTGCCCTCCTGGGACGCACGGGGCGAAAAGACTCTTTGCGCGCGCTTGCTGCCGCATGGGATGCAGGCATCACGTTCTATGACACTGCTCGATCCTACGGATATGGTGAATCTGAAGCCCTGCTGGGAGAATTTCTCCGTACGCGACGCGACCAGGCAATTATTTCCACCAAGTTTGGAATACTGCCGGCCCGCCAGCAGCTATGGAAACGCGCAGCTAAGCCTGTTGCCCGTGCTCTTCTTTCCCTCGCGCCTTCATCACGCAACATGCTGCGCAAACAGGTTGCGGGCCAGTTCACTCCGAACCAGTTCACCGTAGGGGTGCTTGAGCAAAGCATCCATGAAAGTCTCCGCAAACTCAAGACAGACTATGTCGACTTTCTGTTCATGCATGATGCACCGGCCAGTGTGCTACATCAGGATGAATTGCTGGCAAAACTTGACCAATTGGTAGCTTCCGGCAAGGTACGCGTAGCTGGCATCTCTGCCGCACCTGAGGTTATAGGTCTCGTATTACGAGAGCACCCGAAAGCGTTACGAGCACTGCAGTTCCCTTGCAATGTTTTTGATCTTTCCACAGCTGATGTCGCCGCCGCTGCAAAGGGTAGCGGACTTGCAGCTGTTGCGAATCATCCTTTTGGCGGGGTTACGAGGGTCGAGCAAAGTCGCGCCATTCTAAAAAACATCGCCAGCTCGTCATCGACTCCGGCCGAGTTGCGCGCAAAACTGGAAACAGTAGATGATGCGGTGCTGGCTGATGTTGTCTTGAACATCATTCTCAGTAGTCCAGGCATTCATGTCGTCGTACCCGCCATGATGAAGCCGTCCCATCTGAACAACAACGTGAACGCTGTTGCGAAATCGCGCTTTACTTCAGATGAGATTCGTTTGCTGTATCAGCACGTGGCGGCTGTCGAGAGTGTGGCCTGATAGAAAAGCCAGTTCACTAGGAATCAAGCTGCACGCACACCGGCAAGGTGAGACGGATCAACCCAGCTTGTAGTGAAACCCATATCTTTAAGCATGGATACAATTCTTGAAGGCGCTCTCAGGAATCCGCGTTTATCCAGTGATGTGTAATGCACCTCAATAAAAACCTTTCGGCAAACACCGGAGCGTAGTTGATGGCGGAAGCCCCAAACAACATCTTCTTCAAAGCCTTCAACATCGATCTTAAGAATGGATGGGGGTTGATGTCCCTCCTGAATCAGCTTTTCTCCTGTCTTGACACAAATCAACTCCGCATCAAGAGACTCACTCACAGCCGTAAGATTGTTGCCTGTACTCCCTGGAGCAATCGGCTGCACTCGAAGTTGCGCCTCCTCCGCTCCCAAGGCTACTTTCAAGCACTCAACCTGGGGAAGATCACTGACGGCAGCGGACAACTGCCGGAATGCACCTTCGAAAGGTTCAAAGGCAATCACCTTGCCGGACTGCCCTACGCGGTCAGCAAATTTCTTCGTATAGTATCCAACATTGGCTCCCACATCCCACACGCAATCCCCAGGGTGGACGGCACCAAGCAGTACATCAGAAAATTTTTCTTCGTAGCGGTGCTCTGGCCTTATGGCAGATTGGACTTTGTATGCAAACTGCTTCATACCCGATTGTCTGAGCAGAGCGCGCATACGTGGATCATGAAGAAGATTCATGAGAGGCCCTCAATCGTGTAGCTATAATTTATCTTTAACTCGCAATGATTTCCACTCCA
>DATAQW010000106.1:0-5589 GCA_036264445.1 Pseudacidobacterium sp.
GAAGCATTTTCAACCGGATCGAGCGCGATGCCGCAGAAGAAAAATCCTGACCTGACCGAGCTCGTTCGCGCGAAAGTCGGCCGTGTCAACGGAGCAGCACAGGCAGTCACGTTGCAGCTTAAAGGCCTGCCGCTGGCCTACAACAAAGACCTGCAGGAGACGCAGGAGCCAGTCTTCGCCGCGACCAGCGCCATGCACCTTACGGTCTATCTGCTGGCGAAGTTTACTGCCGCGCTCAACTTCCGCACCGACCGCATGCGCGCTGCATGTGAAACAGGCTTTATGAATGCGATGGCAGCGGCAACCTATCTCGTGCATAAAGGAGTTCCCTTCCGCAAAGCGCACGAGAAGATCGGCAACGCTGTCCGTTACTGCCTCAACAAAGGCTGCGAGCTGAACGATCTCACGCTCGATGAGCTGAAGCAGTTCGGGCTTGAATTCGAGCAGGACTTCTTCGCCGCTATTACGCTCGAAGCTACGCTCGACTGCCATGACGTCATCGGCGGAACGGCTCGGTACCGTGTCCGCGAAGCTCTGAAAGACGCTGAAGAGCGCGTACAGAGGCTCATCACAACCTACGGCACCGTCGATCTTGGAAAGCAGGAGGCGGTCCATGCTGGTGCGTAAAGCGCGCCTACAGGATGCGACCAATATCTACGAACTGGTCAATAGCCTCTCGCATGACGGCACCCTGCTGCGGCGCGCTTTCGCTGAGATATGCGAGAACGTCCGCGACTTCACTATTGCCGAAAGCGACTCCGGAGTCTTCCTCGGATGCGGCGCATTGCATCTTTATGGACCGCATCTTGCCGAGGTGCGTTCGATTGTCGTCCGCCCAGAAGCTAAAGGACAAGGCGCAGGCGCAAATATCCTGAATGCTCTGCTTGAAGAGGCCGAAGATCATGGCGTCGGATGCGTGTGCCTGTTCACACGCATCCCTGATTTCTTCTTCCGCTACGGATTTCGTGTGGTCGAAGACCGGGCTGCACTTCCTGATAAAGTCTTCAAAGATTGCCAGAACTGCCCGCGTCTTTACCGCTGCGACGAAGTAGCCATGGCACGCGGACAAGTGCCAAAGGTTTCAATTCTCGGACCTAGAATTGAGGCTGAGCAACTGGTTCGGCTCACCGGATAACTTGCCCTGATTTCTTAATCGCTAATACGATAGACTGCACTTTAGTCTTCGCGTTATGCACTGGAAGCTTGCACTTGCGATCGGCTCTTGCGCCCTGCTTGGCCTGCGCCATGGGTTTGACTATGACCACCTGGCTGCCATTTCCGACATCACAGCTGTACAACGCTCGCGGTTTGAAGGGCTGCGGCTGGGCATTCTCTATGCGCTAGGACATGCCTTTACGGTCCTGACTCTGGGCGCGTTTGTCATTCTTCTGCACATTTCTCTTCCAGCTCGTCTTGATGCGTGGGCTGAGCGGCTCGTCGGTCTCACGCTTATTGTGCTCGGCCTTCTGGTTGTCGCAAACCTTATGCGGAAGCAGCACTCTCATTCACATCAGTCCATGCAGAGCCGATGGGCATTATTAATTGATGCATCACGGCACTTTGTCTGGCGTGTGCGCAGGATTTTCCAGAGCGACTTGCCACGCCCTGAGCCATTTGCCTGGAACTATTCCAACGGAACTGTTTTTGGTATCGGGATCCTCCACGGTCTAGGCGCTGAAACACCGACTCAGTTGATGCTTTTTCTGTTGGCAGCAAGCCTGGGAGGTACAGCGCTAGGCATAGTAGGTTTATTCGCTTTTGGTTTGGGCCTGGTCGTTATGAATGCTGTTATGACGGTGGCACTGAGCGGAATATTTGGTACTGGCAGACTTCATCCAAATTTCTATCGCATCGTAGCTGCTGCGGGCGCACTCTATAGTCTTGTGATTGGATTCGTATTTCTTCTTGGAGCGTCTGAACGTCTTCCATCCATCAGTGGATGAAAAGATGAACAATTGTTACGAACCGAAAGCTCATACAAAGCAATTTTTCGGTTCGTCTCTCAGCCCCCAGATCGGCCAGACAAATTTTCATCAGCATCCCCGTCCGAAGATAGGTTAAACCAGCGAATGAAACACCAACCACCAATCCATGCTCTTTAAGGACAGATTTCCATTTGATAATGCGGTGCTAACGTTGTAAGGCGATCGAATACCAGGCGATCATCCTGCCTGGGCGCTTCTTTCACAGAACCAGGCTGACCTACCTCCGCCCAAAACTGTTCAATTCCTCCCGGCGCAAAAATGATCAGCAGCTTGCCCGGGATTGCGCCCACATTTTTATAGGTGTGTGGCACACCCTTGGGAATACGGATGAAATCACCGTCCGCAGCATCCACAATGCGGTCGCCAACGATAACTGAGAATGCGCCCTCAACAATATACAGGCACTCTTCTTCGCGCCGTTGTATGTGGGCTGGCGGGCCATTACCTGGAAACGACTGTATCTCCATTACTGAATACTGGCCGTTAGTCTGCTCTGCTGTGGTTTTGATCGCATAAAAGTCGCCCATCAGCCAAAAACAGCGACACCCGTGTCCTGTTTCAAGAACAGTTGTCCCTGGATCCAAGAGGAGGTTTTTATCCATGGCAGCGTCACCTATTTGACTGGTGTTGAACGATTGTATCCCGATTTCATCGGAACTCAGGGGTGAAATCTGCAATAAATGGGATGCAATTTGTCCCCATTCCAGCGCAAGCGGTAATTTGTTTTGAATCTTTCCTGCCCGGTGATACCAGTATCCGGCATTCCAGAGATCGCCCTCCTTTCGATGCAGATAAGCATGTACCCATGCTGCTTCAGGTGATTCAATCTCTTGAGCTATTTCATGGGCGCGTGTCCAATCGCCTTTCGCATCCCACCAAAGAGATTGAAGCAATGAGGGCAGGCTCGCAGGAGGATTATCCAGGTGAAGAGATACACGTAATTCATCGCAGGTCATTTGGAGAGTTTAAGGAGTTCTGGGAAGACTTGACGATTTTATCGGATTCAAAGTTTAAGCAGGAAGTAAATATTTTCAGGGGAAACCGATATGCGACCTTTGCCCATCCTTAAGGTGATCTTTATGTCAACTCTTTGCAAATCGTTTATACTTCCGCACCAAAGCGGTTTTCTGAGAGGGCTATCATGTCAAATACATCTGCTGGAGTTGAGCAGGAGCGCTTGAATGAGGCTCATAAGAAAAGCATCCCCTGGAAGAAATGGGGACCATATCTAAGTGAGCGCCAATGGGGCACAGTTCGAGAGGACTACAGCGACAATGGAGATGCGTGGAGCTATTTCAGCCATGATCAATCCCGCTCGCGCGCCTATCATTGGGGCGAGGATGGGCTCGCAGGTTTTTCCGATGACAAGCAGCAGCTATGTTTTGCAATCGCCCTCTGGAACGAAAAGGACCCCATCCTGAAAGAGCGCCTCTTCGGACTCACCAATGCTGAAGGCAATCATGGAGAAGATGTAAAGGAATATTATTTCTACCTCGACGCCACGCCTACTTATTCCTACGCAAAGTGGCTCTATAAGTATCCGCAGAAAGCCTACCCGTATGTCGATCT
Source organism: Pseudacidobacterium sp. (assembly GCA_036264445.1). Lineage (GTDB taxonomy): Bacteria > Acidobacteriota > Terriglobia > Terriglobales > Acidobacteriaceae > Pseudacidobacterium. Next base: position 3,555 of record DATAQW010000106.1, read on the forward strand.
GATTGAAACCAATCGGCGCCGGTCGCGGACCGAGCCGGAATACGAGTTGATCGACACCGGAATATTTGATGATGACCGCTATTTCGACGTGTTCGTCGAATATGCCAAAACATCACCTGAGGATGTGCTGATCCGGATCACCGCTGTCAATCGCGGACCGGACACCGCAAATCTTCACATCCTTCCGACACTTTGGTTCCGTAATACCTGGAGCTGGTGGTCTGATCCACCGCGGCCAAGCCTGCGTGAGGTTTCTGACCTCGGAAAAACACGCATTCTTGAAGCGTCTCATACTGTACTGGGAAACCGCTGGCTTTATTCTTCTTCCGCAGCTCCGTTTCTGTTTACCGAAAACGACACTAATAACGAGAGGCTCTTCGGTGGCAAGAATGCATCTCCCTACGTAAAAGATGGGATTAACGGGTATGTAGTCGAAGGCAAGACTAAGGCTGTCAATTCCGGGAATACTGGAACAAAAGCTGCAATCCATCACCAGGCAAACATCAAGCCAGGAGAATCGCACATTCTATATCTGCGGCTCACGGATGTTGATCCCAGCCTGCTAACCTTACCGTTCAAAGACACGGCATCCATCTTCAAAGCGCGCATCGATGAAGCCGATGAGTTCTATCGGGAAAATACCCCTGATGGCGTGAGTGGAGATGCATTGAACATAATGCGTCAGGCGTCAGCAGGCATGCTATGGGGTAAGCAGTATTACTTCCTGGACGCCGATAGATGGCTGGAAGAACACGGTGTTGATGCCTTTTCGAACAAGACCAGTAATATTAGAAATCACGAATGGGCACACATGCTTAACGACCATGTGATCTCCATGCCCGATAAATGGGAGTATCCGTGGTACGCCGCCTGGGATCTCGCATTCCATTCGCTTGCTTTCTCGGGTATAGATATTGATTTCGCCAAACAGCAGCTCGGCCTTATGCTGCGTGAAATCTACCTTCACCCCAGCGGCCAGATACCCGCGTATGAATGGAATTTCAGTGATGTGAATCCTCCGGTGCATGCGTGGGCCACCGTCTTCATTTATCGGATGGAGCAAGCGTTTCGTGGCGAAGGAGACATTCAATTCCTTAAGCGCGCCTTCGGTAGGCTGATCTCGAACTTTACCTGGTGGGTAAATCGCAAGGACCGCTTCGGAAAGAACGTATTCGAAGGAGGCTTCCTTGGCCTCGACAACATCGGCGTCTTCGACCGGTCAGCACCGTTGCCAACCGGAGGCCATCTTGAGCAGGCCGATGGCACTGCATGGATGGCGCTCTTCTGCCAGAACATGCTTGAGATCGCGGTAGAAATTGCAATTTATGACCGCTCCTATGAAGATCTGGCCTCCAAATTCATCGACCACTTTCTCTGGATTTCCAACGCGCTGAACCGTGTTGGCACAGACGGCATGTGGGATGAAGAAGATGGCTTTTACTACGATGTCCTGCGCTTGCCGGACGACAGGGCCAAGAGGTTAAAGGTGCGATCTATCGTAGGACTACTGCCCTTGTGCGCAAGCACCATCGTTGAGCCCGAAGCGCGGGAGGCCATGCCGCGTCTCTATGAATACGCGATGGAACGCCTGCGCCGTATGCCTCAGGTTGCCAAAAGCATCCACCCGGTCGGTCCGTACGTGCGTGGCTATGGCAACCGCGGAATTCTTGCCGTCGTCAAGCCGGAACGCTTGCGCCGTATCCTGAGCCGCATGCTCGATGAGAATGAGTTCCTCAGCCCCTATGGAATTCGCTCGCTTTCGCGTTATCACCTCGAACATCCCTACGTGCTGAATGTCCACGGGCAAGAATATCGGGTCGGTTATCTTCCCGCGGAATCAGACTCAGGAATGTTCGGCGGCAACTCAAATTGGCGGGGACCGATCTGGGTGCCTGCAAACGTGGTTCTGATTCGAGGCCTGAACAACTTCTACCTATTTTATGGCGACTCATTCAAAGTAGAATGCCCGACTGGCTCGGGTAAGTACATGAACCTGTATGAGGTAGCATGTGAAATCAGCAAGCGGCTTTCAAAC
>DATAQW010000142.1:0-5422 GCA_036264445.1 Pseudacidobacterium sp.
TATTCTTTTTCCTACATGGTTTAGAGGCAGAAGCAGCGATGTCGCCATGCAGGTCGAAGCCCACCAATACATTGTCAGTGCGAAATATTTCGTTATCGCGGTAGATTCGCTCGGCGATGGCATTTCCTGCTCGCCGTCGAATAGCGCAACTCAGCACGGCACGGACTTCCCGCAGTTCTCCATCCGCGACATGGTGTATTCGCAATACCGGTTCGTCACAGAAAAGCTGCATCTCCAGCATCTGCGCGCGGTCATGGGAGTATCGATGGGCGGCATACAGACTTTTCAATGGATGGTCAGTTACCCCGACTTTATGGACAAAGCCATCTCTGTTGTCGGCACTCCACAACAGACTTCGTCTGATCTCCTGCTCTGGAATACAGAACTAAAAGCCCTCAAAGCCGACCCGGAATACAACGGAGGCAAATATACACAGACACCACCACTGCCCATTGTCGCGTTGATTCACAACATGAACCTGTCCACGCCTTCGTTCCGAGCCAATCACACCACGCGAGAAGGCTTCCAGCAGTTCTTCGAGGAACTGACAACCAGTGGAACCAGCTTCTTCGATGCAAATGACTATCTGCGCCAGCTACAGGCAATCATCGGTCACGATATCGCCCACGGCGGATCGCTTTACGATGCGGCCAACAAAGTCAAAGCCAGGGTACTGATCATTGCCGCAACTCAGGACCACATGGTAAACCCGCTCCCGGCGCTTGGCTTTGCAAAGCTGATCCACGCCCAGACGCTTGTACTTGATTCTGATTGCGGGCACATGGCCCCAGGATGCGAAATAGGCAAAGTCACATCTGAAATCGAAGAATTTCTAAACCAGCATTGAAGCAACTATCCGAAGAATGGCGCAAAGAGCGCGGTCACTACATGCAATGCTCAAACAAAATTCCCGCCGCCCTCTTCAACATGCATAGGACGCTCTTTCTTTCGCAGAACGTCATACCCTGCGCGCAAACCGTTGAGCACACCGGCAACCTGCCGTAAAGGAGCGGCAATACCGTGCTGCACAGCTGCAGTCGCTTCTGTTACGCCATTGAGAACGGCTGTGGCCATCTCATCAACGCGCTCAGCCTGGGCCTGCGCCATACCTGTTACACCTTTTACTGTTTTGTTGATGTTTTCGGCCTGCGATCGAAGGGTCTCAGTTGTCTGCACCAGATTGGAAGTAGCAACTTTGACTTTAGGAGAAACGTCTTCGATCAGATTGCGTGCAATAGAAATTGCCGGAACAAGATGCTGTTTCAGCTGGCTGGACAGTTCTCTTGTCTCTTGTGCGGTCTTCTTGACCGCCAGAAACATGGCCAACAGGACGAACGCCTGGATCAGAACGCCAACCGAGATGACAAAAGTGAAAATGAAAAACATCACTTGCGGTATCTGTACTTGCGATATCTGCATTGTCTTTCCGCTGACTACGGATGGCGCTCCCCTCGTGAGAATTCTTACAGATGCGGCGCCTCTTGGCCAGTTGTCTCATCTGTTCCGCTGGTAGTGGACCGATACGCCTGGCGTCCGGCGTCCACGGCGGCAGAAACGCGATCTCCCTGTTCATTGATGAACTGGCGTCCCTTGCTTACCGCTTCGCCCCACTGTGCTTTTCCGCGATCCAGATAGTCCCTGCCGCGATCCACGTAATCGCTGACCTGTGCCCTGCCGCGTTCCACATATGTGTTAACCTGGTCGGCAGCTTCCCGTGAACGCTGCTTGAAATATTCGCTGCCTTCGCGTGCGCTGTTTACCAGGTCGTCGCGCGTTTCCCTGCCTGCTTTCGGAGCATACAGAACTCCAAGCAATGCTCCCAGGCCCAAACCTGCAAGAAACCAGCTAAATCCATTAGATTGTTTTTCATCTGACATAATATCTCTCCCTTTCGCCCGGCAACTGGATGCTACCAGAATTAGAACCTTTCAAGGTAAATCAACGTCAATATGTTGTAGATGCGATCATTACATTTTCAGCTGCCACTTCCAGGAACTAAGATACCTTTGTGTCCTGGTAAAAGGAGATAATCAGGCATGAGAAATGCAAATCTCACCTCCACCCGCGCCTTGCAAATAGCCTTGCTGGCAACTTCTCTGCTTCTTGGTTCCGGATGCAACCGGCAGCAGGCGTCACAATCTCCTGCTCGCACTGATCAACAGATCGCCAGTGACATACAAGCAAAAATATCTGCAGAAAGCGCATTGGGCGGACAGGCCATTCAAGTCAATGTAGCCAACGGCATTGCTACACTCTCTGGAACGGCGAATGACGATGCGTCGCGTGCTCTGGCAGGAAACGATGCTGGCAGTGTGGATGGCGTCAAAACTGTCGTGAACAACCTCACCGTCGCGCCGCCACAACAGGCCGTAGCCCCTCCTCCCGCACCCGCTCCGGCGCGTCCCACGCCTGAGCGTAAGCACAAGCAGCACGAAGAAAAACAGGTAGCAGAGGCTCCTGTTGAACCAGCGCAGCCCGCGGCTCCGGCTCCTCAACCTGCGCCACAACCTGCCCCTGCCCCTGCACCTCCTCCTCCGCCTCCGCAGCCTGTGGCTAAAACTGTCACCATTCCTGCGGGCACAATCCTACCAATTCGCATCACAGATGCTCTCAGCAGCCAGAATGCGCAACCGAATCAGGTCTTTCACGGCACGCTCTCCAGCGATCTGATCGCCGACGGCATGGTGGCGGTCGCGCATGGAGCGACTGTAGTTGGACGCGTTGTGGATGCAAAGGACGCAGCCCACTTCTCCGGAAGTTCTCTGCTGTCCATTGAACTCACCCAGTTAAACGCCCGCGGCAGACAGATCCCGGTTGTGACCGATGCTTATTCCAAACAAGGTACCGGACGCGGTAAGAACACTGCCATGAAAGCCGGCGGTGGTGCGGCTGTTGGAGCGATCATCGGCGCCCTTGCCGGAGGAGGCCGGGGAGCAGCGATTGGAGCAGCAGCCGGCGGAGCAACGGGAACAGGCGTAAATGCAGTCACACGGGGACAGCAGGTTCAGATTCAGCCTGAGACTCTTATCAACTTCAAGCTGCAATCGCCGGTCACAGTGACAACGACACTGCAGGCTGGCGCAACCCGGTCATTCGATGACAACACCAGCACCGACCCGCAACTGCAACAGCGCTCTCCACAGTAGTGGTTGGCCTGAGATTCCAATCTTCGGCAAAATTACAAAAGCCGGGCCTGCGGCCCGGCTTAACTATTCAGATCGAACGCTGCGCCTTACTAATCCAGTCTCTCTGGATGCAAGGCAATGCTCTTCTCACCAGCAGCCTTCTTTTCCCAGTACTTCTTGACCCAAGCTTCGAAGCTTTTACCCGCTGCAGTATCGCGTCCTGTAAAAGCAACGGCTGCGATCTCGGAATATGGAATGGTCAGCTTGGTGTGCTCATTTGCAGGAATCACGCGAACGGCGGAGTCAGCGAGTGTCTCCCCTGTCTGACGGTCGAAGACATAGCTGTCAATCTTGCGTCCGTCCCTGAGGGTAACGGTAACGTCACCGCGGTAATCAAAGGCTTTCTCAAAGGCAAGCCGGACTTCCTCATCGGAAGCAAGCTCCGGAACCCATCCTTCAAGGTTTTCGCGTTCACGGCCTTCAGCGACTTCGAGCTCATCAGGATTGTGCGCTGACCGCTGTTCAATGACATTGACCCTGGTTTCAATCTGCACCAGCGGATCGAAGCTGTGCACCGGCTTGACTGGTTCGTTAAGCAGATCGAGCGCTCCCCTGTCTTCGTACTTGTCGAAGAAGGTAGCAATGGCCGTATCGAGCAGGCCGCGAAGCGATCCAAAAGTGTAATAAACCCCTGAAGCCTCATATCCGGAGTGCACCATGCAGTTTGCGCACTTGGGATTGCCGGACTCCGTTCCGTAGTTCGACCAGTCGGTGGTCTCGATCAATTCTTTGAATGTGTCCGCATAGCCATCCTGCAGTAGGTAGCAGGGCTTCTGCCAGCCAAAGACGCTATACGCAGGCATGCCCCAGGGCGTGCAGGAAAACTCGCGCTTGCCCATCAAAAATTCCATGTACATGGGCGATGCGTTGAACTTCCATGACTTCTTACGATTGGAGAGTATGGAGCGGAAGAGACGACGCGAACGGGCGCGTCCTAGGAAATGTTTCTGGTCGGGGGCCTTTTCGTAGGTATATCCCGGAGCGACCATCATGCCCTCAACCCCGACAGCCATCAATTCATCAAAGAAGGCGCGAACAGAGTTCGGATCGGCTCCGTCGAAGAGCGTCGTATTCGTAGTGACACGGAAGCCAGCGGCAACGGCAGCCTTGATGCCTTCAAGGGCAGCGTCATATCCACCTTCACGGCAAACTGAGAAGTCATGGTGTTCGCGCTGACCATCCAAATGGACCGAAAACGAGAGGTATTTGCTGGGCTTGAAAAGATGAAGCTTTTCTTGAAGAAGCAGCGCGTTTGTGCACATGTACACGTACTTCCTGCGCGCTACAAGTCCTTCCACAATCTTGTCGATCTGAGGGTGCAGGAGAGGTTCGCCGCCCGGAATCGAAACCATGGGCGTGCCTGATTCTTCGACTGCGCGAAAGCATTCTTCCGGCGTCAAATCCTGCTTCAGAATGTGAGCCGGATATTGAATCTTCCCGCATCCGGCGCATGCCAGATTGCAGCGAAAAAGCGGCTCCAGCATGGTGACAAGCGGAAAGCGCTTGCGCCCTTTAAGCTTCTGTTTCAGGACGTACGTGGCAACCGTCCATGCCTGGGAAATTGGTACAGCCAATTTTCCTCCTTGCGAATGCGCGGGCTAACAAGCCCGCACCTTGCCTTCTTGATGTGTTACTCGCTGCGTTCCATAGCGCGCTTGTAATTCGTAAGCGCAAGCAGCGGGAAGTAATTCCGGTACTGGTGATATGCGAGATAAAAGACCCGCGGAAAACCAGTGCCGGTGTAGATCGCCTGACGCTCGCGACCTTGATGCATGCTCTCATCCCAGCTACCGTCGGCCAGTTGGCACTCAATCAGCCAGCGGACCCCCTTGGCCACGCTGTCGCTGCGGGTATCGCCTGCCGAAAGCAGCCCAAGAATCGCCCAGGCGGTCTGTGATGGCGTGCTGATCCCTACGCCACGCGTTGTCGGATCATCATAGCTGCCGCAGCTTTCGCCCCATCCGCCGTCAGAATTCTGTACCATGCGGATCCACTCTGCGGCTTGTTGAATCTGCGGCTCATGGTTCCAGACACCAATCGCTTCCAGTCCGCGTAAGACAAGGAATGTGCCGTAGATATAATTAACGCCCCAGCGGCCAAACCAGCTACCGTCCGGTTCCTGCTCATCGTAAATGAACTTGATAGCCTTCTCGACGCGCTTGTCTTTGCGCGTATAGCCATAGGTGGCCAGCATTTCCAGAATCCGCCCTGTAATGTCGACCGTTGGCGGATCAAGC
>DATAQW010000180.1:0-3292 GCA_036264445.1 Pseudacidobacterium sp.
TTGTCCAATACGCCGCGCCAGCCCTCAAGGAATCCAACAAATTCATCACCGTAGTGAAAAATTCCCTTCTTCACGACTGCATGAATGACCGCATTCAGCCCGGGACAATCCCCGCCGCCAGTAAGCAAACCAACTCGCATGTTCCTCTTCTCCTCCAAAAAATTTGGGTTGGGATAGTTATGTATTTTGCGAAGAATCGCGTAACTGTCTCAGCAAGATCATAGCTGGCGCAAGCGACGCGTTACAAATTGTCACCGTGGAAGAATTCTCTGGCGTCAAATCCGCGGCTAAGGTATTTGCGCAAGAAGGATGGCTCTGTGATCCAGACGCCCGCGGAAGACGGACAGAAATGTCAGTTCGCGATGCTTCTTCCGCAATCCACTACCACGAACTAGCCCTTCGACGTAGCCTCGTCCATATAGAACGCCGCAATCTCGTCAGCGTACTTTTGATTGATGATGCGGCGTTTCAGCTTCAGGCTCGGCGTCAGCTCACCGTCGGCAAGCGACCACTCCTCCGGCACTACGCGGAAGCGCTTGATCGTCTCAAACTGCGCCAACCCTCCATTCACCTCATCCACAATCGACTGATACTGGGCTACAACCTTCGCATCCCCCACCAGCTCACGCCGCGTCGGTGCGCTGATTCCCTGCTGCTTCGCCCACTCTTCCAGCGCCACAAAGTTCGGAGAGATCAACGCGCTCAAAAACTTGTGCTTGTCGCCGACTATTGCCGCCTGTCCGACAAACAAAAACGCCTTAAGCTTGTTTTCAATCGGCTGCGGAGCTACCAGCTTTCCGCCTGAAGTCTTCAGCAACTCCTTTTTGCGATCGGTAATGTAGAGAAAGCCATCGTCATCGATACGCCCGATATCTCCCGTACGAAACCAGTGCTCCGCGTCGAACACCTCAGCCGTCTCGCCCGGTTTGTGCCAGTAACCAGGAAACACGTTCGGCCCGCGCACCAGCAGCTCGCCGTCTTCGGCAATGCGACACTCAACGTTCGGCAGCGGTTTGCCCACCGATCCAATGCGATACGCAGCCGTGGTGTTAATGGCCAGCACCGGCGATGTCTCCGTCAACCCATAGCCTTCGAGAATACGAATGCCCACCCCGGCAAACCAGCTCGCCGTATCCATGCCCAGCGGAGCGCCACCCGCAATGTAGTAGCGCACTCGCCCACCAAAGCCATGCTGAATTTTGCTGAAGACCAGTTTGTTCGCCAGCTTCCAGCCCAGCCCTGTCGGCGCCCTCCCCTGCAGAATATCTTCGCGATTTTTCTGCCCTGTCTTCACCGCCCATCCAAAGATGCGCTTCTTTGCGCCCGATAAGGATGCCTGTCGCTCCGCCTCTTGCCGTACCTTTTCAAAGACACGCGGTACGGCCACTAGAACTGTCGGCCGAATTTCTTTAAGCGCAGCCGGCAGCTTCTCGAAGTTGGGGCAATACGCCACCGTCGCCTGTTTTGTGTAGATCGCGTAGTCCAGGTGCCGTGCCGTAATATGCGAGAGCGGTAAAAACGAGATACAGGCATCCTGCTGCGCAATATCAAACCCGGCCAGCGAGTAATTCACGTTGGAGGCAATGTTTCCATGCGTCAGCATCACGCCCTTTGGCTCCCCAGTTGTACCCGACGTGTAGATCAGCGTAGCCAGGTCATTGGGCGCAACATCGTACGCGGAGCGGTCAAACGCTGCATCGCGCTCTGTGCCGCGGCTGTCCGCATCCTTGAGCAGTGACGACAGCAACACCGCATCCGCCACGCCTTCATCATCCATCAGAACAATTTTCTCGATCGCCGTCTGGCTTCGTACTGTAGCCACCTTGTCATATTGCTGTCGCGACGAAACCACAGCCACGCGCGCGCCGGAGTCGGCTAGCAGGACACCAATCTGCTCAGCCGTTAGCGTAGGGTAGATCGGTACGTCTACCGCACCCATTGCCAGTGCGGCAAAATCGGCCACGGCCCATTCCCAGCGATTCTCCCCCAGAATCGCAATGCGGTCACCCTTCTGGATTCCCCATTGAGCCAGCGCTTCAGCAAAGACGCGCACGCGTTGATACATCTGCATGCCGGAAAATGCCTGCCACTTCCCCGCCGCATCCATATACAACACAGCGCGTGGCTGCGAGCTTGTCGCTACCAGAAAGAAAATGTCATTGATCGTTTTGAGCTGAAGCATGCGGTGTGATTGGACTCCCCGGCCAATTCATCAATCTATCCGAGCGGCAACCGATTGCCAAGCGGGCAGAAAACCGCTTGCATTTCGGCAGCGATTCTCGCACTCTGTTACACAACTTTCCTGTAGAGGGGCCCGATGAAACAGCTTCTAGCGACGACCAACGATACAACGCTTGCCATCTGCCGTCTGGTTCTGGGACTCGTATTTTTTATGCATGGCGCTCAATTAGCGCTTGGCTGGTTCGGCGGCTACGGTTTCGCGGCAACCATGCACTTCTTCACCACCCAACTTGGTATTCCTGCCATCTTCGCCGCGCTTGCCATCCTTGCACAGTTCCTCGGAGGCCTCGGTCTCATCGTCGGATTGCTGAGCCGCATCGCCGCCTTCGGCATCGCCATCACCATGCTCGTGGCCGTCCTCAAAATTCATCAGGCTTTTGGATTTTTTATGAACTGGTCTGGCACGCAGAAAGGCGAAGGCTATGAATACCATCTGCTCACCCTCGCGCTGTGCCTGCTCATTATGGTAAAGGGCTCGGGTGCTTTGTCGATCGACGGCGTCTTGAGCAAAGCCTAAGCCTTAAAATGGTGCGATCGATGACGTGCAAGAACTGCAAGCAGTTCATCCAACGTCTTTAAAAAGCATTCCTTCTGATCTCTTCACTACCAACGAAAAATCGACTTAATTTCTACTACACTCACAAAAATATCGTATAAAATCATCGTATGGCATCGTTGCTCACTCCGCGGGAAACTGCACTGCGCCTCGGTATTTCCTATCCTACGGTCAAGCAGTGGCTCTACCAGGGCAAGCTCAAGGCGGTGAAAACCCCGGGCGGACATTACCGCATCCCTGAAGCCGAATTAGACGGACTGCTGCATAGGGTCAAGCAGCCGGAGACCCCGAAACGCCAAATGATGCGCACCTTGAGCGGACGCAATCAGTTGGTGGGACGTATTGTTGAAATCAAAATTGATGGCCTGCTCGCTCAGATCAAGCTTTCTATCGGCGGCCAGATCATCAATTCCATCATCACCTCGGAAGCAGCTCGAGAGATGCAGCTTGAAGTCGGAGAGACGGTCGCCGCGCTGATCAAATCGACTGAGGTCA
>DATAQW010000181.1:0-7285 GCA_036264445.1 Pseudacidobacterium sp.
ATGGCAGCGGAAGCATCCTGGAAACGAAGTGTGGCCGATGTTATTTGGGTAGGTACCCCAGGTGACCTTCATGAAAGGAAAAACATTTTCGTTATAGATCGCGATGAGACCTCTCGCTGAATCCTCAATCTGGGCGCGCTTCTGGTTCCAGACGTCCGGGTGTTGGGCGCGATAGAAATCCTCCAGGCCTGACGAGATCTTCGATTCGGCCTCTTCCTGCGAAGTGTACTCAGTTTTGAGAAGAGCAAGCCCTTGCTTGCGTAGGAACGGCAAGGAACGGTCGAGACGGCCCTGGGCCATGGATCGATTCAGCGCACCCTCCGCCGTCTCAAAGGAATGAGCTGGGCGGCTGTGGCAATCTATGCAGTCCATCAAACGCTTCTCACCGTTAACAGGCTGCTTCGCGTCGGACGAGACAAATTCGACCACGGAGCCATCGTTATTCACTTTCGCCACCCACGGAATATTCTGATTTGCTGTGTCGGTTGCGATGAATTCAATATGTCCAAGGTGCGCGCCGTGGATTCCGCTCAGGCGGCCAGACACATCATGTCCGCCAACGTGAAGCAGCACAAGGGAGTGCGTCACAGAGTTGTTTTCATCATCGCCAAAAGAAGTCTTCACTACGAGCTTGTCGCCAATATATCTCGATGGGTTGTGGCACTTGACACACGTTGCGCGAGCAGGAGGCACTCTACCCTCGGCCATGATTGGGCGGGAATAGTTGCCTGTCACGACCTGCACCAGTTGCCTCGTCCCATTCAGCTTCGCATGTACATAGCCTTGCAGTCCTGAGACGACATGGCATTCGGTACAAGCTACACTCGCATGGGGCGCCACGTGATAGGCATTCCATTGCGGCGTCATGACGTGACAAACCTGGCCGCAGAACGATGGCTTGTCCATGTAAGCGACCCCACGATAACTTGCGGTGCCTACGATAACAAAATTGATGAAGGTGGCCAGAATGACAAAGTTCAAGGCACGACGAAACGTAGGATTGGCGAGGTTAACCTTAGGATAGGAAGATGGTAGCTGGCCCGTTTTTCTCAGACGGCCCTTTCTCCACCAGATGCCTATTGGAATGAGAAGCAAACCCAGAACAAAAATTGCTGGAAGGAAGAGAACGAAAATAATTCCAACGTAGGGGTTCGGTGACCCTCCGTGACCGAAGACGTCTATAACCCAGAAACCGATCAGAGTCAGAGCAGCCGCAGTTGTAAGTCCAACTCCAATGAGACTGATGGAGTTGTTTCCAAGAAAGAAAAGCGGCTGGATCCAATTCTCTTTGAATCGTTCTAATGGAGTCATCGTTCCGTTTTCTCTTCAGTTCACTTTTTCTGCAGCGTTCGAATATGGGCGACAAGGGCCTTGATCTGGTCATCCGTTAGCTTGTTGGCGTATGCAGGCATCTTGCCCTTTCCATTTTTTGTGATATTGAAAAGCTCCTCGTCTGACATCTTCACAACTTCCGGCAAACTGAAACTACGTACCTTCATCGCTTTTCCCGTTGGCGTATCACCACTGCCATCTGCCGCATGGCACATCTGGCATTTCGCTTTGTAGATATCTGCCGCGGTCTCCTGAGCAAAGCTCATGGTCCCGGCGGTGAGCAGGCTTACGGCACAGATGCAAGTTATGTGTTTCAGCGTCATGGTTAGCTCCTCCCTTTGAATGGTTGATAATCATAGCGCAGGCAAAGACAGCCTAGAAAGCGTAATTGACTGCGAGAGTATAAATATTTCCGCGAAAGTTTCGGGGCGAAGTCGGTCCAATCGGCGATCCTTCGCCGTAGCTGTAGTAGTTGTAGTCACCTTTCCACGTCCAGTTGGGTATGATCTGTACCGCCAGGCCCGCATAGGGCGACTGAAATTGCGACTGCAACGATCCAGGCACCTGACGGACATTGATGAAATCAGTCGTGCCGTTGACAGCGCTCATTCGATATCCGGCATTGGCGTGAACGCGCTTAATAGGCGAGAAACCGAATCCAATGGAACCGAACTGCGTCGGAGCGTTGTAGTAGCCATTGCTTGCGAGCGGCGTGCTGTCTGCGACGCAGACCGGAGGCGCGGTCACGGCCGTAGGCGGCGCCGGGGTAGAAGGGTAGCACAAGATGGTCGTCGAGAACACGCTGTTATAGGAGTAATTCATGTCCAGCGACCACTTCTCGCTCGGGATGATGGATGCGCCAAAGGAATAATCTCGATTGTGTTCGAGATGATTCACCGTCTGAACGTTATTGCGCGCTTCATAGATATTCACCGCACCGGACACGGAGAGCCATGTATGCGGCTTGTATGTTGCCCGCACGACATAATGCTGCAATTGACGAGGGCTGATGCGCGTGAATGTGTTGTCAGCGGCCATGCCATCAAAGTTAAAGTTGATACGCAGCGCAGGGTTCGGCCGAAGCGACGCGCCAAAGAGTCCCCAGTGCTCATGAATTGGGATGGTGTCGCCTGCGGCGTCAGTAATGAGACGGTCTCGATACCGGTAACCAACGGACAAGCTCGCGCGTGCAGTTGCGTCCCATCTGACAACGAATGTGTTGGCTTTGGTCTTCTGGTTGAGAGCCTGATAGTCCGTCGCTGTCGTTGTCGTGGTTGCACCGGGAGGCAAGAGCATCGATGTTCCGGCATAGCTCGTTGTTGTAAAGCTGTTGATGCCGGGCATGCGGAAATACCAGAAGGTGAAGAGGTCGGAAATAGAGATTTTGGGAGTAATCTGCCAGGCAGCCGCAATATCTCCGTTGACATTGACGCGCTGCACGCGGGCTGAGCCGGTTTCGATGGTCTGACGTTGCGCGGGGCGCGAATTCAGTCCATTGAAAAATTCGTTGAAGTTACTGAGAGTGCTGCTCGTGCCATTGTAGAGCAGGCGTCCGTTCATTGTGATGTTACGAAGCGCGGAACTTTGGAAGCGTGCCTGCTCCGTGGGGAAAATCGTGCGCGTCGGGCCCGAACGTGTATATGCGAGGAAGGCATTGCATGTCGGATTGACGGTGCCATCGGGGTTGAACGGAGAGGCGCATGGGGTACCCCATACTGAAGATAGATTGACCCCAAGACTTACCGGAGTCCCATTAGAGAGCGCGTAATTCAGGCCCGCCAATTGCCAGGTCGTGTTTCCCTTGTAATGCGTAACGAACTGGTCATAGCTGAAAATGGTCTTTGGGTCCGGCTTCCAATCGAGGGTGCCCGTCCATGTATCTGTAGAGTTGCGCCAGTTCTGGAGAAGCAGCGCATCGGCGCCTATGTGGACTGAGCTGTAGGAAGGACCCTGGCTGGTGTTGTGGTTATAGCCGAAGCGCACGCTCACTTTCGACAGCGGCATCAGAGCAAGGTTGAGGTCGGTTATGCGGCGCACAGTGTTGAAGCGGTGCGGTGAATTGAGAATTGGAACAAACGGGGTTGAGTCCGGAGGAATCAGCGGATTCGCCAGCAGGTTGTAATCGAAGTATTGACGATTGCGGCGGAAGCTTCCGCGAAAGTCGTAGATACGCCCCTTCGACGCGTTCAGATACGTGACGTTATAAGGATCGCCACCGTAGCCAAAGCTGGTAGTGGAAAGTTGGTCAAAGAGGATCGCGTGCGATGGATCGACAGCATGCATCGTGAGCGAGTGATCGAGAATGCGCGGTCCGGATGAGAGGTTGACCAGCGTATTGTAGACAGCGCCGCTGCCGGAGTAATCGACAATATGCCCGCCGAGATCAATCGACTGATGAACCCTGTAGCCGCCGATTATTTTTCCTGTATCCGTTGGTTGTGTTTGGCCGTCCTGTCCATAAAAAGGAACGGCAATGATGATGCAGGCGAGCGCAAACGCTTCCGGAAAGAGCCCTTGCAAACCGTGCCGGAAATTCTTCAGGGGCGATATGAATGAGAATTTGCTCGTCATATGTATCTGCCTTTACTTGAAGAACACACTGTCTGCGTTCGAGCCGTGCACCTGTGTATGACAAACTGTGCAAGCCTGGTATTGATTCGCCTGGTTATGAAAGGAGGGGACTCCGGGAGCCGTAAAGTTGAAAGACGCCGAATGACACTGGAGGCAGAGCGAGTTCACATTGCTGCGAGTCAGCAGCCGCGGATTCGGCGACCCATGCGGGAAGTGACAGGAAGTGCAGCCCTCGGTCTTGATCGGCGGATGCTCATAGACGAACGGGCCAGCTTTCTCGGTGTGACACTTTACGCAGACCGCATCTCCGGCGACGCTGCTGTGCAGCCCCTTGTCTTTGTAGGTGCCGTGCGGATCGTGGCAGTCGCTGCAGTTTATCAGTCCTTCGTCCACTCTGTGACGGAATGGCTGCGCAAAGGCCGGCTTGATGTCGGTATGACAGCTATAGCAGAGCTTCGGCTGTGCAACTTTCAGAAGTCCTGCCTCACTCTGAAAGGCATGTATGCTGTGGCAACCCACGCAGCTCACGTCAGCTTCGCCATGGGCCGAGCGGGTGAAGTTGGGATGCGCTCCAGCGTGACACCCCAGGCACTTATCATCCACCGCTTTGGGTGTTGCTTTGCTGAACCGGAAGATCTTGGTTACATCGCCTCCAGATTCTACATGCGCCTTGCCGGGCGCGTGGCAGCTTTCGCAAGTGACCCCTTTGCCGCCATGCATGAGGGCGAGCCGAGAATGAGGATTCTCTCCAAATTTCTTATGGATATCTGCATGGCAGGTCTCGCAAGTATCTGAGCCAATAAAATCGGAAGGATTGGGTGTGCCTGAGGCCGGATGACCGACGGCCTGCTGCGCATCACCAGTTGAGGCTCTCCATAACGCAGACGACAACACAAGAAGCGTCACGCAGCAGCGGAGAATGCGTCTCATCTGTCTCTCCAAAGTAGGATTCAACCACTTGGCCTGATTGCTCCTGGGGCCCAGCTCGCTCTCGCGAGCAACTCTAGAGAAGAATAAGCAGACGTGTAACTGTTCGTGATCTAGATCACAGACCGCAAGATACCCCAACCTGAAACGGATTTCAAGAGTAAACGGAATTCTGCATTTGCATTGAGGTCAAAATTTCCGCTCGCGACCGAGACTTGCTCGTTTTACGAAGCTGCCCGATCGCTGAAACTGCGAGCAGCCTCATAGTGGTCTTTCCTGACACTTTTGAAGAAGATGACGCGCCCTCCTAACACTTTTCTATTTTGCTCTTTGGATGTCGGGGCGTTCATGCAGCAGACGTTGCGATACCAGGCGTCCATCACCATTAAATTCAAGAACGATGACCCAATCAAAGACTTCGTCAGGCCACTCTCCATTAGGGAGAAGAGTTTGCGGTGAGACTCCAAACGACGTGAGCAGTGCTGGAATCTGCCCATGGCGCCAGGCAATGAGCGGATGCTTTCTATGTGGCTTCTCGCGCAACTCACGAACCAATGCATCCGGATCATTGGTCCCAATGTCGGAGTGCAGCGTCAGGCCGGCGGCATGCGCCAAGGGCTCGAGCGTCAGACGCGGACGGATACTGTTTTTCGAATCTGCTCCTGCATACAGAGCGTCGACACGAAAATTGAGATCACCTTCACGGAAAGGCTCAAAGTAGCTGGCATAGGCGCGGGCGCGGGCTTCCCCCTGAGCCGTCAATCCAGTTCCAGTTTCTGGTTTTTCCGCATGACGGATGATGAGCACAGTATTTCCAGCAAGACCATCTTTCTCACCTGCTAAAGGACGAGCAGTAATCACGCAGCCAACAAAAGCCAAAGCAAAGCAGGTTGAGATCAATCGCATTGATTCACGGGCCCCATACAAAAACGGTGCAGAACTGCGTGAGCAAACATAGTTGAACCCACGCTGTAACCTGATTTTCATAATTTAAAAGAGAAAACCAGATAGCTTACTTTTAGAGATTACATGAATGTTCTGGTTGTAGAAGACGACAGGCGGATTGCAAGCCTTGTCGAACGGGCCCTGAAAGAGGACGGTCATCGCGTATCTCTTTCGTATAACGGACGAGAGGGCGCAGAGATGATGCTTGCGGGAAAATATGATGCAGCGTTGCTCGATATCTATCTGCCAGGAATGGATGGCTTTCAGGTACTGGAACGCATACGCACCCGGCACTGCAAGACTCCGGTGCTGGTTTTGACTGCTGTAGATGCAGTCCCAAAAATCCTGCGCGCCTTCGACCTCGGTGCAGACGATTATCTGGTCAAGCCATTCATCCTGGAAATATTGCTCGCGCGAGTCAGCGCCATTGCAAGACGGGTATCAAATGCAGAGCCATCTGTCGTTACGGCGTGCGGAGTATCGCTCGATCGAGGCAGACGGGTAGTAATGTGTCAGGGGAGAGAGATTCCGCTGACACGCAAGCAATTTGAGTTGCTCGATACGCTCATGCAGCGGCGAGGACAGATCACATCACGCGAGCAACTGATTGAAGCTGGCTGGGGTTACGCAGCGGATGTCAAAGAGAACACACTCGACGTTTACATCCACGGTTTGCGTTCAAAACTTGAAGATCAGTCGGACAAGGGCGAGCCGCTGATCAGAACAATTCACGGCGCCGGATACATGTTTGCGGCGGACTGACGAAATGCTTTCTGTTCGCGCCAAGCTCATGCTCCTGTATCTTCTGGTGGCATTTGCCGGCTTGTCGCTTTTCGGCCTGCTGTCATACGGTGTATTGCAATATGCGCTACTGCAGGGCAAAAAAACACACCTGCAAGGGCGGGAAGAACGCCTGATCAGTCTGCTAAAAGAAAATGCGGCAAACGGAGTCACGCAATCACTCGACGAACAGCTCCGGAACTACGCCCTTGTGACTCACGAAGGGAATTTATTCCACATTCACAACCTGGATGGAAGTCTTCTCTTTCCGGCAGAAAGCAAGGGGCCTGATTGGCCGCTGCCCAAAAATGAAGACTGCCGCGAGCCTGTCTTCGACACGATTGAGTTAGACCACCAGCCAGTACTGGTGATGTGCCACATGATTCCAATGAACGGACGCATGGTCCGGCTCCACATTGGAGGCATGTTGGATGAAGAAGCGTATATTCTCCGCAAATATCGCAACGTGCTGTTCCTGCTGATGCCGGGGCTGCTGATAGTGTCGTCCATCTGCGGGTACTTCCTGAGCCGCCTCGCGTTGAAGCCGGTCGATCGCATGACACGCGCCGCGTTAGGCATCGGTATTGGAAACTTGTCAGAACGGCTCCCGGTGCCTCGCGCTCGAGATGAGATACAGAACCTTGCCGTTGCCTGGAACCAGCTTCTCGCCAGGCTGGAAGCCGCAGTTTTGCGATTGAGCCGATTTTCTGCAGATGCTTCTCATGATTTG
>DATAQW010000204.1:0-7694 GCA_036264445.1 Pseudacidobacterium sp.
TCTTGATACACGTTCATCCTGAGAATCCTCAGCTGGTCGGTCATCACTCATTCGCTGTCAATCGCGGGAAGATAGATCCGAGCGTAGGCGAAAAAATACTTATATACATCGCTTCTTGGTGTATTTGCACTCGGTCCCGGCCGATGGCAAAGAATGCGGCGCAAAGGTCGAGGATTTAATAATTGGACCCAAACGGACCCAAGTTCCGGATTTTCCGGAAATAACGAGTACTCTTATACATTGATAGAATGGGACTTAGATGGTCGGGGAGAGAGGATTTGAACCTCCGACCCCCTGGTCCCGAACCAGGTGCTCTACCAGGCTGAGCCACTCCCCGACGTTTTGCGGAATGCTTGCACAAAAGCGTTCCTGGCAGGCGCTTTCTTCGTGTGCAAATCTCCTTCAGTGTACCAGAAGACCATTCGGAGAGACTTGCTATGTACGGCTTTTCAGCAGATATCGACGGCCAACGATCTCGTATTTGCCGGAAAGCACACGCCCGATAGCTTCAGCATAAGCAATGTGCTCTTGTTCGAGGATGCGCGTCGATAAGGAATGCGCATCGTCGCTATCGGAAACAGACACCGCTCTTTGCAGCACGATGACCCCATGATCGAGCTGCTCATCGACGAAATGAACAGTGCAGCCAGTTACCTTTACGCCATATTCAAACGCCTGCTGTTGTGCATCCAGACCAGGAAAAGCCGGCAGCAGTGATGGATGAATGTTCAGGATGCGATGCGGAAATGCCCGCACAAATTCAGATGAGAGAAGGCGCATGTATCCAGCAAGGCAAACAAGATCGACCCGATGCTCGCGCAGGCAGGAGATGATTTCCGCGTCGTGCTCAGCACGCTTACGTCCCTTCGCCTCAATCACACAGGCTTTGAGTCCACGCTCGCGCGCTGCTGCAATTCCTGCCGCATCTGCCTTGTTGGAAATAACGACAGCAATTTCGGCGCTCTGTAATTTATCGTTTGCGATGGCGTCTGCAATCGCGATGAAGTTCGAACCGCGCCCCGAGAGCAGAATGCCTAGACGCTTCGTTGTGCTCTCGGCAAGGTGCGTGTCTACGTTCACTGATAGATCACCTTACGGTCACCCTTGACCATGCGTCCGATGACGTAGAACTTTTCATTCGCACGCTCAAGTGTCGACTTCACACGCTTGAATTTTTCTGCAGGGACCACAACGATGAGACCGATGCCAAGGTTGAATGTTCGCAGCATCTCTTCTTGCGGTACATTGCCCAATTCTCTGAGGTGCTCAAAAATCGGCAGCACGGGCCAGCTATCCAACTCTACAATCGCGGAGATGTTCTTAGGCAGAATGCGCGGAAGGTTTTCCGTGATACCGCCGCCGGTGATGTGCGCCATTCCAGTAACATAATCGTTCGCCGTGAGCTTCTTAATTGCGTTGAGATAGCTACGGTGCGTCTTCATCAGCGCGGCGCCCGCTTTTTCCTTAAGCGCATTCACATACTGTTCAGCTTTGTAGCCTGCAACTTCGAAAAAGAGCTTGCGCGCCAGCGAATATCCGTTTGTATGCAGCCCGGTCGATGGCAGTCCAATCAGCACATCGCCTGCTTTGATCTTCGAACCGGTTATGATCTTGTCTTTTTCGACAACACCAACGATGAATCCAGCCAGGTCATACTCACCGTCGGCGTAAAAACCAGGCATCTGCGCTGTTTCCCCGCCAATCAATGCGCAGCCATTGGCGCGGCAGGCATCGGCAAGTCCGCTGACAATCTTCTCGGTGACTGAACCATCCAGACGACCCGTAGCCAGATAGTCGAGGAAAAACAGGGGTATTCCCCCTTGGACGGCAATGTCATTGACACAGTGATTCACCAAATCTGCGCCTACCGTGTGGTGGATTCCGAGCTCAAAAGCGACTTTCAGCTTTGTGCCTACGCCATCAGCACTCGAAACCAGGACCGGTTGCTGGTACTTTGCCGTGTCCAGTTTAAAAAGACCGCCAAATCCGCCTATCTCACTCAAAACATTGCGGGTAAAAGTCTTTTGGGCGAGGTACTTGATGCGCTGTTTGGCCTTATCGCCGCTCGTAATATCTACTCCGGCATCGGCATAGGTTACCGGAGACTGCGTTAGGCTGGGATTCTGATCTGGCAATGTGTTTTTCGATTCTGCAAGGGGTTGAAACTACTAGTTTAGCATCGCAGCTTCGGCGGTTTTGCCTTGCCGGCTAATCAAGCCGGACATGTATTTATCGTCTCTGTCAAGAGTATTTGTACTGGAAAAGGAAAAATTCTTCATTTTTAGATACAAAAGACTTCACTCACAGGAAACTTAAAGGCTAGGCTTATCGCAGCGCATTTCTGCGCTATGGAGCCCTTACTCGTGAAAAATATTGTTCGCTTTGCCCTCCCCGCCTTCGTGTTGTTAATCGCCGGTTCATCTTTTGCTGCAAAAACCGCCTTTGGCCCCGGCACTACAGCTCCTGGCCCACAAGCAGTCTTTGGCCCCGGCACCACAGCTCCTGGCCCACGGATGAGTTTGTAAATCTGATCGATATTTGGTTTATTGAGGTGAAGCCCTAAACCGTGAAGTGTGAATTTAATGGTTGAAGGAGATGAATCAGCGTAAGATGCGGCTATGCAATTGTCGGTACTGGACAACATTCTCTGGGCAGCAGGGTTTTTTGGAAATATTTGTTTACTCTTTGTCCTGCTGATTAAGAGACGTTGGCGACAATTTCCTATTTTCACAATACTGATCGCGTACTACATTGCTGAAAATATAGTGCTTTTCTGGGCGTATCGACGCGGTACGCGAGAACTGTACGATTATGTCTATTGGATAACATTCACGATAGAAATTTTGTTGCAGCTTGCTTTGATCTTTGAAATTGCTCGTATTGTTTTGCGCCCTACAGGAACCTGGGTTCAGGATGCTCGTTCTACTTTTTTGCTCTGGGGTCTGCTCGGAGCATTCATCGCCTTTGGATTAACGTTTGTGGTTAAGCCCACAGAACCTACAGGATACGGGGCCTGGGGTGTTCGGGCGTATTTATTTACCAGCCTGCTTTTCTGCGAGCTTTTCCTGGCCATGATGTTTGCTGCCCAGAAACTCGGGCTGGTATGGCGAAACCATGTCATGGGACTCGGCCAAGGTCTGGCGCTATGGGCCCTTGTTTCCGCCTTCATTGACACGGCTCACAGCTATTTGGGATCGTCGCATTTGATTGATTTCAAACTGCTTGAGCATATTCGCTCCCTCGCAATTATCGCGGCTCAATCGTATTGGATCATCATCTTCTGGCTCCCCGAACCGGAACGGCGTCCACTTTCGCCAGACATGCAGAAATATTTGGTTGCTTTGCACCAAAAAGTTCAATACGATGCTACCCAGGTTAGCAGTGCCCCAAATTCTCGCTGAGAGCTGGCCGTGATACCTATTGTTTTGCTTCTCGCTTTCGTAGTTCTGCTCGCTGCCGGACTGGTCTATATGCAGATCAGTGCTCAGCGCCTTCGCTCCGCTTCATGGGAAGACCTGATTGCGAAGCTGCAACCCATGCATGCGCGCGGCCTGGAAATGGTCGCTCTCGACAACCTTCAGCCGAAGCCAAACCAGCTCAAGTTAGAGCCTGAACATCTGTGGGGATTGATTGGTGGCACGGAAGGTCTGCGCAGAATGAGAAATAACGCTGACTTGCTGATAGAGCTTGCCGCCTACGTGCAGCGTTGGAACTTTGAGGAAGGGGTCATCGTCACAGAACGGATGCGTCATGATGCTGTGCAACTCAAGCGCGCCGTCTTCCGAATTCGCATGGAAATGTTGCTGCACCGTAGTCAACTGCGCACGCCCTTCTACATTCATCAGGCTGCATCTGCCTATTATTTGATGACGAAGCGCCTGCTTGCTCTCTACGAAACGAGCCATGGAGGATTGCTGCCGGTATTGGCCGGTGCGATGTAGTTTCAATCCGCATCTGCTCATCTTCTCGCGACCGTGTCGTGTGCCTATACTATTTAGGTGATATCTGTCTCTCTCAACCGACAACTGGCCCGTTCTGTTTCCCTCCAGCAGCGTGCTGAAAAGCTTCTCCCAGGCGGAGTCGATTCGCCGGTTCGTGCTTTCCGCGCGGTAGGCGGCAATCCTCCATTCGTCGTCAAAGGCGAAGGCGCGTATCTATGGGATGCCGACGGCAACCGCTACCTGGACTATTTCGGCTCGTGGGGACCAATGATCCTGGGCCATGCCTTCCCGTCCGCGGTCGAAGCTATTCAAAAGGCCGCGGCCAATAGCGCGAGTTTCGGCGCGTCTACTCCCACTGAAGCCGATCTTGCGGAACTGGTCACGCAGGCATTTCCTTCCATTGAAAAACTACGCTTCGTCAGTTCAGGAACAGAAGCGACCATGACGGCGATCCGTCTCGCCCGCGCCTTCACTGCGCGCAAGTATGTCATCAAGTTTGAAGGGTGCTATCACGGCCATGCCGATGGATTGCTGATAAAGGCTGGCTCAGGAGTGGCGACTTTCGGTATTCCCGGCTCGGCTGGTGTTCCCGAAGAGATTGCACATTTCACTTTAGCCCTCCCCTTCAATGACATCTCTGCGCTTGAGGCAGTTTTTGCCGAGCATCGCGGAGAAATTGCCTGTGTGATCGTAGAGCCCGTTGTGGGCAATATGGGCTGCGTGCCACCTGCGGAAGGCTATCTGCAGGCGCTTAGAGATATCACGCAGCAAGAGCATGCGCTACTCATTTTCGATGAAGTGATCACCGGCTTCCGGCTTGCTTTTGGAGGAGCACAAGAGTTATACGGCGTTCAGCCCGATTTGACGACGCTGGGAAAGATCCTCGGCGGTGGATTGCCTTGCGGCGCATTCGGCGGACGCGAGGAAATCATGGATCAACTGGCCCCGCTTGGACCTGTCTATCAGGCTGGCACGCTCAGCGGAAATCCGCTGGCGATGGCTGCTGGAATCGCAACGCTGGGACACTTGAAAGAGCACCGCAGCGAAGTCTATTCGCAGCTCGAACATTTGAGCGCTGTCGTTGCTGACGGCATTGCAGCTGAAGCCGCAAAGGCCGGAATCGCGATCACCACGAACCGCGTTGGCTCGATGTTCACCTGGTTCTTTAACAACTCCAGCGTTACTGACTTCGCTTCCGCTTCAACTTCAGATACAGCAGCGTTTGGACGATTCCATCGAGCCATGCTGGACAATGGTGTCTGGCTGCCTCCATCGCAGTTTGAAGCGGCATTTCTGAGCACAGCGCATACGATAGAAGATGTTGCCTTCACAATCGATGCGGCAAAACAGGCGTTTCAATCGTGGATATCGTAGAAAATCGCTCATAAAGAATAGAAAGGATTCATTTCTCATTCACGATTGCAGCTTTGAGGGCATAATCCTGGAAGCGCACGGCGAAAAGTAGAAGAAACCATGCAGGCAGGTGCGATGAGCTCCTCTCTGCGTGCTTTTTATAGGTTCCAGGCGTCCACAGTTACAAATCGAATACCTTCCTCTTTGACCGATTGAATGAGTGAAGCTGTTGCTGTAACTGTATGCCTGCGGTCCTGCCCGATGCAGGCTTGTCCACCATCATGGAGCAGAAGATTTGAGCCGGTACCACGCTTCCTGTTGCTCCTGATGCCCTTTTGCAGCTTGGCGAGCACCGTATCCGGAGTTGTGCGCTTCCAGTCATATCCCATCGCATTCCATAGAACCGGGGTCAGGCCAAGCTCACGCGCCGTACGCAGCACATCAGGGCGGCGCGCTCCATGCGGAGGCCGAAAGTAGCGGACCTGCTCGCCCAGGGCATCTTCAATGGCTGCGCTGCAGCCCTGCAGCTCTTCACGAACACGCCTTGGAGATTGAAACAAAAGCACAGGGTGCGTCGTGGTATGGTTGCCCACAAGATGTCCTGCGGAATGGATCGCGCGGACAATGTCCGGCCGCTGCCGCACGAAGCGCCCGATTAGAAAGAAAGTGGCGCGGACATTGTGTTGTGCAAGTACGTCGAGCAGCTGCTGAGTATATGGATCGTTGGGGCCATCATCGTAGGTCAGAGCGACTTCACCGGGGTCTTTGCCGCCGATAATTGCCGGGCCAAAAATCTGCGAAGTAGGCCACATGGCTGCGTAGGCATATCCTCCGGCCGTGAGCGTAAGGGCAGTTCCGGCAGTGACCAGAGTGGTGAGCATTGATTTTTAGTGTAGCCTGCGGCTGGCGCGAGTCGCCCGAGGCATGATATCTTCGTGTTTTCTTCGCTTCTTGGATTGAACTTGTATGGCCAAACTTTTTGAACAGCCTGAATTTATTGCCGTCGAAGGCCCTATTCGTGTGGGCAAGTCGTCGCTGGCGCAGCTTCTGGCTGAACAGCTCCATGCCCGGCATATTGTTGAGCCGGAAAACAATCCTTTTCTCGACCGCTTTTATCGCGCAGAGCCGGGAACAGCATTTTCAGCGCAGATGTGGTTTCTGATGGAGCGCTATGAACAGCTGCATCAGGTAAAGAAATCAGAAGGCCCTGTTGTCTGCGACTACATCTTCGAAAAAGACAAGCTTTTCGCCTATGTAAACCTCAGTGATGCAGAACTCGCGCTTTACAACCGTTACTACCAGATGCTGCGTGAGAGCGTGCCCACGCCCGATCTTGTAATTTATTTGCAGGCCACTCCGGAGGTGCTGAAACAGCGCCTCAAACGCAAGGGTGTTGCCGGCGAGCGTGCCATCAGTGATGGCTACATCGAACAGCTGGCCGCCGCCTACGAGCACTTTTTCTTTCACTACGCGGCCAGTGATCTGCTGGTGGTGAATACCTCTGATATCGATTTTGTGAACAACAATCGTGACCTGCAGCTACTATTGAAACGGCTTTCTGAGCCTGTCAAAGGCACACAGTATTTTCTGCCGCTGAGCGATGGTGCAGCTGGATAAGGTCCAACACTTTCTTTCTCGTTATCCCGAAGTAAACTGCAGGTCCTTCGATTCCGCAACGCTGCGCTCAGGATGACAACCTCAAGGACAAATAAAAGGGCGCATTCTATACGCGCCCCTTCTTTGCTGAACTATGGTTTTGCTTACGCTGCGGCAGGTTTTGCCAGAGCAGACTTGGCCTGCTCAACCAGAGCGGTGAAGCCCTGCGCGTCATTTACAGCGATGTCGGCGAGCACCTTGCGGTCGAGTTCTACGCCAGCCTTCTTCAGGCCGTTGATGAATTGCGAGTAGCTGATGCCGTTCTGGTTCGCGGCAGCGTTGATGCGCACGATCCACAGCGAACGGTACTGGCGCTTCTTCTGGCGGCGGCCCGAATAGGCGAACTTCAATCCGCGCTCGACGGCTTCCTGCGCTGCCTGATAGAGCTTCGATTTTGTTAAGAAATAACCTTTGGCGCGCTTCAGGATTTTTTTGCGCCGATCGGTGCGTTTAGTTCCACGTTTAACGCGGGGCATTGCTTGTTCTCCTTTTTGCGTTTCGTTCTGCGGCTGGAGGCAGGAGCGTTTCGCTTAACCTCTTCACTCGCTTTTTCTCACCTGGATCACTCGGCTAGTAGCCGGGGTCTTCGTAACGCTTGCCGGAAGACCATCGATTCGAAAATCGAGATCAGGCGTATGGGATCATGCGGGCCACCTTCGCGTGGTCGGCGTCCGAAACCAGGGCGCTGGCTGCGAGCTTGCGCTTAGTCTTGGTCTCCTTCGACGTGAGGATGTGGCGCATCTT
>DATAQW010000247.1:0-3470 GCA_036264445.1 Pseudacidobacterium sp.
CTCAAGACTCTTCGCCCATCCACGAGCAAAAAGCGCGTTCACATCATTCTCATTTGACTTGAGCTGCGCATTGGATTGATCGACAGCTTTATCACAAAGCGCGTTGATCTGATCGCGGGCATGAGGATCTTCAACAATCGTATGTTTTCCGGTCAAAAATCCGTCGTTGGCATAGAAGGTTGTATCCAAAAGATCGAGCCGGTAGAGCTCTTTGAAAAGGGTGGTGTAAAGCAGGTAGTCCGTGGCAATGGGATCGTTGGGATGCGCGCCCTGGACCGTCTCAAAACGTGAAATCGCGCCATCATAGTCCATGATGTAAAAGCGGTCGAAAGCCTCGCGAACCCCGGGATCGCGGTTCAACGGATTGGTACTCACAGAGTCCGCAAAAGCAGACGAGATTCCGCCCATGAGAAAGAAAAAAGAAATCGCTATGCAGAAAAGGCGCAACCGTATCGCAATCATTCGTCTGTCATCTTAGACGAAGATCACCGGCCATCCGGTCTCTTCCGCAGCATTTCCAAGAAGTATTTTCCTGTCACAACAGATATGGAAGCAAAGAATGCCCTTTGCCCCCATGTTTTCATCCTTTACTGATTATGTTCGGGAACGGTCGCATGACAATAAGAGCATCCGCGATTCGGTACGCCCAGCGGAGGTTCATTCGGCGGGTTGCCGTCTGCATAGAGCGCCGCGCGAGCGTACAAATCCGAGTTTGCCACCTGCTCGAAATACTGACGGTACGGCCAGGTTCCATAGTTGCTGGCATATCTTACGTTTGCATACATCACTTTCGCTGCTTCCACCTGGCCGGCTTTCACCAATCCGTTCGCAAGATTAAACATGTATCCCTCAAAGCTATAGGGCGCGAGATTCCCCTCCCACCAGCAGGCTTTTTTCCGGCCAACCGACGTGACCAGGTTCAAATAAGGCCGCAAATCCGGATTGGAGCGATCGACGTGTCCGCCAGCGCAGCTATCGATACCCTCCCACAGTGAATCCAAAGCTTTCTTGTAGCTCTCGCTGTCTTTTGAATCGGTATTGTGCGCCGCCCACCGGTTGAAATTATTGAACTCAGGAAACTGGTATACGGCAAAATCAAGCAACTGGTCTCCCTTTGCGATCAGGTCCTGGTCTTTGTATTGCTGGCCCAGATGGACGGTGGTGATTCCCAGATACCCAGGCAGATGATCGTCATTGATATATCCGATCAGATGTTTGGTGTAGTAATCGAGATCAAGCGCTTTGCCGAAGAAGCTGACCGCATTCGGCAGGTCCTGCGCCAAGGTTGGATCATGCGGTATCGTGTCGCGCGCTGCCTCGCCAACATGCCAGAAGTGCGTGGCTCCAAGCAGCGCATACAGCGTCGGATTCTCGGGATCGCGCTCGATCGCTCTTTGCAGCGCATCCTGCGCTTCTGGAATCGCGTTGTAGTCGTTTCCGTGATAAATGGCCCAGAATTGTTTGATGGCTTCCCTGCTTGTTTCGCGCTCAGTTCCCGGGGTGTACCCGCTTTGAGGTCCATCTGTGAACCCAGCTAGCGAAATCAATGTGATTGCGAGCAGCACTGCGGTAAACACAGGCCTTGCGATCGGCCAGATGTTGCCGCGTTTCGGCTTGTCAGCACTTAACTTTTCCATAGAAAACATCTCCCGTTCATTCAATGTGGACAATGGCAACATTGAGCGTACAGACAGACTTACACTGTTATGTTGTCAGTGTCAACATTTAATTCGAGAATATTTCTGCAAAACATGCGTGATGTTGCCGCTGTCAACACCGAAAGTTACAATGCATGAATAGATGAAACAACGTAAGTCATACCATCATGGCAATTTACGGGAGGCACTGCTCGAGGCTGCAATCCTGCTTATCGCTGAAGTTGGGCCGGCTGGCTTTACTTTGCGAGAGGTCGCGCGCCGTGCCGGGGTTTCGCATAATGCCCCGTACCGGCATTTTCAGGACAAAGATGCTTTGCTGGCCGCAGTGGCTACGCAAGGCTATCTGGAACTGAATGAGGCTATGCTGGAAGCTGCAAAACAGCAGCATGGCGCCGTGGATCAGCTGAAGCATGCCGGACTGGCGTACGTGGCATTTGCTTTGCGTCGGCCGGAACATTTTACAGTCATGTTCGACGCGCCCGTCTCAAAGCAGACGCATCCAGACGCTGCGGAAGCTACAGAACGCGCATTCTCAACCCTGCTTAGTCTGGTGCAGGAGTGTCAGAGCACAGAACAGACCATATCCGGCGATCCCTTGCAACTCGCGTTGCTCGCGTGGTCGATGGTCCACGGCATCGCGAAGCTTGCGATTACCGGTAGACTGCCCTACCGCTCCAAAGCGAAGATCCTGGAATTCGCCGCCTTCGTCATCAATGAATCATTGCCAGTAAAAGGCGCTTAACGCACTTTCCCAAAGTGTTCCCGCCGCTGCTCCCATTCTTCCGTTGAGAAGAAGCGCGGGCCGACTTCGATCAGCCGCGGCAGCATGTTGAAGACTGTCACGGGGCTCCATGGCCTGCCTTCGCGCGTGCGATAGCCTTTTTCATTCAAGTCGCTGGCAACGCTCGAAAACGAAAAGTCCTGAACGAGAAGCTCCATCATTTGCAAGAGCACCTGATTTTCTTCGGGATGGATTTCGAGGTGCGTGCAATCTTCGGAAACGCGCAAGCCGTATGGCACGTCTTCTGTATCAAAGCTGCCCTCGGGCGCCTTGCCAGGTAACTGCCGCCTCCATTCAATCGAGACTACCTGCCAGCCCGCCTGCATCCGCCGCTCCAGCAATTCCTGGCTTACCGGTCCGTGGACTACGTCGCGCATCCGCTCAAAGTACGCCATTTCAGCCTCCTATACAGACCACTCCGATTTGTTTAGAGGCAATTGAACGGCCACGAATCAGACTGTTATCTCTTTGAAAGATATAGAAGCCGGATTGAGGTATCTGTTCGCTTTCGAGAATCACTGTCCGTCACTGGACAGGTTGACTTATTTTGGCGGCTCTACCAGCATTGGAATTCGCTGCTGCTCCAGAGGAACAAACTGCCCCGATTCCACATCGAGAGCTTCAACTGTGCCATTGGGGATGTCATACGTCCAGCCATGCACCAGAAGCTGTCCGGCGCGCAGACTCTCTGCAACCGAAGGGTGCGTATGCAGGTGGTCCACCTGCTGCACCACGTTGGCGCGAATCAGTGCGAGCAACCGCTGGTCGTGCGGAGCATCGTGTGGAAGGGATCGTTCCACCTCTTCGAGAGCAAGCCTGGAGTATCGCAGCCAGGCTGTCACATTCGGGAGTCTGTCAACACGCCTGTAGTCGAGCACTCCCTGCATTGCACCACAGTCCGAGTGCCCGCAGATAATCACATGCCGCACCTTCAGCACGCAGACGGCGTATTCGATGGTCGCGGAGACGCCGCCCAGCATCTCTCCATAAGGCGGTACGATGTTCCCTACATCGCGGCAAATGAACAGATC
>DATAQW010000251.1:0-19474 GCA_036264445.1 Pseudacidobacterium sp.
CCGCAAGGCATCTTCAAGCAGCACGATGTGGAGTCCGGCGAACCGGTCTCCCATCCAGGCTCCGGCATCCCGCAGTTCAAGATCACCATAGTAGGTATTCTCTACTTCACCAATGCCATCTGTGAGACGCTCGAGGATTCCGTCATGATTTAGCACGATCTTTCCATCCAGTGTTCTCCGCAGGTCGATCTCCACCACGTTGCAACCCAGCAGCGCCGCCTGTTCCAAAGACTCGAGAGTGTTCTCGGGAACATCTTCATTTGCCGTGCGATGGCATAAGAGCTGCACACCACCCGGCATCAGGACTCCAGCATGAACAAATGGAACAAGAAGGAATAGAAAGAACCACGCAAGGATGCGTCTCATCGGTTTTCTCCTGAAAACATTGGGGGATCCATATTCTTCCGCTATCACTCTGAAACGAAGTGACGCAACGATGGCGAAATGAAAACGCGAAACAGTAAGGCGATGCTCAGAGCTGCAACGGCGAGTCCTGACAGCACGTGCGGATAACCGAAACGCGTGAAAAGCACTCCCGCGCCAGCAGTCGCCAGTGATCCAGCAAGGGAATTCGAGAACATAGTCATGGCAGCTGCGGTACTGCGGTCTCTGTCAGGCGTTTTGTCCATCAGAAGGCTATAGAGCCCTGGAGAGCTCATCCACTGTGCTGCAGAGAAGATGAGATAGAGTCCAATCGCCAGTTTTTCGTTGACTGTCGAGGACAGCAGCGCGAGCATGACCGCTGCGGTGATCTGTGTTGCGACAATGCCGTTGAGCAGGCCTAAAGTACGAAAGATGACGGGTGTCAACAATCCCATGCAAAGCTGTACTACCTGCACTGTGGAGAAGACCAGGCCGATCTTCGTCATAGAAATATGTAGATCGCGCGTCAGATAAACATTCGCGAATGGTGTGAACGCAGCGAGAATTGCGGACCATAGCGCCATCAACGGCAGGAAGCGTGCGAGAAATGCATCCAGCCTCCAGGCATCAAGCCATCGCCTGCGCTCCTTCAGGAAATGCTGTGCTTCTTCATCTTGTGATGGCGAAGGAACTCGCAGTCGCAGCACAGGAAACAGTCCTAGAAGGGCGATACCGCAGGAGGCAAGCAGGATCAGCCGCTTTACTTCGACTGGCTGCATCATGATTCCTGCCATTTCGAGCCATTGGCGGAGGTAGCCGCACACAATGCCTCCCAGCATGCTGGTGCCTACGCTTACCGAGAAGATCAGACTGAATGCTGAAGCACGGTTCCTTTCTGTCGAAAGCCGTGCTACTGCAGGAAGAAAACATACACCCCAACTACTCATGGCCATGCCGGTGAGAAATGCGAGGCCGATCTGAGCCGGTTCCCAGACCCATATTGCGCGCATCGCATTTGTCAGCGGAGCGGTGAGAAAGAGCGCTATCAGCAGTGGGCGTACGCCGAACCTTCGCGACAATTCTCCGGCAGGAAGAGTGCCTACAAGCGAACCCAGCGTCATCGCTCCGCCAATCCATCCCATAGCCTGCTCATTGAAACCGCGATCAAGGAGATACAAGTTGAAGAGGAAAAAATAGACCGCGAAACCGGCGTCGAAAAAGAATGCAGCGGAGAAAAATATCCAATAGCCGCGACCCAGGTTTTTCTGCCGAAGCCACGCGGAAGGATTTCTCCAGAAGGATGCGGTCTTCTGGTTTTGCGGGGCAGAATCGAGCAACAACTCCGTCATTTTCCCCCCGAGACTAACGCCCGCAGCAGATTGATTGCATCGTCCAGCCGGTTGTAACGGAGCTCAAATACTCCAGCGGCCAGCAGCCGCTCGATAGCCGCGTATTGCACCGCGAGCGACTCCGGTAGACCATATAGCGCCTGCTGCATGAAATACCGTGCCACGTCTTTGCGATAAGGCAGGAGCCGCGTGATGCTATCAGCGTTACGCTTCAAAAACACAACAAAATCCACTCGCGCGGTGTCAGCGCACTTGATCTGCTTCATCGCCGCTGTCGGCAGCTCGATGGATGGCTTACCTGCAGCCCGTGGCGTGATTTGCAAGCCTGTAAGTTCAGGGAACAACTCCGCAGCCGATGGACGGAAGCGGACCTGATGGGAGTTCCCGCTGACGATTCGCTCTCCTCCGCCATTCAGAAGGAAGCTGGCATCGTCACTCAGATAGGTCCATCCGGCGCGGGCGCACGCGTATGACAAAGTCGACTTGCCGCCTCCTGAATCGCCACACAACAAGACGCCCCGCCCATTCAGTTCTACGCAGGCGGCATGGATGGGTGTTGCATGCTGTGTCGCCACACAGGCGGCGGCCATTCCCAGTAGAAAATACTGTGCGTATAGCGGGTAGCGTAGCGCAGCACGAGAAACGGTAATCTTCGTATAGCACTTTGTAAGGTCGACGATGCTGTAGTTGTCTACATCGGCCACGCATATCAGCAATGGGAGCATGATGCGGTAGGTCGGAGCCGGAGGGCATTCAGTCGAGTCACTCTCCACTAGTTGCACATCAGCACAAAGAGGCTCAGTGTCATGCTGCTTTCGGAAATTCCCCCAGAGCGCCTCAAACTGTCCCAGCACCTCGCAGGAGTTCGTTCTGATTTCAGCAGGAAATCCGTATGGATAGAAGGTTGCCCGCAATGAAAGCTCGGGTGCTTCAATCTCGTGCCGCGAAAAATCCAGCGGACGTGAAGCATCGCAGGCTGCTTCGATTTCTGCAATTGTCAACATGTCATGTCCCGTCTCAGAAAACGAACTTTCCAGCAAACTGAATGATTCGTGGATTGGCGACTGTGCCCGTAATCCTGCCAAAGGTTGGGCTCGCCGATGGATTGAGCAACGTCGGGTCTGTATAGCCCAGGCTGGTATTAGGGTTACCAAACTGCGGCGTGTTGGTGAGATTGAAGAACTCTGTACGGAACATGAAGCGCAGTGTTTCCTTAACGGGGAATGCCCGCTCCACCGCCAAGTCGAAATTGTGCTGCCCGGGGCCACGCACAATACCCACACCGCTGTTGCCGAAATCCTGATCGGCGAGGCTTGTTCCGAATGGCGCTTCGGGCGCTCGCGTGAAGGCTGCCGGATCAAGATAGCCGTTGATGACACGCGAGAAGAGTGAGCCATGGGTTCTGGGATCGCTTCCTGTGCGTTCTGCTCTTACCTCGCCCGGAATGAGGCCATAGACGGAGCCTGCATTGCTGTCGAAGATGCTGAGAGGAATGCCTGACTGGAACACAGCAATCCCCGAAAGCTGCCAGTCTGTTAATACATGCCGCGCTGCCGTAGGGAATGAAGAGAACTTTGGAGTGGACCAGATGAAATTTGCGACGACTCTCTGGTCGCGGTCGGTTCCGGCCGGGCCATAGGAAGAACCTCGCAAATCATGTTGGTTATTTGATGGCAGTTGTAGCTCGAACAGGTCGGTGCCGACCTCACCGTTGACTTCATCCAGATTTTTCGACCATGTATAGCTTGCCTGTAGTTGGAAAGTGCTTGTGAGCCGCTTGGTAATGCTGGCCTGAAATGCGTTGTAATTCGCGATAAACGATGAGTCTGTATAGAGCGACCCCTGGGTCACGCCCTGAATGGGCATTCTTGCCGTCACGTTCTGGATTGAGTTCGTCGTCTCGCCATTGACTGGATTTTGCGGGCTGGCCAGCAGAGCCTGGTCGAACTCTACCTGTCCTGACCGATGCGTTGACACCGTTCCCACATATCCAACTTCCAGTACATAGCCATGGGCGATGGCGTACTGCACGTTCAAATTAAATTCCTGCGTCCGGCTATCGTGCAGATTTGGATTTGTAGCTTCAATAAACGGAGTGGATGTTGGCGTGAGCGGCATGAAAATCGGGAAGGCCGAGCTTTGCGGCACCAGCGGGACAAACGGACTCTGCAATGTTGCTGCCCCATTCGGCGCTCCTGAAATAATCTGCGACAACGTAAACGGAGGATCATTGATGATCTGCTCGGCAACCGTAGCGGAGTGCCGGTCGTAATAGATACCGTATCCTCCGCGCAGGACGATCATGGGAGAATCAAGCACGCGGTAGGCGAATCCAAAGCGCGGCGAAACATCGCTATGAGGTGTTCTATACAGCGTGGGGTACGGTGTTCTGGTCACGCCGAATGGCACCGGGCCTTTGAAGTTTGAAGGCAGCGTGAACCCTTGAAGAGTCCCCGTGGCTGGAATCGGTCCGATGGTCGCGATATTCGGATCGAAGTTCGACAGTCTGCCATTGATCGCCATAGGCGCGCCGAAGATCTCATAGCGCAGGCCAGCATTGATGGTCATTCGTGGTGTCAGCTTCAAGTCGTCCTGCGCAAAGAAAGCCAAGTCCGTGTAGCGCTCGTCGGCACGGTAGTTGCCGGCTCCTGCAAAACTGGTGCCGACGTTGCTCAATCCGAAGGGGCTGCCGTTTTGAGCCGCACTCTGCCCGAGAAGAAAGTCATTGAAGGTGCCGATCTGCATCAGACCGTCTGTTTCTTCAGGGAAATCCTGATCGACTTGATGTCGCTTGAACTCAGCGCCAAAGCGCAGGTTATTGCGGCCACGTGTGAGCGCGACCGTGTCCTGCCAGATATAAGAGTTCGTTACCTGCCACATCGAAGGCGTGCCGGCATCGCCAATCGTGAAACCGCCAACTGTTAACCCAGGGGCATTTGCCGTTGAGCTTGCGGGGCCTGTCGGCGTGCCTACGCCGATCGATGCTGCAGTGAGTGGATTCTGCACGGTCGAAAACCCGTCATAGCGCATGTATCCAAAGCGGGCGATATTTACCAGGTTCGGATTGAAGACATGCGTATCGGCCAGAACAAACATTGTGTTGCGGTTCAGCTTGTCTGTTCCCCAGCCGGGCACGTTTGCCGCGTTCGGTGAGAAAGGTTGCGTAGTAGATGCGCGCGAGTAGAAGAATCTTCCAGAAAGTGTGTTCTTCGGATGCAGCACCTGATCGATATCCACAGTGAACTGGTCTTCGCGGAAGTGCGCTGGAATGGCGTAGGTGGACTGCCCCATTGGTACCTGGTCCGACGCGTCATTGCCGGTAGCAGGCAGTTCAATCTGCGGACTCGGTACGGCGAACTGTCCGTTCGGCAGTTTTGCGTTGAGGATGGCCAGCGCGGCCGGATTGATGTTAGAGCCGTCGCACGCCACCTGCGTTCCACCCGCTTGCGTCAGATAGCCTGTTGCAGGGTTTCCCGCGCTGTCTAAATGTCCAGCCGGGCAGTACTGCGCACCGAGTGTTGCCGCGGAGCGGTCCGACGTCAGCAAGGGAAGAATGGGATGCTGCTCATCGCCCAGCCCGTTCACTTCGGTCAGGCCCTGATATGCAGTAAAGAAAAATGTCTTATCGCGCACGATCGGGCCGCCAACAGCGGCACCGAACTGGTTGTGCTTCAGGTCCGCGCGCGGCTGGCCGTCGAGTTTCGAAAAGAAATCGTTCGCGTTAAAGACGGTATTGCGCACAAATTCCCATGCGCTGCCGTGAAACTGGTTCGTTCCGCTTCTGCTGACCAGATCAACATTCGCGCCCGATCCGCGCCCGTATGCCGCGTCATAGTTGGCTGTCTGCACACGGAATTCCTGAATTGTGTCTGGTGCCGGAATGGCGGTACCAGCATCGGTTTCAGCACTAGCTGCGGAGTTTTCCGAGAGATTATTCGCATCGATGCCGTTGAACTGAATATTGTTTGCCAGCGGTGTCGCGCCGTCTGAAGCGACATTCTGCGTACCACTGCCCAGCGCTGTCGCGTCCGGTAGATCGACGACAACACCGGGTGAAAGGCCAAGAATCTGTGTGTAGTTGCGATTCGAAAGCGGCAAAGACTGGATAGCCGCCTGATTCACGAGGCCGCCAATTGTAGCGTTTTCCAGATTCACCGTCTCGGTGCTGCCATTTACCTGTACGCTACTGCTCGTGGTGGCAACTGACAAAATCAGGCTAATGGAGGTCGTTTGGCTCACCGTTACCTGGATCGCATGCAGCGTGCTTGTCGCGAATCCAGAGGCGCTCGCCGTCATGGTGTAGATTCCCGGCGGCAGTAGCGGCAGCCGAAAAGATCCCTCTGCAGTTGTTATGACAGAACGCGCAGCCTGGGTTGCGTCGTTCACAGCACGCACCTCGGCATTGGTCACTGCTTTATTTGAAGGATCATAGACAGTGCCGGAAATAGCGCCAGTGCCAGGTGTCTGCCCGAAACCCAGACCTGTGAGGAAGAAAAAGATCATTGCACATAACACAGAGAGAGTTTGCATCTGGTGGGTTTTCATAGCTCGCTGCTCGACAGTTGTCCTCAGAGGATCGTGTTGCGTTCGAGCCTGAGTATGGAATGGCCAACGTTACGAATTGTTATCGATTTGTCACTTTATTGTCCCGATATATGCGCACATTCCCAACGACAAGATCGTGACAATTAATTAACTGGCACATGACAAATCTCCTACAGCAAGTCGATAAGGTGGGTTTGAAACGATAAATCAATCGGGAGAGTTTTCATGAAGAATAGGTTCGTACGAATGGTTCTGCTTGCTGGCATAGCGGCTATCGCAATCATTTCCACAGGAGTGCAATGGGCGCAAACTTCACCACGGAGAATTGAAGTTACCGCCAAAAAGTTTGCTTTCGATCCGGGCGATATCACCCTAAAGAAGGGTGAGCCGATTATGTTCATTTTCAAAAGCGCAGATGTATCGCACGGACTTCGTTTTCGTGAATTGAATTTTGATGTAAAAGCCCGTGCAGGCAGTACATCGGAGGTACAGTTTACTCCTGAGAAAACCGGCGACTTTGTTGGGCACTGCTCGGTCTTCTGCGGCTCGGGTCACGGCTCAATGAAATTGACGCTGCACGTAGTGGATTAGAGATGCGTGGTTTAGTGATTGCAACCGCGGCAGGTTTCCTGCTGGGGGTGACTGGGTGCAAGGCTGATCCTCCCGGCAGATTGGAGGCAGAAATCGTCACCTCCGCTAAACATCACGTTTTTATTGGCAACTGGAACCAGAAAAACCCGCTGCCGGATAATGCACAGACCATTGCCGACGGTAAGGAAGCATTTTCGCATTACTGCGTTGCCTGTCATGGAATGGACGGACAGAACACTGGTGTTCCATTTGTCGATCACATCTCACCTCCCATTCCATCGCTTGTTTCTACCGAAGTGCAGCAATATACCGACGGCCAGTTGAAGTGGATTCTCGACTACGGCATCCGGCCTTCTGGCATGCCCGGCTCGAAAGGAACGTTAAGCGACGACGAGTTGTGGTCGATCGTGGTATTTCTGCGCCATCTTCCTCCGTCAGGAAGCCAGGGAATACCGGAGATGTACGCCCACTGAAATCAGCACAGATATGCCTTCCAGCACCTTTGATATCGAGCATGAATATCTCGTTGGACGATACGGTACCGGCATGCCCTTTGCGGTGGGATTCTTTTTTTCCTTCCGCCTCTTCATTGTGCTTCTTTCTGTACGTATCTTTGGCGCCGAACCGCAGACTGGCGTTGAGGCCGGACTTGCCCTGAATATATTTTTTCTGTTTGCGGCCGCATTTTATTCGCTGGGCGAAATTCGCTGTCCGTTGAAACAGATGTTGCAGCTGTCATCAGTGCGCTGGGCTTTTGTATTTCTTGGGTTTTCCGGCTGCAGCCTGTTTTGGAGCAGTACAGCATCGCTGTCTGCCGCAGCTGCCTTCTGGTGCGCGATGGCCGCAGATGTTGCCATCGTAGTACTGCTGCTTCGCGCCAATCCGCTTAGAGTGACCGTTGCCTCCATCATGAAAGGCTACGTGTGGGGCGCATGCGTTGTCGCGGTTATCGC
The DNA here is from genome assembly GCA_036264445.1 of Pseudacidobacterium sp. GTDB lineage: Bacteria > Acidobacteriota > Terriglobia > Terriglobales > Acidobacteriaceae > Pseudacidobacterium. The sequence continues at coordinate 7,802 of DATAQW010000251.1, forward strand.
ATGGCTGCTGCCCGCGCAATCCGACATGCGCCTGGGAGATGAAGAGCTTCTGGGGCCGAACCAGATTGGCTACCTGTGCGCGTTTGCCATCTTCTTTGCGCAGTACCTCATGCGCGAGTGGGATGAGAAATGGAGCATGGCCATACTTCTGCTTGCTGTCACTCTGCTTCGCAGTCTCAGCAAAACATCGATCATTGCATTTCTCGCAGGTGAATCATTCATGTTATTGCGCGATAGATCGATAAAGCTCAAAACCAAGCTGCTGCTCGTTTTCACATCGGCCGTAGTTGTGGCCATTTTCTGGTCCCTGCTTGCGTCTTACTATGAGGTCTATACCAATGCGGGCAGTCAATCGCAAACTCTGACTGGACGCATCGGCATCTGGGCTTATATTTTGTCCGAAGCGATCGAGCAGCCCTGGATCGGACATGGCTTTCATTCCGTTTGGAAAGTGATTCCTCCCTTCGGGCCAGACCTGTTTGAGGCCCGCCATGCACATAATGAGTTGTTACAGCAGTTCTATGCTTATGGCTCGGTCGGAATCATTATGTTTATGGGCATCTACGGCAGTATGTATCTGCAAATTCGACAATCAGCCGCAGGCCCAATGAAGACGTTCCTTTTCAGCTTCCTGATCTTTGTTCTGATACGCGGACTAGCCGATACTGAGCCTTTCGATTTGTCTTTTCCGTTGTGGGCGATCACTATGACCAGTCTCCTGGTTGATAGAGCAGTTGCCGACAAAATCGGGAGCAACGACGTTGAGTGCTCTAAATGCGCTTAGCTGTCGTGGCAGTCATGTATGACTGACAAAGGAGGACGAGCTGCTCTCGCGCTTTGTGGACCGTGGCAGGGGTTGGCCCAGCCTCGAGCAGGGAACGCATCGCACCCGCCATCGCTGAAAGCATTATCTCGATGGCGAATTTGTCCGGTGGCGACTTGACATTTGGCGCTGTCTCAAGCATCGCCTCAGCGGTTTTCCGCAACCGCTGATTGATCTGTTTGATCAAAGTGGGGCCACCCACGCCGACCGCGATCCGGTAGAGCGCCACCGAGATATCTGCGCGCTCCATCTTGGCGTCGACAAACGCCTCCACCATTTCCTTGATCATTTCTGCTAGCGGTTTGTGGCACGCGCTCTCACAAGCTGCTTCAACCCTTGCCGCTACGTTATTCAAGTGGTTTTCCAACACCGCAAACAGCATTGACTGCTTGTTGGGATAGTACTGATACAGGGTGCCTACCGATACTCCGGCACGCTCGGCGACCCGTGTGGTAGTCAGTCGCTCTGCCCCATGGTTGAGCAAAACCTGAATAGTTGCCTCGGAAATTGCCTCCACCGTGACTGTTGACCTTGCTTGAACAGGCGTCTTTCTTGGCTCATATGCAGCGAGGCCCTCAAGCGGCATATGCGAACTCCAAACCTGAAGAATCCTTCATCAAATGATTGTAGCAAGGGGGAATGAAATGATTGAGCAGATCAGTCTTGCAGGCAGCTTTGCGCTGCCCGGCACATCGATGAACTTGAACCGCATGGGTTACGGTGCCATGCAGCTTGCCGGGCCAGGTGTCTGGGGGCCACCGCGTGACGTCGATGCGGCGATTGCCGTTCTGCGCGAGGCAATAGGATCTGGCGTGAACCATATCGACACCAGCGACTTTTATGGTCCGCACGTGACCAATGAGCTTATTAAGCAAGCGCTGCACCCTTATCGGGATGGTCTCGTGATCGTCACCAAGGTTGGTGCTCGCCGCGGTGCAGACAAATCATGGATTCATGCTCTCTCGCGCCAGGAACTCGTTGATGGCGTTCATGACAACCTGAGAAACCTCGGCCTCAATGCTCTTGACGTTGTTAACCTTCGAGTTGGAGCAGTCCTCGAACCGTCCGAAGGATCTATCGAGGAACCGCTGACGGTACTCGCCGACCTGAAGCGTCAGGGACTGATTCGTCATATCGGATTAAGCAACATAACTCCCAGGCAGTTGTCGGAGGCTCAAACCATTACTGAAATCGTGTGCGTGCAGAACTTCTATAACGTGGCACACAGAAAAGACGATGCTTTGATCGACGATCTGGCCGCACAAGGTATTGCGTATGTGCCGTTTTTCCCGCTGGGAGGGTTCACTCCACTACAGTCGTCGGCACTCGATGCGGCAGCGGCCTCACTTCAGGCTACGCCGATGCAGGTTGCTCTTGCCTGGCTTCTGCAGCGCTCGCCTAGCATCTTACTGATCCCCGGAACATCTTCCCTCAAGCATCTTCGGGAGAATCTTCAGGCTTCGGTGCTGCAGATTCCGTCTGAAGTGCTTGCCAATCTTGACTCCATCCATGGACATGGAAAGGAATTCTAAGATGCGTGTTTTCGTAACAGGCGGAACAGGTTTTGTGGATGGCCTCGGTGTCTAATAATGTAGCGGAACCAACATCATGCGACGTTTTGGGCAACCGGGTGGATGCTCTTTGTCGGAAGGAGATAGCCATGGGACTTTGGTGGGAGTGGAGTAAATACTTCCCTCGGGCAAGACGGTCGACGACGTGAAAAAACTGGTTGCCACGAATGCGTGTTACGGTCTTCCATCGCTCGGGTATACGGGAATTGTGGTTGCCGCTGACGCGCACGGCGTGAAGGGAAGTGTCATCGCTGCAGTGACATACCTCCAGATCAGTGGGCCGGAGTACTGGCAGGTTGTGAACTGCGCCGGGGACAAAACCGACTTAAACGAACTTGTCAGTCAGCTCGGGGTCCTGCACAACGACTATTTCTAACTTAAGGGCAACCGAGGCCGCAGCACAGCGGGCAATGTCAGAATCCCATAGGCAAAACACGGAACTATTGGTGAGAAAGAGCAGTAGAAGCATATTCTTCCAAAGCTGCTGCTGAATGTGCTCGCCCACCCGGACCAACCCAGGTTTGAGTCCACTGCTTTGCAACGAGTCGCATCATGATCAGCACGAGAAATGCGAGAGCGGCATAGATGACGAAGCCCATAGCATAAGAGTCCGTATGCTGTTTTGACTGGCCGAGCAGATTCGGCAAGATTGATCCTCCTAGTGCTCCTACTTCTCCAATCATGCTGCCAGCCACTGCGGTCGCCGCAGGCCAGCGCAGCGGGACAAGTTGGAAGGTCGCTCCATTGCCCGCTCCCAATGCGGCAAAGGACAGCATGAAAAGCAGAGTGGTCGCAAATAGCGGAGGCGACGTCATTAGTCCGAAGAGTCCTGCAATGGCAACCAGAAATACCACTGTCAGCGTTGTAACTCCGCCAAAACGGTCCGCAAGCCATCCACCGAGGACACGCGTAGCGCTGCCGGTTAGCGTGGCCAGAACCGTAAGGCTTCCGGCTTCAATCTTTGAGACATGGAACTGATTGAAGTAGAACGACGGCAGGAAGGTAGCGAGCCCGAGAAATCCGCCGAAGGTGATGATGTAAATAAGATTGAACGCCCATCCATCTTTCTCCCATAGACAGCTCAAGTGTTCTGCAAGCGTCTGGTGCTCCATATCTGGCGGCTCTTTCGCAAAAAAGATCATCACACCCAGAGGCAGAAGCATAAAGAGCGCAGCAAAACCATAAACATGCTGCCAGCCGAAATGCTGCGCAAGCCTTGGCGCAAGCAACGCTGCAACCGCAGTGCCACTGTTGCCGGCACCAGCGATCCCCATCGCCAGTCCTTTGTATTGTTTTGGAAACCATCCTGCCCCCAGCGAGAGCGCAACGCCGAAACTTGCTCCAGCAACGCCCAGCAATACGCCCATGGCAAGTACATCGTGATAGTTCTTCACAAAAAGAAACCCATAGAGTAGCGCAAGGACGATAGCAGACATTTCAACAATGGCTGCACTTTTTCTACCGATATACTGCGCCAGCACACCCAGAGGGAAACGCATAAAGGCTCCGGCCATGATGGGTATGGAAACCATTAACCCAATCTGTCCTTGCGTGAGATGGAACTGCTCAGAAATAAATGGCCCCATCGCTCCGTTCAGTACCCAGACGGCAAAGCTGAAATCGAAATACAGAAACGCTGCAAACAACGTCGGAATATGCCCCGACTGTCGAAATGTTTTGAAGCTTGCCATCTCTTGTCTCCGTGATGAGTTTTGTACGGGGGGATAAAACTCTGTTCAGTTCGGCGTGGACCTCTCCACGCGCACAGCGCACTGCTTGAAATTGGGCTCGCGGGAGATAGGATCGTATGCGCCGAGCGTGACCAGGTTGGAATTTGACTCAGCAAAATGAAACGGCATAAACACCTGGCCTGGCGCCACAATCCCTGTTGTTCTCAGCTCGACATTTCTTACGCTGCTGCGGCGCGAGATAATCGTCACCCGGTCGTGTGGTTTCAATTGCAGGCGCGACGCGTCAGCCGGATTCATCTCAAGCCATGCATTCGGCACCATGTTGTGCAGTTGAGAGACCTGCGCCGTCTTGGTGCGCGTGTGCCAATGCTCGACAGTGCGCCCCGTGTTCAGAATGAAGGGATACCCTTCATCAGGTTGTTCGATGAATGGTTCCCATGGAACAGAGTGAATACGGGCCTTCCCGTCAGTATGCTCAAAGACGCCATCCTGATAAAGTCGCGTACCGCCCCACTGGACCCCACCACGTTCTTCAATGTCCTTCCACGTGAATGCGCTGTAATCGCACAGGCGACCACGAGAGACTTCCTGCCATTCCATAAATGCGTCTTCCGGTTTTGTCCATCCGGGATAAAGCTCCTCTCGTATGCCGAGACGATCAGCAAGGTCAAGAAAGATGTCGAAATCGGGCCGCGCTTCTCCTGGAGGAGCAACGATGCGATTCACTTTGCTGACACGGCGCTCAGAGTTGGTGAAAGTACCTTCCTTTTCTCCCCATATGGCCGCTGGCAGCACGAGATCAGCAAATTCCGTAGTCGGCGTAGGGTGAAAACCGTCCTGCACCACAAGAAAATCAAGACGGCTGAGCGCCTGTTCAAAGATCGCGTAGTTCGGAAAAGAAACTGCTGGGTTCGTAGCAATAATCCAGAGCGCCTTGATTTTGCCCGCAACGGCGGCCTCAATGATGTCGGGGTAGGCGAGCCCTCGCGCTGTTGGAATGCGGTCTACATTAATGTTCCAGATGCGTGACAGCTCTTCGCGGTGTTCCGCGCACTCGAATTTGCGATATCCCGGCAAGCTTGAAGCAAAGCCGCTTTCTCGCGTACCCATTGCGTTGCACTGGCCTGTAATCGAAAACGGTGCAGACCCGATGCGGCCGATGTTTCCAGTAATCAGTGCGAGATTGTTGATAGCTGCGACTGTAACTGCACCCTGAGTAGAGTGATTGACTCCCATCGTCCAGCCAATAAATGCCGCTTTAGCGCGGCCATAGAGCAAAGCGGTGTGGACAATGGTTTCTGCGCTGAGGCCTGTGATTTCCGCAACGCGTTCGGGCGTGTATTCGGAGACAAAGGCGGCAAACTCTTCGTATCCGATCGCATGCTGCGCAATATAGCTAGCATCAACCAGCCCTTCGCGGACCAATACATGCGCTATACCATGCAGCAACGCAATGTCGCTGCGCGGCTTGATGGGCAGATGCAAATCAGCCATCATCGCTGTTTTTGTTACCCGCGGATCGACAACAATGAATATGTGGTTTTGATTTCGGTCCAGCCGCTGACAGAGAATCGGATGATTGTCCGCGATATTTGCGCCGATCAGAAGAATGACGTCGGCGTGTTCCATGTCGGCATAAGAACCAGGAGGGCCATCGCTTCCGAAGGAAAGTTTGTATCCACTTACCGCACTTGCCATGCAAAGCGTGGTATTGCCGTCATAATTGCGCGTACGAAAACCAAGCTGCACCAGCTTGCCCAGTGTGTAGAACTCTTCTGTAACAAGCTGACCTGTGCTGATGACACCCAGGGCATCATTCCCATGCTTCTGCTGCACAGCGTTGATTCGCTCGATCATCGTGTCGAGCGCTTCGCTCCATGAAACAGAAGTGAGCACTCCCTTCTTGCGGAGCAATGGCGTTTTCGCTCGTCCGGGAGCGGTGAGGATGTGGTGTTCGCTTAATCCCTTGGGGCACAACTTGCCCAGGTTTACAGGATGATCGGGATTTCCGCGCACGGCGACGGCTTTGCCATTTCTGACACCGACAAGCATTCCGCACCCTACAGAGCAATACCCGCATGTAGTCTTCACCCATTTTTCAGCCACACGCGAAGCAGAGACGACGCCGAAATCCGGATCGTAGCCGTAGGAATATTTGCGGTCGAGCGTGTCAATACCAAGCGCTCTGCGCAGGCGGGCTAAAGCGCTCAATGTCCACCTCCACGCACGAACGTAAGAGCCATGTTGAGCGGCACCACTGAAACAAAGAAAAGATAACGCGACAGCAAGATGCCAATGAATGCCGCGACACTGGCAAGGACGATTTGCCCGACGGAGGCAAAAACAGCAGCAAGAGCAACGAAGATAAAAGACGCCGCCAATAATGTGCGCAGCAAAGGCGTATTTAACAGTGATGCCGTTGCTCGCCGTTCGAAAAGCTGTGCGTGATGGAGGCGTAAAAGCCTCGCCGCATGGTTTGCAATCCAGAGTGTAGCCGCACAGACCGCTAGCCGCACCGGAAATCTCTGCGTCAATAGCGGTGCTGTGATTGATCCTAGGACTCCAGCACTTAACAAGAAATCAATCGGAGTATGTGTCATGTTCCATGCCGGACGCGCCGGGACTAAATAGATAAATGCGCTGGCGACAATCCCCGCAATGCCAATTACTCCCGCCATCCAAGCTGAGGTATCAAACATGATGCGCGGAACAGAAATGAGGCCACGCATATTGATCCATGAAAATGCCGTTGTGCATGTCAGCGCGGCAAAGAACATCCCGAAGAGCAACACCTCGCGGCTTAACCATGAGCGGCGCCACATTTTGAGGGCACGCCATGCATATACAGGTCTTCCCAGATGAAAGACAGAAATATTCAGGGCAATGCAGGTCGCTAATAACAGGAATGTGAGCGCTTTTGCATTTATCGATCGAAATGCGAGTAAAGCAATGAGCGATCCTACAATTGCCTGCATTAGCACCGTCATAAAAACCAGTGCGAAATGCGGATGCTCAGGCCGGATACGGTCTGAATCGACGCGCTCAAGCGGTGCAGTAGATTCCGGCAGAGTAATACGTGTCGTTGAAATCGTTTGTCCGGCAGCTGGCATTCCTGGTGACTCAGCAGCGGTATAATCCGCACGCCACGCAGCCGTATTGATGATCTCAATTGCGATCGCGCCTTCAGGACATGCGTTGACGCAGGCAGGCTCAAAACCATCGCTCAACCGTCCGTGGCACATATCGCATTTGCCGACTACTCCTCGCTCTGGATTAAACTGCGGCACGCTGTAAGGACAGTTCCAAACACAATACTGGCAGCCGATGCACGCTTCTGCGGAATGAAGCACGATACCCGTAAAAGGATCTTTGGTGTATGCATTCACCGGGCATCCGCGCAGACAGTCCGGGTCAAGGCAATGATTGCATCCCATCGAAAGGTAATGCCGCTGCGTGTCGGGATAAACGCCACCTTCGATCTCACCAACGCGCCGCCATTGGATCACCGCCGGATTACCGTTCTGCTCATTGCACGCAATTTCACACGACCGGCAGCCGATACACTTCGTCATATCGAAGTGAAAGCGGTACTGCTCGCCGCGATCGGGTAATCTTTCGGGCACAAGAGCAGAAGAGGGCGTCGCCTTTTCGAGTTCATCGACAGTGACGCGCACCATGCTGTCTCCAACATTGATTCGGTCATGTAGCGGCAAAGACACTAAGGGCTTTCCTCGTTGTTTTCAGATATGGATTGGCTTAATAAATGTCCCGATGGTAGCGGTGCTCGTCCTTCAAATTACGGACATACTCTTTAGCGTTGTCGTGGTTCATGCCGCCTTGCTTTTCAATGATCGTGTGCAGCGTCGTATCTACATCCTTGGCCATGCGTGAAGCATCGCCGCAAACATAGATGCTTGCTCCGTCCTGCAGCCATGTCCAGAACTGCGCTGCCTGCTCCAGCATTCTGTCCTGTACATAGACTTTGTGTTCCTGGTCGCGTGAAAACGCAGTATCAAGTCGCGTCAGATGGCCATCGGCCACCATGCCTTCCAATTCTTCTCGATAGAGGAAATCGTTCGCAGAACTGCGCTCGCCAAAAAACAGCCAGTTTCTCCCTTTTGCTCCATGGGTGCGACGCTCATGCATGAAAGCGCGGAAAGGTGCAATCCCTGTTCCTGGCCCAATCATGATGACTGGAATATTGGGGTCCTGGGGAAGGCGGAATTTTTTGTTCGGCTGGATATAAATTGGAACGCGCTCACCTATGGGCACGCGGTCAGCAACCAGCGTGGAGCACACACCACCTCTCTCACGATTCAGTGAGCGATACCTCACCACAGCAATCGTGGTGTGCACTTCGCCTTTGTGTGTAGAGGGACTTGATGAGATTGAGTAAAGCCGAGGTGTGAGCTTCGGCAGCATCGCAATAAGCTCTGCCGGGTTACTGATCACTCCAGGGCATTCTTCGATAATGTCGATAAATCCGCGCTCATAAACATACTTTTCAAGATGCGCCTGTTGCTCAGGAGCGAGAAGGCTGAGCAGGTTGTTGCACTGTCCAGCTGCGGCATATCGCTCGATCATCTTACGATTTAGCTTCGTGACAACAAAGTGGTGCCGCAGCGCTTCCTGCAATGTAACTGTCCCTGTCCTCGGAATCTCTACAACTTCTTCGCCGGTGAAGTGAAGTCTGTTCAGAATCTCTTCCACCAGCGTCGAATCATTCTGCGGAATGATGCCGCATGCGTCTCCGGCTTCGTATCTGATTCCCGAGCCAGCAACAAACCACGTAAGGTGCAGCGTAAGTTTTGTTGACCCCTCGTGCGTCAATGGACGTTTCTCCGCAAGAGGTGCCAGATAGGGATTATCTCGCGTAGGTGCAGCAACGGATTCAGTTGCAACAGCTACTGCCGCTGCAGGCGCCGCAGCTCGCTCGGCTTCGATTCCGGATGAGGAGATCTTCGGCAAACTGCCGCCACCCACAGGACCACTCAGAGGCAATTGTTTGTCTTCGCGGACTACAGCGCTGTTTATTGATGTTACGGGCAAATTCTCAAGTCGTTTTAACAATTGCTCTTTCCACTTGCTGAACGGCCCGTCGGTATCCACATCGCATTCCACGCGGTCAAGAATGCGTGTGCCGCCAAGTGACGCCAACTTATTATCAAGATCAATTCCGAACTTGCAGAAAGTCTCGTAATGTCTGTCGCCCAGCGCAAAAACTGCATACTGCAGGTTTTCGTAGCGCGGAAAATGCTCTACGCACACCTGCTCATAGAAAGGCTGCGTGGCATCAGGAGCATCACCCTGCCCATATGTGCTTGCAATAAAGACCGCATGGCGCTCGCCGGCAAGTGCTGCGGATGTATAAGCATCGAGCGATGTCAACCTCGCATCATAGCCTTTTGACTTGAGCTCTTTCGTGAGCTTGCGTGCAAGGCCCTCCGCAGTTCCGGTCTGTGAAGCGTAGAGCACAGCAATCTTCAAAGGCTCTGGCTTTGCGGTAACCGCGGGAGCAGGTGCGCTCGAAAAAACGCCAGCCAGAAAACCATTGAGCCATGCCCGCTGTTCTTTTGAGAATGGCGCGTCATCGGGAACAAAAGGAACCATTGCCTGCATGCTTCTACTCACTTTTCTCCGCAAAACTTTTTGAGGATTTCAATATCGTGCCTGCGGGTAAACGCCAGGAATGACTCGTAAGGCAGATGGCGCTCGTGATATGCAGCAAAGAGCCTTTCCATGACCAGAGACAAGTCTGCAAACTTGATTGCCGGAATCAACTCGCGCGCAATTGCCTGGTCTTGATCGGCTCCTCCTCCGATGACAACCTGATAGCCTTCTTCTCCTTCCACTTTCGCGCCCAGCAATCCGATGTCGCCTATGTAATGTTGCGCGCAGGAATGCGGGCATCCGGTCACATGCAGATTTACCGGCTGATCGATAGGAAAGCGCTCATCAATCAGAGTCGCTAATTGCACTGCGTGGCTTTTGGTGTCTGTAGCAGCATAACGGCATCCTTTGTTGCCAGTGCAGGCAACAGTGCCGCGCATGACAGGTCCGGTTGAGATCTTCAATGCCGCAGCAAGAATTGCTTCCGTTGCCAACTCGAGATTCTTAGTAGAAACATTCGGGAGAATCAGGTTCTGCCATACCGTCAGCCGCATCTCGCCTGTGCCAAATCGATCAGCAATATCAGCAAGCGCCAGCATTTGATTTACAGGCAGCCTGCCAACCGGCACGGCAATGCCGATGTGATGAAGTCCTGGTTGGCTCTGTGGGTGAATGCCAATATGTCCCGCGCGGTCAATAGGCTTGCGCGGCTCGCACTTCTCGACTGGGAACCGTAGAAGAGGAAATGCTAATCGCTTTTCTGTCTCCTCAAGAAATTTTGCAACACCCCATCTATCGATTAGGTATTTCAGGCGCGCTTTCTTGCGGTCGGTGCGATCTCCGTTTTCATTGAAGACGCGAATCATAGCAGCAGCCACCGCGACGGTTTGATCGAGAGTAAGCAACAATCCGCAATCGGTTGCAAACTGCTTGTGCCCGGTAATGCCGCACAACAGCACGCGGAAATAAACGCCAGCAGGAATATCGTGCCCTTCTCTAACCCGCACTGCGATAAAGCCAATGTCGTTCGTATCTGCAAGAACACTCAATGAACCGCCATTATCAAAAGCGACATTGAACTTCCGCGGCAGCTCATATAAATCGCGCGAATTAAGAATGTAAAAGTGCAGCGCTTCGGCGAGTGGAGCAACATCGTAAAGTTCTTCTGGATCAATTCCTGTAAGAGGTGAAGCAGTGATATTACGGATGTTGTCAGCACCCGCTCCTCGCGAAGTCATCCCCAGGGAATGCAATCTCATGAGTACGCGGACGATGTCCTTAGGCTGGAACTCGCGGATCTGCATATTACCGCGTGTTGTAATGTCTGCGCGGCCCGATCCCCAATCCGACGCCATCTGCGCAAGTCCGCGCATCTGATGCGACTTGAGAATGCAACCAGGAACACGCAGCCGAAGCATGAACGAATCCTGTGCCGGGGCTACATAGAACAATCCATGAAACTTGAAGCGAAAAACATCTCCGCCTTCAGGTGCGCGGTTCTCATTCGCATGCGCAAGAATTTTGTCCCAGATATCCAGTGGATTCTCTTCATATTTGAGCCGTTCTTCTTTACAGAGATCAGAAAGCCGAGTACCGAAATATGTTTCCTCTGGCGGCTCTGCAGCCTGGTTCGCCATACCCGGTTCCGGATTATGCGTAATCTGCCCGGATGTTGTGTGCCCAACGAATGGAAATTTCCCTCGTTGAGAAACTCCGGCAAAGAAGCCCTGAAGATAATGCTTCTGTTCTTCTGTAAAGTCTGTCGTACCTGAAAGCGACTGCAGCGCCATGACGAAAAATCCTTATGAGCGTTTGCCCCGTTAAGCCATTTGGAAAAATCAAATGACAGTTTTACCGCAGACCACAGCGGCGGATTCAAAGCTCTTCACGGAGCATGATTCAGTTAAGGAATTTATCGCCATAACACGGCATGGTGTCAGGCTTGGAAAGATAGGTCGATAATACTTCGCTCTTGGTT
>DATAQW010000066.1:0-13187 GCA_036264445.1 Pseudacidobacterium sp.
AGCCGGATGCGGAACATTTCCGTCGGTGGGCGTCAGCCTTCGATCAGATATGCCGCGACAACAAGTGGATAAGCCGCAGTGATCTTGAGGACAGGCTTTGCGCAGCTGTGAGGTCCGGCACTCTGGCAGTTCCCGCAAATATTCTGCTGGTTGGCTTTGACCGGACAACTCCCTTGCAGGAACGCTTTCTTGAAGCGCTGCGTAGCTCCGGAACAACGACAGAAGATGCAGAAATCGAACAGAAGGAGCGGGTGGAGCGGCTTTTGCTTATCGCGGATGACGCGCGCGATGAACTCTTTGCCTGCGCTCAATGGTGCAGGAAGCAATTGGAAGAGAATCCTGCAAAACGCATCGGCGTGATCGCTCCTGATGTGAACCATCTCCGCGCAGAAGCTGAGCGTATCTTCCGCGAAGTGCTTGCACCGCAATCGCTCGATATTATTGCGGAGGCTACGATAGCTCCTTTCGAATTTTCTCTTGGCGTGCCACTCGCTACTGTCCCTGTTGTGCGGGCCGCTTTGTCCATGCTGCGCTGGACCATTGCGCCTCTGCCGGAAGAAATCATTACATGGCTTTTGCTTTCAGGATTCGTTTGCGATCAGCCTTCCGAAATACTCAGCCTTGCACAAATGGATTTTGAGCTGCGGGATTTTGGATCGCTCTCTCCTGAGACTTCTTTGGAGGTATTTGTTCGAAGTGCAAAATCAAGTGCATTCAAAGAGCGCACCCGCCGTCTGCTGCAGACAATTGAAAAAAAAGGCACACTGAAAGAAAACAAATCATACATGGATTGGTGCGACCTGGCGGAACAACTGCTGCATGCCAGCGGTTGGCCAGGTTATCGCAAGCCGGACAGCGTACAGTTCCAGGCACAAATTCGCTGGCAGACGCTGTTGGACGAAATTGCCTCTTTGGATTTTGCCGGGCATACAGTTTCATTTGGTGGTTTTCTTAGAGCGCTGGAACAACGAGCATCAGAAGTTATTTTCACTCCTGAATCGCATAACGCTCCTATCCAGATTCTCGGCGCATTTGAGTCGTCAGGCCAGACGTTTGATGCTTTGTGGTTTCTCGGCATGGACGATTCACAGTGGCCTCCTTCCGGCCGGCGTCATCCACTCCTGCCCGGTTCTTTGCAGCGTAAAGCACAACTACCACACAGCAGCACTGCAGTCGATACCCAACTCGCACTAATCACAACGCATCGCGTTGCCCGTAGCGCGCAAGAGATTGTTTTCAGCTATGCGCGGTTGAATAAAGAGGGCGAGCTAAGGGCTTCTCCGCTGCTTGCGGCAGTGCTTGGCGCAGGTCATGTGCCACTCGCGACGCACAAATTTCGCGAACAGCTGCAGATCAGCGAACCTGCGCGACCTTCGCTGGCGCTTGATACGCTTGTCATGCCTTCTGAGACAGTTCCATGGCCGCAAGACCGTGTTGCCGGAGGTGCCAACATATTGAAGGAGCAGGCAGCATGTCCCTTCCAGGCATTTGCTGCACGGCGCCTGGCGGCGCGTCCTCTCAACCGCACAGAGTGGGGATTAAGCGCGCTTGAACGCGGCAGCCTGATGCACAGTGTTCTTGAAAGCATCTGGTCACCTGATACACCCGAGGCTTTCCGGCTGCTGGCGCTTGATGACTTAAAGAATGCAATTGTGGCAAACAGGCTGGACGAAATTCTTGGTTTTCATATTCGTAGGATCTTTGAGCCCTGGATGCAGAAGCATTCAGCGGATCCATGGATGCGCGCGTATCTCGAATCTGAGCAGAAACGCATGCTTGTTCGCCTGTATGAATGGATGTTGTGCGAAGCGCAGCGCAATCCGTTCACGGTAGAAGCGCGAGAAGAAAAACTGAAGGACGTAAGTGTTGGCAGTTTAAAGCTGAATCTGCGCGCCGATCGTATTGATGCGCTTTCCGATGGCAGCCACTTGCTCATCGACTACAAGACCGGCAAGGTATCGACAACAGATTGGCAGGGCGAGCGGCCTAATGAGCCGCAGTTACCCCTTTATGCAATTTACGGCAATGTTGAAAACGTCAACGGACTGCTCTTCGCGCAGATTCGTGCTGGGGAGACTGATTTTATCGGCCGCGTTGCGAGTGCCAAAGAGCAATTCAGATCTGATCTTACTGCCAGCAGCCCATTCGTGAACGAACCCTACGACAACAGCATGCGCGATCGCTGGCAACGCTCGCTACGTGGTCTTGCCGAAGAATTTTTGCGTGGTGAAGCATCTGTCGATCCAAAAGAAGGCCCTAAAACATGCCAGTTTTGCCCGTTTCCTGGCTTGTGCCGGATAGCAGAAGCGGAGCCCACGGCAGGTGGAGACGAGGCTGACAATGGCTGAGATGCACACTGTTGCTCCAGATCAGGCGCAGCGCGATGCGGCGCTGAATACCAGCATTTCCTGCATTGTTCAGGCTCCCGCTGGCTCCGGGAAAACGGAACTGCTCACGCAGCGCTTTCTTAAACTGCTTTCTGAGGTGGATGAACCAGAGCAGATTCTCGCCATAACTTTTACCCGCGCTGCCACGGCTGAGATGCGCTTGCGGATTCTGAAACAACTTGAAACAGCGCGCAGCAAACCTCACGGCAAGAGCAATGCAATGCTCACTTCTGCACGCGCCGCTCTTGCTCACGCAGAAGCAAGAGGCTGGAACCTGCTGGAGCAACCGCAGCGATTGAACATTCAGACCATCGACTCTCTGTGCATGCGCATTGCTCATGAACAGCCGCTGCTTGCGCGCATGGGCGGCCATTTGCAGCCGCAGGAAGATGCGCGTCCGCTATACGATGAAGCGGCACGGCGCACGCTGGCGAATCTCGGCAATCAGAATCGTGAAATCCATTTCGCGCTCATGCATCTGCTGGAGTTGCGTGACAATAATCTGCCTGATGCCGAACGGCTGATTGCCGCGATGCTTGCGCAACGCGACCAGTGGCTGCCAGTGCTTCCGTTGAGCGGAGAGTTAACAAGCGAAGACTGGGATGCCGTTCGCCTCGGACTGGAAGCCCCGTTCAGAAATGCAACGCGCTGGGCGCTGAAAGCAGTTCATCAACGACTTACCGCAGAACAGGAACTCTCAAAAGAGTTGATCGAGCTTGCAAACTATGCAAGCGGAAACTCGAATGAATTGGGCCTGGGAGCAATTGCTCACATCCATTCGTTACCCGAGCCGACAGAAAAGTTCCTTGACCAGTGGCTTTGCTTCTGTAGCTTATTGCTGACAAAAAGCAGCGATGCGTGGCGGAAGCAGGTGACGGCCAAAGATGGCTTCCCTCCTTCTGCGAATCGCAGGAAGGATTCACCGGAGCAGCAATATAAAGACCGGATGATTTGGCTTATCGGACGACTCTCGAAAATCAATGGACTGCTCGAAGCGCTTTGCAGTATCCGCAAGTTACCACCTACCCGCTATAACGAGGACCAGTGGAGCATTCTGCGCGGCATGTTTATTGTGCTGCGCTACTCGGTTGCTGAATTGCGAGTTCTGTTCGCTGAGCAGAATGTCATTGACTTTGTTGAACTAGGCATCGCTGCTTTGCAGGTGCTGGGTGCAGAGCATCCAGGCGAAACCGTTCTTGGGATCAGCGAAAGCGTTCAACATCTTCTCGTAGATGAATTCCAGGATACATCGCGGCGCCAGCTTAAGCTGCTCGAAATGCTTCTTCGTGCCTGGAGTGCTGATGAACGCCGGACTGTTTTTCTGGTGGGTGATCCTATGCAGTCGATTTATATGTTTCGCCAGGCTGAGGTGGAACTGTTCGAGCAGGTGCGGCAGCATGGGATTGTTTCTGACGGACAGGTCCATCGATGCGAAGCGTTGCAACTTTCAGCAAACTTCCGCTCCCATGCCGGCCTGACTGAGCCTCTGAATTCTTACTTCGACATTATTTTTAGAGGCAATAACACGCCTGGAGCAGCCGCAGTTTCGTTTTCGCCTTCTGAAGCGGTGACTGCTGCACTTCCGGTCAAATCAGTTGTCCTACATCGGCAATTTATGCCCAAGGGCGATCAAGAGGCCAGTGACTGGGCCCGCAAGCGCGAAGCCGAAGACGTAATTCAACTGATTGAAAAACATATTCCACGCATTGAGCGTGCCGCCGGAAATCCGGAGGATTCTTTTACAGTCGCAGTGCTGGCGCGTGCGCGGCAGCACTTGACGCTCATCGCCCGGATGCTGCGCGAACACAACATTCCGTACCGCTCGGTGGAGTTAGAAACGCTGGCCGAACGACAGGAAGTCCGCGACCTGCTGTCGCTCACGCGCGCACTACTGCATCCGATGGACCGCGTGGCATGGCTTTCAGTGCTGCGCGCGCCGTGGTGCGGGCTGACACTCGAAGATATGCACGTTCTCTGTGGGGAAGATGACAAATGCTTTGCGCGGGTTCCCGTTGTGCAACTTATCAAAGAGCGCCAGTCGCTGCTCAGCAGCGATGGACAGCAGCGTCTCAAGCATGTTTTCACAATTCTCGACCAAGCTCTTGAAGTTCGATACCAGCAAGGCCAGTCATTTTCCACCTGGGTCGAGCGCACGTGGCACGCACTGGGAGGACCGCTTTGCCTTGATGACATGCAGCAGGAGAATGTGCACGTCTTCTTCTCCATGCTGGACAGCATGTCGCCCGACGGCGTTGCCTGTCTGGGCGATGAACTGGACCAGCAATTAGAACGGCTCTTTGCACAGCCTGATCCACGCGCCAGCGAGCGCTTTGGTGTACAGCTTATGACGATTCACAAGGCCAAGGGACTTGGCTTTGATGTGGTCATAGTGCCGGGCCTTGAACGCAGTACTGGACGCGACCCAAAGCCGCTCATCAGCATGTTGCAGCGCGCTTGTATCGATAACGCGGATGAAGACGAGCTGCTGGTTGCTCCGATTGACAGCAAAGGCAGTGACACGCATCCACTCTATCGCTGGGTGCAGAAGCAGCGGCTGATGCGCGAGACTGAAGAGCGTAAACGCATTTTTTATGTTGCCTGCACGCGAGCACGGCGCGAGCTTCATCTATTTGGAACTGCGACAGTAACAAATAGCGACGATCTTCAGGCCGGCGCGCCGGATAGTCTGCTCTCGTCCGCATGGCCGGCACTTGAGCCTGAATTTGTTTCGGCATATTTGGAACTCAACAGGCAAAAGGTCATCTCCTTTCCGGAGCCGCAGCCCGGGATCGTCGATATCGCAGCCGCCGCAATTCCATTGCATCCGCCTTTGCTTCTGCGAAGATTGCCTTTATCCGCCGAACGGCGAAGTACAGGGATAAATGTAGCTGTCACAAGTACATTTTCTGCTACAGCAAATGATCTCGAACTTTTTGAAAGGCCTGAAGGTCCGCGTTTGCATCGTTTGACGGGCACCATGATTCACACCCTGCTTGAGCGGTTGAGCCGGCGGCCTGCTGCGTCTGGCACAGAGCTGCGTGCGTGGCTTGAGTCGCAGGCTTCGGCCATGCTGCGTGTTGCTGCTTTGCCGCATGAACAGGCATTGCGGGCACGTACGGAGATGATCGCCGCGATCGAAGCCGCTGCTGCCGATCCACATGGGCAGTGGCTGTTGGCACGCCACCCGGAAGCGCAATCGGAAGCGTCATGGACAGGATGGATTGACGGCACATTGCGCACCCTTCGTGCTGACCGCGTCTTCCACGCTGGTAGCGAACCTCTTTCCACCGGCACAGATTATGTCTGGGTTGTGGACTACAAGACCACGCGCTTTTCGGGCACGAATATTGCTGGATTTCTTGCTGCGCAGCGGAAGCAATATGAGCCACAACTGGCGCTGTACGGCACGGCTTTACGGAAAATCCACGGTGAAAAACTGCCGCTTCGGTTTGCGCTTTACTTTCCACTTCTGCGGCGGCTGGAATATTGGAGTGGATAAGCCATTACTTAAACGGGTGGCCACGGAAGAGGTAGAAAAGTTCGATGATAAGGATGATGACGACTGTGAGCTCGAGGAAGAAGGCGCGGCTCTGATTGAACTGGTCGACCATAAAGTGGTAGAGTTCACGCGCAGTCTGGACTTTGTTGGTGACAAGGTTTTTGTAATCAGGCACGCCTACTTTGGCTGCAGCCAGTTTATAAAGACGTGCTGAAAACATATCGCTCAGAAACTTGATGGCGTTGTCGGCATGCTCGGTTAGTTCTGTGACTTCGAGTAAAACTGTGTTCAGTTTTGTGGCAGAGCGCGCAAGACGCCAGCGCGCGAAAAGACCTGTTCCCTCTTCGAGTGAGTTGTAGACACCCTCGAGCTCATTCGTCAGCAGGTCATCATAGTGCCGGAATTCCAGCAGCTGCGAATTTGCGTATTCGAGCAGTTGGATCGCGCTTTCGGCGCCGGAAGGCGTGTCGTAAAGGAATGCGGCGTTCCAGCCGATGACGGCAAGATCGTTTACAGCGTAAGAGATACCGGACTGCAGGACCTCCTGCCGTTCGCTGCCGGAGAGTTCAGTTGTGTCGCCACGCACGATCTGAGAAACTTCTTTGCCGTGATTCGCTAAAAGCTCTATCGCTGTTGGCGAGCCAGTGACCTCGCGTAGATGAAAGATGAAATAGTCCTCATCAAGCCATTCCTTGTAAGGCTTCAGTAGAGCGTCTGCCGCCTGTTCGAGGCGCTTCTTAACAACGCGCAGGGCGAGTGCGGAGAAATCAACATCCCACACCCAGCGGCTTGAGAGCTGAACTAATTTCTGCCAGTCTCCTGAAAACGGCAGCTCGAAAATTACGCTGACGACGCCGTAATCGTAGTACTTGATCTGCCCTTGAAGGCGCTCGCCGCTCTCAAGCACCAGTGTTTCTGCCGATTCAACGACCGGAGGTCGTTCATAACGGATATAGCTGGGTAAAGCGTGCTTCAGAGGAGGTCTTTGCACAGTCTGTGCGCTGAAGATTTGCCGCAAGCGATCGAGGCGGATTTCTTCGCAGACATCGAATTGGATGAGAACGAGGACTGAGCCCTGGAGTCCATCGTGGTGGGGTAGGGTGGTCGTCATGAAGATTTGATTCTATCGCGTGGTGGGCTTTAGTTGACTCTACAATGCCCACGTCTGTAGTTCCCAACTTTTCGCAAACAGCGCAAACGGATAGGGCACCACTTGTGGCGGCTACAGAAGCTCCAGATCGAGATGACGATTTTGATATAAGTTGTTCTCTATGCCGAAACGGAGTGCTGGAATTTTGATGTATCACCGCAGTCCCAATGGGATTGAAGTCTTTCTTGTCCATCCGGGTGGGCCGTTCTGGGTCAAGAAGGATTTGGGAGCATGGTCGATTCCTAAAGGCGAATACTCTTCCGATGAAGATCCGCTCGCTGTGGCGAAGCGTGAGTTCATCGAGGAGACGGGGATGGTTGTTGACGGGAATTTTATTTCCCTCGGTGAAGTGAAGCAGGCTGGTGGGAAGCTCGTAAGCGCCTGGGCTGTTGAGGGGGATTGTGATCCATCCGGGATGAAGAGCAATACGTTTCAGATGGAATGGCCTCCACGATCAGGGCGAATGGCCGAGTTTCTTGAGGTGGATGGTTGGGAGTGGTTTTCTGTAGAAGAGGCACGGGAGAGGATTCTGAGCGGACAGCAGGTGTTTTTGGAAAGGTTGGTAGAAGGGTTGAAGGATTCAAAAGACCCAGGCTAGCTTCGCGAACATTTCGACTTCGTTCAGGGCAGGCTCTGGGGCACTCACTTTAGTGATACCGGTGCAAAAGCCGGTCCTTCGAATCTGCTTTCACCCCACCATACAAAAATCGCGCCATCAAGCTCTGGAGTTGTCGCTGAGGCTCATGTGGTGACGCACGTCGTATCCCTGTACCCAGAAAATCACATCTTCAGCGATGTTGGTCGCGTGGTCGGCGACGCGCTCTAAGCTGCGGGCAATCACCAGCGCATTGAGCGCCTGTGGCGTGTATTGTGGCTGTTCGCGCATCACGTTCAGCAGCGCGTAGTGAATAGTCTCGTTCAGTTTGTCGACGTTGTCATCCATGGAGAGGACGGATTCCGCCATCTTCGCGTCAGCTTCGATGAAGGATTGCAATGCTTTACGCACCATGGCCGCGGCGAGGTTGGCCATGCGCGGGATATCAATGGGGAGTTCGACTACAGGATAGGCCTCGAGGTCGCGCACGCGTTCGATGATATTGACGGCGGAATCACCGACGCGCTCAACATCGGCGTTGATTTTGATGACGGCGAGGATGAAGCGGAGGTCGATGGCCATGGGCTGCTCCATGGCGAGCAGATCGAGAGACATCTGATCGATCTCGCGCTCGAGACGATTAATGGCGAGTTCGCTGCGGTCTACTAAATCGCAAATGGAAAGATCGCGCGTGCGGTATGCTTCAACCGCACGGTGAATGGACTGTTCGGCCATTCCAGCAGCGACCAGTAATTTTTCTTTGAGATCATCAAGGCTCTTGTGAAACCGAAGGCGCATCATCATCATCCGAACCTGCCTGTGATGTAATCTTCCGTCCGCTTGTCGCCTGGATTTGTGAAAATCTTGTGAGTCGTATCAAATTCGACAAGCTTGCCGTTCAGGAAGAACCCGGTACGCTCGGCCACTCGCGCAGCCTGCTGCATATTGTGGGTCACAATCACGATAGTGTACTGCGATTTGAGCTGGAAGATCAGGTCTTCGATTTTCGCGGTCGATACGGGATCAAGAGCGGATGCCGGCTCGTCCATGAGCAGGACTTCAGGATCAACGGCGAGGGCGCGTGCGATGCAGAGACGCTGCTGCTGGCCTCCGGAAAGGCTTGCTCCGGATTTCTTCTTCAGGTCGTCTTTCACTTCTTCCCATAAAGCTGCGTGCTTCAACGAGCGCTCCACCACTTCATCTAAAACGCGGCGGTTGCGGAATCCATTGAGACGCAGGCCTGACGCGACGTTGTCATAGATCGACATGGTAGGAAAAGGGTTGGGACGCTGGAAGACCATGCCGACGCGGCGACGGATTTCGACAGGCGAAGCATCATTGTAGATGTCGACCTCGCCCATGCGCACTTTTCCGGTAACTTTAGCGATCGGGTTGGTCTCGTGCATGCGATTGAGGCAGCGCACGAAGGTGGACTTGCCGCATCCTGAGGGACCGATGAGAGCAGTGGCCTGGCTTGCTGAAATGTGCAGGTTGATGTCCTGCAATGTATGGTTATTGCCGTACCAGGCGTTCAGGCTTGAGACTTCAATTGCAACAGCCACTTAATTTGCTCCCTTCAAAACACCGCGCGTGGTGACGTAGCGCACCAGTGCGACGGACACAACGATTAAAACAATGAGAACCAGCGCGCCTGCCCAGGCAAGTCGGTGCCACTCGTCATAAGGCGAGATGGCATAAACGTAAATCTGCAGCGGCAACGCAGCGATGGGCTGATTGATATTCAGGCTCCAGAATTGGTTGCCGAAGGCGGTGAAGAGCAGCGGAGCCGTCTCGCCTGCGACACGCGCAAAGGCGAGCATACATCCGGTGATCACGCCGGGGGAAGCAGTCTTAAGAGTAATGGCCAGCACAGAACGCCAGTTGGGCACGCCGAGACCCAGTGCAGCTTCGCGAATGGAGTTGGGCACCATGAGGAGCATTTCTTCCGTGGTGCGCGTGATGGTAGGAACCATCATGATTCCAAGTGCCGTACCACCTGCAAGGGCCGAGAAATGCTTCTGCGGCAGGACAATGAGCGAGTAAGCAGAGATGCCCATGATGATGGAGGGCACGCCGTTAAGCACGTCCGCGGTAAAACGCACGAAGTTAGCCAGTTTTCCGCCACGTCCAAACTCGGCGAGAAAAATGCCCGCGCCGATTCCGAGAGGCACGCCGAGCAGGCTTCCGATGGCAAGTAGCACAGCAGACCCGACGATGGCGTTCGCCATGCCGCCGCCCGTTTCGCCTACCGGCTTGGGGATCTGCGTGAAAAATGCAAGATTGAGTGAGCTTGCTCCCTTGTAGAGCAGATAAATGAAGATGGCAACGAGCGGCGCGATGACAAGAATTGTGCTCAGAACAGCAAGCGTCGAGGCTGCGTGGTTGGCGAAGATGCGCCATACCTGGTTGGCTTTTCTGGTCTTAAGATTGGTATTCATGCTTAGACCACCCTCTCCGAAGCGCCACGTGTTACCGCCCACACCAGCAGGCGGGCCAACGCATTGACGATGATGGTGACGAGAAAGAGCGCGAGACCAATTTGAACGAGGGCACTGCGATAGAGATCGTCGGAAGCTTCGCTGAATTCGTTGGCGATGACGCTGGCCATGCTGTGGCCGAGAGCTAACACGGATCTGTGAATCTCGGGGCTGTTGCCAATCACCATGGTCACAGCCATGGTTTCGCCGAGCGCGCGGCCCAGGCCGAGAATCACAGAGCCAACGATGCCGATGCGCGCATTGCGAAGGACGCCCATGCGGATCATCTCCCAGCGTGTAGCGCCGAGAGCAAGTACAGCTTCGCGCTGTGAGTGCGGCACGGCGGTCATGACTTCTCGCGTAAGCGATGAAATGATGGGCAGAATCATGATGGCGAGAATGACACCAGCAGCAAACATGCCGATGCCGAAGTTGGGTCCGGCGAAAAAGCCGGTCCATCCAAAGACTTTCATCAAAAATGGATTCACGTATTCGCGCAGCAGGGGCACCAGGACGAAGATTGCCCAGAGACCATAGACGACGCTGGGAATTGCGGCAAGCAGCTCCGTCATAAAGGACAGCGGAGTACGTAGAATTTTCGGGCACATCTCAGTGAGGAAAATCGCCACACCGATGGCCAGTGGCACGGCAATAATCAGCGCCACAATGGATGAAACCAGGGTGCCGTAGACAAACGGCAATGCGCCGAAGTCGCCGGAAACCGGATTCCACGCCTGCTTGAAGAAAAAGCTGAAGCCGAATTTCGAGAACGCCAGACCGGACTGGGCGACGAGCTCCCAGGCAATGAGAGCAACGATGGCAAAGATGCTTATGGCGCAAAGCACCATCAGCCAGCGAAATGACCTATCGCTGACCGCTGAATTTCCCCGGCCCATCAAAAAAGCGCGAATCGGCGATGGCGGGGGATTTTCGTTCGCCGCTGCCGGGAATTTTGCCGCAGAATCTGAAGTTAAGGACGGGCCGGACACACGAGGTTCCTGGACTTTAAAATTCACCACATCCTAGGCTAAATGGCCTTTTTGAATGCCAAGTTAAACACTATGAAAAATAAGGAAATATCGGGGGGCTGGTTGTCCGAACAGAGGCGCTTCGCACAAAAGTGCAGGGTGCGGATCGTTTTTCAACCAGATATTCCTCCTTTGAGCCCAAATTTCGAAGCTAACGACAAAGGCGCGCCGTCCGACGCGCCTTAACTCGATGAGCTGCTGCAATTTACTTCAGCTCTGCAATAGTTCCGCGAACCTTGTCGGCGACTGTCTTCGGCAGCGGAGCATAGTAGAGAGCGCTGGTTTCCGCCTGGCCGTGATCGAGCATCCAGTTGAGGAAATCCTTGATAACCTTGCCATTTTCAGAGTTTGGCGCAGGTGTTGGAATCAAAAGCCAGGTGAAGCTGGCGATCGGATAGGCATCCTTTCCAGGAGCATTCGTGATGGAGACGCGATAATCGGCTGGCATCTGCTTCACGGTCGCCGCGGCTTCGGTTACTCCGTCAACGCTGGCCTTGACCCAGTTTCCTGAGGCATTCTTCACGTAGCCGTATTGGATTTTGTTCTGGAGAGCGTAGATCAGCTCAACATAGCCGATGGTGCCGGGCATCTGGCGGACGAGCCCTGCCACACCCTCATTGCCCTTGCCGCCGATTCCCTTCGGCCATGCCACGGCGGTATTGCGGCCAACGTTGTTCTTCCAATCATTGCTGACCTTCGAAAGGTAGTCCGTGAAGATATAGGTAGTGCCGCTGCCGTCTGAGCGATGGGCTATGATGATGTCCGTATTCGGCAGACTCACGCCAGGATTGTCTTTGGCAATGCGGGCATCGCTCCAGTTGGTGATCTTGCCAAGATAGATATCGGCAAGGACATCGGGCGCAAACTTCAGCTCAGTGTTTACTCCTGGCAGGTTGTAGATCGGAACCACCGCGCCGATGACGGTCGGGATGTGGATGATCTTGATCTTCGATGCCTGAAGTTGCGTATCAGTCATCGGGCCATCGCTGGCGCCGAAATCGACTGTGCCCGCAGTGACCTGCTTGATGCCACCACCGCTGCCGATGGGTTGATAGTTAATCTGAACGCCTGGGTGCTGGGCGCTATATTCGCTGAACCATTTCGAATAGATAGGATTCGGAAACGTGGCGCCAGCGCCGTTGATCTTCTGGGCAAATCCTGCAGCTGCCGAGCACACTACAAGCGCGGCGGCAAAAAACGTGCTTTTCTTCACAGCTCTCCCCCTTGGAAACTAATCTGATTCTGGGTGGCGATTGTTACAGATGCTTTACTGTTTTGTGAATTGGTCGAGAAAGGGCCAGTGTTACTTTTGTTCGCACTCGTTTTCTTTAAGTCGATGGAACAGCATAGAGAATGATTGACATGGTTTGACTTCTTGGAGACACTTTTCGCCTATGCCAGTCGAATTCGCCCCACAGTGGTTAAGCGCAGGCGCCGATCATTTGAAGACGCAACAGCAAGCCCTCTCACTCATCAAAAGCGCCGCAGACGTCCTTGAAAGCTCTACGTCTGTCGAGATCATGTTCTGGGCATCAGCAGCGAAATCCGGCGCCATTAATTTGGGCAGTCAGGGCAATTTTCTGCGTGTTTTTAAAGATCTGCATCAGGAGGAAGGCATTTTCCGCGACCTGGTTCATATGACAATGTCATTAAAAATTATGGGAAAAACCGGTCAGGAAAGAGAGCATTCTCTTTATGGAGGCGCGTTCCACCTCTACATCAAAATACTGGACCCTGTGGTTGGAAAAACCAAGCATCATCTCCAGCCGTCTCATCTTTCCTACAAGTCTGGCGTTGGTGATAAGGAGATCGTGGGAGTCGATATTAAAGACGCTGCCGCGCTAGACAGCGAGCGGACCTGATCCTGTATTTTGGTTGAAGCTGGACAGAAACGCCAGATCTCTTTAGCCGCCGGCCGCGAGGGTGAAGTTCAAAAATCGCTGCCATGAATCCAAATCGACGCCCCATTTCGGTATTGGTCCTCGCCTGTGTGTATCTGGCTGTAGGCAGCATCGGCTTCGTTGCCCACTTTCGCGATTTCCGGCATTCAG
>DATAQW010000297.1:0-22929 GCA_036264445.1 Pseudacidobacterium sp.
GGTTGCCAACCACTCCCCAGTCGTAACTAGCTGTATACATCGGGAAGCAGGGAGCCAGTGTTCCATCCACGCGAATAATCATAGAATTTTGCCCCGCGCGGCAGTTCCATGGGAAGTGATTTCCTTTCATAAAATCCACCATCTGCCAGAGACGCGTATTTGAATTCACCATTTTGTAGCCGGAATCCTGCTTTTCCGTAATCCACTGGATGGTTTCCTCGACGGCTGGCCAGTCCGTCTTGGTGATATAGGTGACATTATCGTCCGCGTGTTTGAAGTGTTCGTCCTGCTCCAGCAACGGAGATTCATTGATGTGGTAATCCGTTGCTATGCCGTTATCGTGCGCAATCTCAGTAAGTTGGCGAACATCATCTAAGTTATTGCGGCATATGTTGATGTTAAGAAAAACCGAATAGCCATATCCGTATTGTTTACGGACCAGATAGTCAAATTGTTTGCGTATCGGTACAAGTGCTTTGGGCAGCCCTGGTTTGAGATCAACTGCATCGACCGCGATATTGAAGGTAGACATGCCCGCATCCGCCAATTTATCAATTACATCGGTTCGCAATAACCGGGCATTGGTTGGTAAGTAGATCCAGAAGTTCTTCTTTGCGGCGTAATAAGTAATTCGATGAATCAAGTCAGGGCGCAATAATGGTTCACCGCCCATATACGCCAGGACGCGACAACCTGTTCCGTGCAGCCAGTCAATCGAACGCTTGGCCGTATCTTCTGTCATTCCTTTGACTTTGTTGTCAAAGGCCCAGCAGTAATGACAGTCGAGATTACACTTGAATTCAGTAAAGAGATAAGCAATCAATGGATGAAAGTCGCCTGCTGTAACGCGGGAGCGGATATAGGGGAAAAGCCATCCCTGCATCGCATGGTAGATTTGCCCCGGCTTGTACTTGCGCCGTTCCGGAGGACTCCAGTCCTCGTCGTCATCAATCGGCCCCAGCAATTCGGGATATTGTGGAAATACGGGATCAGGAAAGCGCTGAGGTTCGCCCATCGCAACGAAATGCATGGTGTCCGTGGCAGGTCGAGTAAGCAACTCGTGAAGTTGTACATCCAGACGAAAATTCTGCGTTTTCTCTTCCCGCTGTTGGTACATTTCCCGCCCTCCTCAACCAAATTTGCTGCACGATGTAGGCCAAACTCGCCGGACGCTGTAAATACAAGTAATTCTGTTACTTATATAGCGCTACTTTTATTCCCGGTTACCGTTGAAGTATCTATTGGCTGCCAGAATGTAAGCACCTGCCAGTATTTTGGCGCATAATAAGGAGTTCACGAAGGACGACGTATCTTACAGAAAATTGCTACTTTACATGCAATGCAGGCATCCAAAGTTCATCCACTGACGCGGAGTGATGAGGGATGGCAACCTCGCTTCATGGAAGAAGACACAATGCAGCATCCACTCTGATTTCTCCGGCGCAGCAGTATGAAGCTGTCGTAAAGTTGTCTCGCGCCATTGGAGCTCACCAGGATGCGGATGCGTTCTTTCGGGCTATGGCAAAAGAGCTGCGTTCCATTATCAGCGCTCACGCCATCGGCATTGTGCATTACCGCGACTTTGGAGAAACAGTCCACTGGTGTGGCATCGACATTGAAGATCATCCCTTTCCCTTTTTGCCGACTGTTCCATTGGAATGCCCTGCGTGCCGCTGGGTTTATGAATATCAACAGCCGTTAGTCATTGATTTAACTCGGCTAAATTATCCCTTTGCCACGTCCGTTGAGTTCTTATTGCAGTTCGGTGTGGTCTCTGTATGCGTGCTTCCCCTTACGACTGCACACCGCCGTCTGGGAGCCATTCTTTTTGCCAGCCGGCATGCCGAATATTATTCGGATAACGTGATTGCTCTGTTGTCCGTTATGGCCAACCAGATCGCGCTGGCCCTGGATGGCGCATACAATTTTGCCGAATTGCAGCTTGCTCGAACCCGTCTGGAAAATGAAACGACCAAGCTTAAGCTTCTGCTGGATCTGAACAATGCCATCGTTTCTGATCTGGAACTTACGACCCTCATGCAGGAAATTTCGCCGCGTATGCGCGGATTGATGCAGCTGGATGCGGTAGCTCTCATTCTTCCCGATTCCAGCAACGGCACGCTCCGCCTCCACGCCCTTGATTTTCCCGATAGAAAACGGCCGCGGACACTGACGATCCAGTCTGTGCAAAACGAATCTATCGCTACAAAAGTGTTTCGTTCCGGCCAGCCCTGGATTGGCAATCTGGAGCACCTGGATACATCTGGTGTCGAAGACCCGGCCACCATTGCGGGCCTTCAGACGGTATGCGTTCTTCCCCTCATAAGGCGCAACCGGGTAGTGGGTGTACTTGGCCTGGGAAGGCTCCAGGAAACCGCATTCGCCCAAAGCGATATTGACTTCCTGCTGCAGGTTGCCAGGCAGGTCGCTATTGCGGTTGACAATGCCCTCGCATACCGCCAGGTCACCAGCTTCAGCGATCAGCTGATTCGCGAAAAACTTTATCTGGAAGACGAAATCCGAAACCAAATGAACTTCAAGGAGATTGTCGGGACAAGCACCGCTCTTCGCCGGGTCTTGCAACATGTGGAAACCGTTGCCCCTACAGAAACCACTGTCTTGATTTGTGGCGAAACCGGAACCGGTAAAGAACTGATTGCGCGCGCGATCCACAACATCAGCTCCCACAAGAAGGCAGCTTTTGTAAAAGTGAACTGCGCCGCTCTGCCTGCCGGATTATTGGAAAGTGAGCTTTTTGGTCACGAAAAAGGCGCGTTTACAGGTGCAGCGGCGCAGCGTATCGGACGCTTTGAGCTGGCGAATCAAGGGACGATCTTTCTAGATGAGATCAGCGAGCTCCCTCTCGAACTACAGCCGAAGCTGCTCCGTGTATTGCAGGAACGCGAATTTGAGAGGCTGGGAAGCTCTCGCACGCTACGGACCAACGCCCGCCTGATTGCTGCAACGAACCGTGACCTCAAATCGATGGTTGCAGAACAAGAATTTCGCGCCGACTTGTTTTACCGGTTGAACGTCTTTCCTCTGGAACTCCCACCGTTGCGCGAGCGTCCTGAAGATATTCCGTCACTTGTCAGTCATTTTGTGCAGCATTTCAGCCGTAGCCTGAATAAACAAATCAACTCAATTTGTTCTGAGACAATGGATTCGCTCATCCGCTATGCATGGCCCGGAAATATTCGAGAGCTGCAGAATGTTATTGAACGGGCTGTGCTTCTCGCAGATGAACCAACTCTTAAAATTCCCCAATCCGAACTCAGTCATGAATTGCCCGACCATCCGGTCTCAAATGGAAACGGCAATACCCTTCAAGCAGTAGAACGAAGTCACATCCTGTCTGTGCTGAAAGAAACAAACTGGGTTTTCTCGGGACCCAACGGAGCTGCCGCCCGCCTTGGCATAAAACGCTCGACTCTTCAGTTCCGCATGAAGAAACTGGGAATCTCGCGCCCTGCCTGAGTTTGCGCTACGACGTTGTCCGCGTGGCCAGATTCAGCGTCACTCGATCATCCGGCGTCTT
Source organism: Pseudacidobacterium sp. (assembly GCA_036264445.1). Lineage (GTDB taxonomy): Bacteria > Acidobacteriota > Terriglobia > Terriglobales > Acidobacteriaceae > Pseudacidobacterium. Next base: position 3,539 of record DATAQW010000297.1, read on the forward strand.
TGTCGACGATCCATCGTATGCAGGATGATATTCAATGTGCAGGGTCTGCGCATTGACTACAGCGCGCAGGTATCCATAATTCTCATCATCATAGCTTTCCAGCGTGAGCGTATTGTCAATTGGATACGGGGTGCGAATGGCTCCGCCATTCGTATCGGTGCGCATCTTTCCAAGGGCGTGGCCGCCATTCCCGCATACCAGATAAGGGATTGTCATTCCATTCACCGTGCGCGAATAGCGCTGGTAATTATGCGCATGGCCTGAGAAAACGGCATGAGGCCAAAAGCCGGCAGCTTGCGCGGCATTGTCAATGTCCTGCGACATAAGCGGGCTGCCTCCATGGACCACGCCTCCCGTATATGGCGGATGATGCACCGCGATAATCACAGCGCCCGCATACTTTTCCGTCTTACAACGCGTGAGTGCGGCCTTCAAAAAATCGAGCTGCACATTGCTCAATTTAGGCCGCGTGCCACCTTCGCTCGAAATCACGCCTGGGTCTTCAAGCACGTTTGAATACAAGCCGAGAATGCGCACGAATGGCGCATCAAAGGTGAAATACACGCCAGGCGCAATCATCGAAGTGCGCAGCAGACCGCCCGAATCCGAGGTTTGCTCAGGCGACGACGAGCAGAAGTTTCTCAAGAAAGCATCGAGGGATGGCGCGGTGTCACCTGTGTAAACCAGCCCGTCATGATTGCCAGGGATGGCGATAATCGGCCCCTGATATTCGCGATACGGTGTATAGAACTGATCGTAGTAGTACTTTGCTTCGCCGAAACTGTAGACCACATCGCCCAGATGGAAGAAGAACGATGGCACATCAGCGGCGTTCGACTCATCAAAGTCCGCGACCATCTTGTCAGCAACAACCGACTGCGTCTTCGGGCCTGAAATGCTGCCTGTGTCTCCTACGGAGTGAAAAACAATCTGCCCCGCCTTCTCGATCGCATTCGCCCTGGATCCTCCCTGGTCTCCATAAACATCTGCCAGCGTAAGCACAGGTTCCGCTGCCCCGCCGCGCGCGGCCGGAATGGGCTGCACCAGGCTGTTGTTGACCTTCTTGTAGAGTCCGGAATCCGAAGGGTGTGGCGTTTTGAACGCCGTTGGATCGGAACTGAGCTGGGGCTGTCCGAAAACCGGCTGCCCGTCTTGCGATTGAGATGTAGGCGTAGGGGTTGGCTTCTTTGTGGGGTGGTTCTTTTTGGGGTGGGATGGTTTCTGAGGATGCGAAGAAGTGTGCTTTTTCATGGATATGCCTGTAGGATGCTCAACCCAATCAAGATACGCCCGTTCCCATAGTGAAAAGCATGAATAAAACGTAACAATGCTATCGGCTACCGCGTCGGCAATTTGGCAACCCAAGTGCTAATTAAGTTTGGTGGAATCAAAGAAGTCTCTTGTAGTTTGTAACGAATTGATTCATTTCTTATCCATAGGGGTAAATGACTTTTCCGGGAAAAACGGGTTCACAAAGTGTGATCCGCTTTTCCGGAGCACCTGAAGAGGAGAAGTCAAGGATGATTCCCGAAGACCACGCGCTACGCCAGTTCTTTCACGAGGTTGTTACCGGCTGCTATAACGAGTACCTCAGCATGGACGATAGCGAAATCACGACCTATGTCGCTGACCTGCTAACAGACTTCTGCATGTCCGAACGGCTCTATCCGATTCACGATGCTGAAGGCCATCCTGTAAGAGAAGTTGGCGAAATGCTGATCGCCTCTGATCCCATACTTGGCACCGCCGCGTCTTTTGATGACGAACGCCGCATCCGCAAGCATATTGGTGATTACACTCTGTTCTGCACCGGGATGTATCCGGAATCAGTGCATAAATGGCGCGAGAACGAAAATGCCAATCTGTATGAGATGATCCGCACCGGCAAGGAGAGCTACTACATCGTCTCCCAGTTCGATCTCTTTGAATATGCCGTAGAAGCTCCTCTCTTCGGGCGTCTTTCTGAAGCCTTCGAAAGCTGCATGTACGGTCTGAACCAGGTGCGCTCCGAGCTAGACAAAAGAATGCCAGGATCGCTGCCCCACAAAGCCCCAAAGTTCTTGATGTGAGATGCCTCGTCTCGACCTATTATTATCCTGAGCGAAGCGCAATCGGGGTTCTCAGGGTGCCCCATCTTCCATCGTGATTTTCGGTGAAAGGATGGGGGGCCACAGCCATCGTCAGGATGACGACATGAAAAAGTCGCTGCGTTGCAGCGGCTTTGTTTTTGCGCCGAGCGCGCAGCTCACACTTGCATGATTTCGGCTTCTTTTTTCTTTGCCATCTCATCCATACGCTTAGTCTCTTCGTCGGTCAGCTTCTGGATCTCTTCAAGCGAGCGCTTCTCCTCGTCCTCTGAGATTTTCTTGTCTTTCGCTGCTTTCTTGATAAGGTCATTGCCATCGCGACGAATATTGCGCACCGCTGTCTTGTGGTCTTCCAGTACGCGGCTGACGTGCTTCACCACTTCCCGGCGGCGTTCTTCCGTCATAGGAGGTACCGGCACGCGGACGATCTTTCCGTCATTCTGCGGGTTGAATCCAAGATCGGAAGTGCGCAGGGCCTTTTCGATTTCGCCCAGAATGCTGACATCCCACGGCTGAATCAGGATCGTATTAGCATCGGGAGTGGTAAGCTGGCCCACCTGGTTCAGAGGTGTTGGCGTGCCATAGTAGTCGACCTTTACCTGATCAAGCATGGCCACTGAGGCGCGGCCCGTGCGCGTGGAGGCAAGATGGCCCTGGAAATCCTTCACGGCCTTGTCCATGCGCGCTTTTAATTGCTGATGTGCATCTTTAAGGGCCGGAATACCGGCCATAGCTGAAACTGCCATTGTCATCTTCCTTTAATGCTGTTTCAAAAGCTGTATTTTACTTGTCCTGGAGGGGAAACGTCATCCGCGACGGCTATCAACAACAAGTCAAACCTTTACATGCGGCTATAGTGTGCATTGATGCCGAATGCGCTCGATACCTGGCTCAATTCGGTGCGGACCTTTTCCCACTGAGCAGCAAGGCGTCCGCTGACCTGCATGCTATTGATGATCCTGTCGATCTCCTGCGCGCTGTCCATCGTGGTCTCGACAGCCACATCTCCCTTTTTCGACTTCTTGAACTCGCTCAGCATTTCGCCGGTCTTCTTTTCAAAGTCCCCCGCCAGGCTCCGTGCGTCTTTTTCCTGGCTCGTTCTGCGAATGGTGCTTTTTTTTAGCTCTTCGTCAAAGCTGGAACGGAACGATTTGGCATCCTCATGCAGGTTTCTCATGAGGGCCTCCACATCCTTGTCACTCAAACGCTGCGCCTGCAACGAAGGTGCAGAAAAAGTGCACAGCAAACCAAAAAACAACACAATAGAAAGCCACAGACGCAGCGCGCGGCTTTTCTTCATAACCTTTCTCCTGAGACCCAAATTCCAGACTTCCCGGGCCGTTGAACCCAGCCCGATGTTTGGGTATTTCATTTTCTGATATCAGTACGATGCAATTCCAGCAGGCCCGTTATCTGACAACCTTATCTCCTAGTACAACAGAAATCGAAAATATAAACACATGCCCATAAAATTCCACTCGGCAACATTGCTATTGGTCATTGATTTGATTGGGACCTTCGTCTTTGCAGTCGAAGGCGCCATGGCCGCGACTCAGGCCAGTCTGGACATCCTGGGACTCCTGTGCTGGCATTTGCCACAGCCCTCGGGGGCGGAATGATCCGCGACGTCTTGATTGGCGCGGTCCCTCCCAACTCGATCCGCGACTGGCGCTACCCGGCAACCGCATTTGCCGGGGCAACGCTTGTCTTCTTTCAGGCAAGCGTAGTCAGCCACTTTCCGCCGTCGCTGCTAATCACTCTCGACGTCGCAGGGCTGGCGCTCTTTGCCGTTGCCGGAGCAGCTAAGGCGCTAGATTTCGGCATTCACCCATTTCTGGCGATTCTTATGGGAGGCGTCACGGGAGTAGGCGGCGGTACCATCCGTGACGTACTGCTGGCCCATGTCCCCAATGTGCTCCGCGCGGACGTGTATGCTGCGGCAGCACTCGCTGGCGCAGCTGTCACCGTTCTGGCGCTGGAGTTGAAGGCGCGCCCGGCTATAGCCACTCAAGTTGGAATCGCGGCATGCTTTTTCCTGCGCATGATTGCCGTGTGGAAACACTGGAACCTGCCGCGTGTGATGAACCACTAGTGGAGTGCGTCATGCAGAATACCGATTATGAGGTCGGCACAGGCGCATTTTGCCTTTTCTCGAGGAATCTCGGCAGCTTTTGCAGTCCAGCCACGCCACCCGTTAGTTGGGGATCTCGTCCAATGCTCTCACACGGTGGAGGCGGCGTATGACAACTCAACAAAACCATTCTTGTAAGCGACCACGTTCTTCAAATTCCATCTCTCCTCCGTTAGCACACCACCGAATAGCCGGAGTCCATCACCCAAGAGGACAGGGGCTATGGTCAACCTGATTTCATCCACCAGGCCGAGTTCAAGAAAACGCTGACATAGCGCGGCCCCACCCACCAGCCAGATGTTTCGAAATCGCGGCGCGAGCTTCACATTGACGAGCGTTTCGAGATCACCCGAATAGAACTCGACGTTCTTCTTCGCCGGCGACCATGCTCTACGGGTCACCACTACCGTCGGAGTATCCCCATAGGGCCAGCCCAATTCAAGTGCGTGTTCATAGGTGCGAGAGCCGAGTACATAACAGTCTATGGCTTTGACGAAGGCCGCAGCTTCTTCCGCTGAAATGGAAACCCCGGCTTCGTAGACGCTTCCATTCGCATCCAGCCAGGAGACGTTGTTGTCCTTCCTCGCAATGAATCCATCAAGGCTTGAAACCACGTGCAAGGTTACTCTTGATCCTGTCGTACTTCCTTCGCCCGGCATAAGTCCTCCTGGCCTTGGCCGACATCGACCTGCGCGTGAGGTCGGGACTCGTCGTCAATTATGACGCACTACCTAGCTCGCTTGGACAATAGTTCGTGGATAGACGATAAGCTACACTGTGTATGATTGGGGCTTAAAAAATATTGACATGTCGATCTGCCATGTCGATCTGCCATGTCGATCTGCCTTGTCGATCTGCCTTGTGGTTATCTTTTAACGCCTGATGCTAGGCACCAATCCCCTCAATCTAATCCAACGGTCAAATTCAGTTATAGTCGTACGGGTCCTGGGCTACGCAGTATTCGATTCCAGCTAAGGAGAATGCCCGTGTATCGTTTCTGTTCGGCGATCCTATTCTTGCTTCTCCCTGCGGTTGTATTCGCGCAACAAGACATGTCAGGGATGAATCATTCCGGAGTAAAAATGATATCCGGCAAGGATCATCCTGAATTGATTCCCGACCTTACGGCTTATCACCTGTATTTTATGGTCGTGGGAGAACTGCCAAACCCGAGCACAAAGGCACTGGCTCGGCAGAAAGCCTGTCTCGCAAAGATGACCGGGATGAAGGAGGAAGACTCTCAGGCCATAGCGAGAATAATCGGAACCTACAAGCTGCAATGGACTGCGATGGTCAATGACTATAACGCAAGAGTCGATGCAGCCGTGCGGATTGGAAGTACACTGCCGGACTCTGCAGCGTTTCTCCAAAAACGCAGCCAACTCGTCCAGCAATATGTGGACATGCTCAGGAAGACTCTCTCGCCCTCTGGAATGGCGCAATTCGAAGAACATATCCAGGAACAGAAGGCCCTCGTACTCTTGAGTCTAGTCCTGACTTCAGGAATGACCCCAATGACCAGCAGCGAGAAACCAGGTGGGTACCTCCTTGTAGACCCAGTTCCAGGAGTTCTCCTTTCCCTTCGGCAAATAGAGGAGCATTCACACAAACTGGACGACGGCACGTTCGCCGTCGAGTATACGGTAACTGCTCAACAGTACCGCGACGCGGCAGGGAGGCTGCGGAAAGAGTCGGAGATCAGGGATCAAGCCGGGAATAGCTCGGATCCCGAGGTATCCATTACCGATCCTGTTGCAGGAGTCCAAACTGTTCTTTTGAGCGCGAAGAAGGTCGCGTATCGCCTGGAGGTGAAGTTATCCCCTGACGCTCGTCTCTTCTTCACCGACGCGGCAGACGGGCAAGACTTACCACACAAATGGAAGGTCGTCCACACCGAGACAGAAGGTCGGATGATCGAGGGCCATTGGTTCAATGGCTCTCGCATTGAGACTTCGGCTGAAGATGTAGCCGGTCTGACAACCACGATCGACCAGTGGTACTCCGATAAGCTCAAAATGATAGGAGCAGTTGATCGAAAGGGCCCCTTCAAGGCGTACACCGTCAGGATTGAGCAGCTTCAATTCGGAGAACCCGACAGCGAGCTGTTTGAGGTTCCTTCGGACTATAAGGTTGTGAATTTGCCGTCTCTAAAGTGAGTCTTGCCCCTGTGCAGGCACGCGATCCACAAAAGAAGTGGGCTGCGGGTACATGGTATCTCGCTGTTGGTTTGGGAACCTTTCTTTATTTTAAGAAAAGGCACCAGGAGATACTGGCGCCCCTCGATTTATTTTTATTTCCTTAGTTTCCGTTTGTGCCAGCCGGAAGTGTGTCGTACAACGGCTGTGCGGGATTCACCGCAGGCTCCTCATTCGCCACGGAAATTGCCAGAACACGAATCTTATTGTTCGCTGGCAAGGTCAGTGTGCTTGCGTGCGGCGGCAGCGGAATCCCGTATGCGAAGAGATAACTGTACTCATACGGCTGATTCAGTCCGTCAGGCGTGTGGTGATGCGATGCGTACCATGCCAGATCAGCGCGCTTGATAAAGCCCGGCCGGAGCCCGATGTAATCTTCCGGATATCGCGGCGACCAGTTCGCCGATCCGCGATTGCTCAGGTCCCACGTTGCATGATTGGCCGACACCGACCAATCCTTACGCAAGGGAACCACCTTCTCAGGCCCAGGCCCATTGCTGCCAAACTGCCGCACCGTCACGGTGTCTGGAGCGGGTTTCCAGAGGCGGGTATCCCACTGCCCGATGAATCCACCCCAGTCTTCCACTGTGACTTCAACCGGTTTCTTGCCGACGGTGAAGGTGGCCTTCTGGTCGCCGTCGTCAGAAGCGGCAAGAATATAGACCTTGTTGTAATTGCCTGCAGGCAGGTGAATGGTCTGTCCCTGGGCTACAACAGCATCGGGCTTCGATGCTCCGCCTGGAGCCAGCTGAAAATCAACTCCGCTGAACTTCAGGTCTGGCGAAAGCATTTCAGCCGGCAAAGCATTGCCCTTAGCGTCGAATCCACCGGTTGATTTGGTATCGTCTTCGCTGGCTGCTGCCAGATCGTATTTCAATGTAACTGGCTCCGACTTTACGCCATCTAGACGCGCAGGAGGCGCACCCAGCTTGAGTGCAAATGTACGAGGCTGGTATGCATTGAAGGATGTTTCAAGCGCACCATCCGCAACGTTGGCTGAACCAAGCGGTAACTCTTGACCGTTCACCTCACGCGCTTCAGAGATTGGCCCCGCAAATTTTACGCGAACATTCTGCGCAGGCTTGCCGTCCAGCTCAACCAAGCGCAGGATGACATCGTCACTCATCTCCGCTTTCTTGAGAGCGAGTACGCGAATGCGCGGATTGTTGATCGTGACCAGCGAAAAATCGCGGCCCAGTGAACCTGCGTGCTTTTCTGTTTCGAAAGCTACGAGCGGCGAATTCAGCCGGTAGCCTTGCCAGTCCGTCTGTCCTTCCCGCCAATCGCCCGAATGCCCGGCCAGGCCGAACAGAATTTCATGATGTCCCCAATCCTGATTGAGCTGATCGGAATAGGCACGCCGCGTATTGTCCGGACGAAAACCCGGAGAACGAAGCAGCGTCAGCCGAATCGTGTGATCATCGCGCTTGTCCGAACCATTCTTTACGCCGGTGAGAACCGTGGCTCCATACGAACCACTATCGTCAGTGAGATCGATCCAGTGATGCGAAGCCACTTCAAACTGGCGATCGTAAGCATTGGGGCGCTGGATCGTCCCAACCTCCCAGTTGTAAGTAGCCATCTTATTGCTGGCTGAAAGAGGAAATACGGCCTTCAGATTTGCCGACAATGTCTTCCAGTCGATCGATTCTCCAAACTCCACACGATTCCCTGCATCGCCTGCAGCCAGGCTGACTCTCTGCACAAACTTCGATCCCTCTGTTTCACGCGAGGCTTCAACAGCCACGCGCACAGGTCCATCTTCGACGATCCGTATTTTCGCTGGCCCGCTGACGTAAGCTCGCGGAGCAGCCTGCTCCTGGTCAAAATCCATGTTCCACGCAGGCCACTGATGCGGAGAATCGTCTGAAATAGCAAGCCGCACGGGTGCGGACAGCAGCTCTTTATTCTGCTTCTTGTCGTAGATGCTGCTTACATCGCCATCTTTGTTGAGTTCGACTTTGTATCGCGCATTCTCCAGCGACGATTCGGTCACCTTCAGCTCAGACGACCGCTCCGATGCGTTCGCGCGCTGCACATCGTACACCGCATATCCAACGGATGGGGTCCGGGCAAGGAACAACACTTTGCCACTTTCCAGTTGCGCAGGAACGTCTTTTCCATCCGGCCCAACAACGCGAACATTCTTAGGCTGCACACCTGGGAACGAAATCGCCGCTTCCACCACGTCTTCGCGTTCGATGTTCAGAGGATTGTAGACGACTATAGGAATGCCACTGACTTGCGTGTTCAGTGCTGATGCAATCGACTGCGTAGCACTGGTCAGAACTCCGGCGAATTGATTCAGCGCGATCACATCATCGTTCTGCGCGAATTCATACGAACGTGGAGTGGCAGTTCCCGCGCCAGTGTCATGGAACTGGCCGCCCATCACCAGGTACCAGGCATCATTCAGCCTGTCCTGCGGGTATCCGCGTCCGCCCATCCATGCCGCAGCCACTGATGCTTTTTCCGCAGCATCAGCGAGAAGCTCATTCTCGCGGTTCCAGCGTTTGTGATACGTCTGCGAAGTCAGTGATCCTGCCGAGTGATTAATCAGCTCCAGATCGCCTTTGTAGCGCGGCATTTTCGCTGCCATGTCCGGTTTGATGTCGAGAAACATCTGGTCCGCCGCAGCTGAGACCACACTCACAGGTCCATCTCCCATCTGGACTGGAGTTGTGCTGCCCGGCAAAACAGCTTCGCCATGTGTCACCATAGCTTCGAGCAGCTTGACTGAATTCTCATCCACAGCGCCGCCAATATCACCGGTTCCGATGTAGTGATAATCCGCAAAAACATCCGTAACTTTGCCATCAAGGTCAATGCGTTTTACCCAGTCTGGTTCCGGCGGTTGCCGGGAGCCGCGAGGAGCATTTGGATCAGGAGCAGGCGCTGGCGGCGGAGTCTTGCTTAAATCGTTATGAATCTGGCTGCCATAACCGCCGGGGTTGAGAGCAGCCATCACGGTTTCACCATCTGGACCCTCCCAAACTCCTACGTTGAAAGGAATGCCTTCCGGAGTCTGTTCCGGCGAATCAGGACCGCCGACCTGCGGAGCCGGCTGCCATGCTGCATTGAGCTTTTGTGTAGAAAAACCCTTCACCCCGGCAGCAGCCAGAATCGTTGGCAATGATGCGGGAAATCCGAAGCAATCCGGAAGCATATACTCCGCGCTGGCCTTGCCAAATTCATTCCGGAAATACGTGTTTCCGTACAGCACCTGGCGAAAGATCGACTCAGCGCTCGGCAGATTCACGTCGCCTTCTTCCACCGAAGAACCAGCAGGATACCACTTACCCTCGGCGACGTACTGCTTCAGCTTCGCGTAGTCGCTGGGAAAATATTCCTTCATCAGACGATAGCGGTTCGAGCCAGTCCAATTGAAAACGTAGTGCGGGTATTTGGAAAAATAGTCGAAATTCACCCGCATGGTCTTCAGCAAATACTCGCTGATCGACTGCGGGAAGTCCCATCGCCATTGCGTGTCAAGATGCGCATAAGGAACAACGTAAAGAGTGGGCTGCTTTGTAATATCAGGGGCCTTCATTGTCTGCGCCAGGGCGCTCAGTGCGATTGCCTGCGCGGCTACAGCCGCAAGAAGGCTCTTCGAGAAACGAGGCATGACAAATCTCCGATTGAACAAATTTTGTCGAGCTAATTTTTTCGAGCTACGCCGGAAAAGGCGTAATCAGAGGGCTGGAATCGATACCATCCGTCGGGAGACAGGATTACTGACGCGAAGATTCCTTGTCAAGCTTAGAGGAAAGAAACACCTAAAATAACCGGAAGAATGGTCCGCCCAGACGGACGGTTTTAGAAATTTCTTACTGACCGTCCTCGGCTGATGCAGTCAACTAATTCGGCTGAACAACCCCACTCAAGCAAAATAGCTCGGGTGGGCCACCCGCCGCCCAATGCCACCGACTATACGAATGCTCGTCTGTGGTTTAATTTCAATTACTTAGATGAGCAAGGGAATCACAATTCCACGCTCAGGCCGGAGTGGAGAGCGCAACATCGCACCGTATCCGAATCTGGATTTTAACCATTGACCCTACCACAGGAGTCGATACATCCTCGAAATTGCAAGACGGTTGCCTTTAGGAGAAACAATGGACTACTTGAAAGAACTGCTGCCTGGCTTTTACAAGCAACAACCAATCCCCACAGTCATCGCAATCTTTCTCGTTTACAACGCATTCGCTGTTTTGACTTGGATATGGGTGAGAGGCACAGCGAGCAAGCCAGAAGCTCCTGCGCAGATTCAGGTAAATGGCTCCATTCAGACTGGCAACTGTAGTGCAGCAGGTATAGTTCAAGCAAATGGCGTATCGATTCAATGTGACGATAAAACGGCTACTCTGCCTGAGAACAGTAAAGCAGGGCAGAAAAAATGAAGCATATAGCTTTGTCACTGCTCATGTTTAGTATTTCTGTTGCTGCACAAACTCAGACAACACAGCAAGCGCCTTCGATTCAAGCAGGCAATTGCAGCATTGCAGGGGCTGGTTATGTCTCGAATGTGAAGATTGTATGTGAAGGTATTCCACAGAAGGATGCAGACAAACTGCTAAATATTTTGCACGAGTTATTGCGTAATAATACTGCAACGGACGCAAAGCTGGATTCAATTCAAGCAAGATTGGATGAACTGCGAATCGAAAGTGCTCAGCAAGATATGGGGAATCTAGGAGTGCGTGCAATCGATCTGGCGAGAGATATTACTCAAATGTTGAATACATACAATTCGATGGACGAATCACGCAATCCAGACTTTATAAAACACCACTCTACCGATGAAGTTACGAAAGCACATGACTATTATGAGAAATCCCTGGGGGTGGAGTTTATGATGCGCTTTTGGCCCCGACTAAGACAACTCCAGCAAGAATTCGCATTACACAACTACAGGAGCATAACCCTTGACCAGCTTGCTAACGAAATTGATCTTAAAAACAAGTTACCAAACAGGGACGATTTTCCTGTAATAAGGCCCGAACTAGATATCATTCGTGTTTGCTTGAAACGCTTAGCGTCCGAAGTTCCGTCACCACCTGCAAGCCTTCAGTTAATTCCTGAAGCGCCTGATTTTCTGTGCTCGAACTGAACACTCCGGCGGGTGGCCCATTCAAGCCTTCTTTTGGCTTGAGTGGGGCAGTTCCGCACACAACTCCCACTCGACATTACGATGAAATATACCTGAACTGTTTAAAAAGGGAATTGGAAGAGAGGAATCGCTGAAAGGTCCCAGAGAGCAACCAGCGGGAGCACGACAAATGCCGCGTATAACGCGCGTTCACTCCGCGCAATGATCGGGACGGGCAGATTTGAACTGCCGACCCTCGCACCCCAAGCGAGAACGCCAGCGAGCTATCGTTTACTTTACCAAGTGTCTCGCTTTTTGCGGGTTGCGATGAAGGGTTATCTCTTGATACCTATTGCGATTAATGGAAACAGCCAAAGAGTTGAATTGCGAGCATTTTTACGTGGGCCATGAGCCGGAGTACTCATGATTTCCCCCATAACCCCAAGATCCTACTGTTCGGGCTCTTGGGAATTCTTGCTATTTATGTCGCCGAACTTGTTCTCGTTCACAAACACGACGGCAGCGCCATAATGTTTACACAAAATGAGCATCCCGCCAATCCGTCGCAATGCATCGGGGTGGAGATCAATCTCCAAAAAGGAGTCGGTAACGCCAGCTACCTGCAGGCCGTTTTCCAGAGCGGTGCCTTTTTATGGAGCTATAAATGAGTGCGCAAACGCGATCAACTCGACTCCTCACCCCGGACGACTTTCTTACGGACGAAATAGTGAAGATGTTGATCAGGGAGCGGGTTACCGCCGCTTTGCGAGATTTTCTTCAAACAGGCTTCCCGCGATACAGCGGAATCGAACAGACTCCATTTCGACTCCCTTGCTCCCTTGGAACCGGGACTAACACCTCAAGTCCTGCCGACGAGCAATCGATTTAAAGCCACCGCGCCGAGAATTCTCTTACCCCACAGTTGGTGAGGAGCACGAGCTAAGACTTTACACAAGAGCTCCACCGTATTTGGTTTACAGAAGTCAAGTTAAGAATCATTTCTGAAAAGTCGATGAGCCAAATCCCCCATCGTGGAAATGCCTCCACGTGCGCGGGGATCTCTCTTTACTTGGACAAGAACACAACTACCTATGATAGAGTATAGGGCCAAATAGTACACGTGGCTGTTCGTTGCCGTGAGTAAGTCGTCTTCTCTTAAGCTTTCCCGAGCTGTGGACAATCGCGATGGATACAAACGTCACGTCCGTACAGACTCCAGCCTCATCTCGCAAAGATCCAACCCCGTCCCCTCAGCCTGCTTCGCCAATTGCCAGGCGCGGCCCTGGTACCGCGGTCAAGCGTGCCCTTGGTCTCGCTGTGTTGATGGCGCTTGTCGTTGGCGGATATTTAGCGTGGCAGCACTTTCGACCGAAGGGGCTGGGAGATGCGTTCGCCAGCGGAAACGGGCGCCTCGAAGCGCAGGAGCTTGATATCTCGGCGAAATCGGCGGGCCGGATCAGCGAAATCCTGGTGAGAGAAGGTGACTTTGTTGATGCGGGGCAGATTGTGGCACGGATGGACACGAACGTCCTGCAGGCGCAATTACAGCAGGCCCACGCCGACGAAGCCCAGGCACGCAATGCCGTGGCAACTGCGCTGGCGCAGGTGAGGCAGCGCCAGAGTGAACGTGCCGCCGCGCAGGCCGTGGTGTCCCAGCGTCAAGCAGAGCAGGTGGTTGCACAGACGACGGCAGAGCGGACTCGCGTTCTGATGCAACAGAAAGCTGCATCGGTCCAGGAATATGAGAACGACAACGCCCAGCAGAAAGGAACAGCGGCCGCAGTGTTGTCGGCAAAAGCGCAGGTTGCGTCCGGTGATGCGGCGATTACGGCCGCGCGGTCGCAGGTGCTTGAAGCGCAGTCGAAGGTGAAGGCCGCTATCGCGACGGAGAAGCGCGTGCAGGCGGATATCGATGATACCCAGCTAAGGACAGCGACCGCCGGAAGGATTCAATTTCGAGTTGCGCAACCGGGTGAGGTGGTGGGGGCTGGAGGCAGGGTGCTGAGCATGGTCGATCTCAGCGATGTCTCCATGACGTTCTTCCTCCCATCGGCGGTTGCAGGACGTGTTGCTATTGGTTCAGAGGTTCACATTGTGCTGGATGCGGCGCCGCAGTTTGTTATTCCGGCGGCAGTCACGTTCGTTGCGAACGTGGCGCAATTCACTCCCAAAACAGTTGAGACCGAAAGTGAACGGCAAAAACTGGTATTCCGCGTGAGGGCGCATATCTCTCCCGATCTTCTGCGACAACACATCACTCAAGTGAAGTCGGGCCTGCCCGGTATGGCGTATGTTCGGCTCGATCCAAACGTACCCTGGCCACCCAATCTACAGACGCGGATTACGCCGTGATCCCTGCCGATACGAATCATCTCGTCGTAAGCCTGCGTGACGTCACTCATACGTATGGAACGACGATCGCCGTCAACTCGGTGACGCTGGACATTGTTGCGGGCAGGATGATCGGACTGATCGGGCCGGATGGCACGGGAAAATCAACGCTGCTGGGGCTGGTGGCAGGAGCGCGGAAGATTCAGAGAGGCAAGGTCGAAGTGCTCGACGGCGACATGGCCGATGCGAAGCATCGCAGGCTTGTGTGTCCTCGCATCGCTTATATGCCGCAGGGGCTCGGAAAAAATCTATACCCGACTCTCTCCGTGCTGGAGAATGTTGATTTCTTCGGGAAGCTCTTCGGGCAAGAGGACCTGGACGTGCGAACCGATGATTTATTGGAGAGCACGGACCTCGCACCGTTTCGCGATCGTCCGGCGGGCAAGCTCTCAGGAGGGATGAAGCAAAAGCTGGGCCTGTGCTGCTCGCTGATTCACGATCCTGATCTGCTGATCCTCGATGAGCCGACGACCGGTGTCGATCCGCTTTCACGCAGGCAGTTCTGGGAATTGATTGATCGCATTCGCGAGCGGCGCGCGGGTATGAGTGTGCTGGTGGCGACCGCTTACATGGAGGAGGCGGAGGGCTTCGATTGGCTAGTGGCGATGAGCGCGGGCCGCGTGCTTGCAACCGGCACTGCGGATGAGATTCGGACGCGCACGGGACAGAAGACGCTGGATGCAGCATTCATTGCGTTGCTGCCGGAGGAAGAACGACAGGGACATCGGGAGCTGACGATTCCTCCGCGCCAGCCGAATGCCGAGGTGGCGATTGAGGCGCGGGGCCTGACGAAGCGGTTTGGAGACTTCACCGCCGTCGACCATGTAACGCTGACCGTTGAGCGTGGCGAAATATTTGGGTTTCTTGGATCGAACGGCTGCGGAAAATCAACCACCATGAAGATGCTGACGGGCCTTCTTACTCCGTCGGAGGGAACAGCGCTTCTGTTTGGCAAGCCGGTGACCGGCAACATGGAGATGCGGAGCAATGTTGGATACATGTCGCAGTCATTCTCACTCTACTCTGAGCTTACGGTGCGACAGAATCTTGTGCTGCATGCCCGGTTGTTCCATGTGCCGAGTGGTGAAATTGCGGGACGTGTGGATGAGATGGTGCAACGCTTCGGTCTGGAACCTGTGCTCGATGAATTGCCGGATTCGTTGCCGTTGGGAATTCGGCAGCGTCTTTCGCTTGCCGTTGCCGTGATTCACCGGCCGGCGATGCTGATTCTGGACGAACCGACGTCAGGCGTTGACCCAGTGGCGCGCGATACTTTCTGGGAACTGATTCTTGACCTGTCACGCAGCGATAGCGTGACGATTTTTATCTCGACCCATTTCATGAATGAAGCGGAGCGATGCGACCGCATCTCGCTGATGCATGCCGGGAAAATTCTGACGACAGGGCAGCCTGCGAAGCTGGTTGAAGCGAGTGGACTGGGTACTCTTGAGGAGACATTCATCGCCTACCTTGAAAAGGCGCAGGGGATAGAACCGAAGGAAGCGGCGGCATCTCCTGTTGCGCCTGTTCTGGTTGCGGCTGCGCCGGAACCGGACGCAAGGCCAGAGCAGCGCTCGGCTTTTAGTCTGCGCCGATTGCTGAGCTACGCCTATCGCGAATCGCTGGAACTGCGACGCGATCCCATTCGTCTGACGATTGCGCTCGGCGGGACGGTCCTGCTGATGTTCATCATGGGCTACGGCATCAATCTGGATGTCGAGAATCTCTCGTACGCCGTGCTCGATCGCGATCACACAACGATGAGCCGGAGCTACGACCTCAATCTCTCCGGTTCGCGGTACTTTATCGAGAAAGCGCCGATCCAGGACTATCAGGATCTCGACCGCCGCATGCGGAGCGGCGAGCTGAGTGTTGCCATTGAGATTCCCCCAAACTTCGGGCGCGATATGCTGCGCGGCGCGTGGCCGACAATCGGAGTATGGGTGGATGGGGCGATGCCCCAACGCGCCGAGACAGTACTGAACTATCTCCAGGGGATGCACGCGGGATATCTTTCCGACCTTGCCACCCGCTTTGGGATCAGTCTCAGCCAGCCTTACACACTTGAGACGCGCTTTCGTTATAACCCCGATGTCGAGAGCCTTGTGGCGATGGTTCCGGCGGTGATACCGATGCTGCTGATCTTCATTCCTTCGATGCTCACCGCGCTCGGTGTCGTGCGAGAGAAAGAGCTTGGCTCAATCCTGAATCTCTACGTAACCCCTGTGACGAAGCTGGAATTCCTGCTGGGGAAGCAGTTGCCTTATATCGCGATTGGAATGATCAATTTTGTTTTGATGGCCCTGATGGCTGTGTTCATCTTCCGCGTGTCCATCAACGGAAGCATTTTGGCCCTCACAACAGGAGCTTTGCTGTATGTAATCGTTTCGACAGGGATGGGATTGCTGATCTCTACGTTTATGGAGAGCCAGATCGCCGCGATCTTCGGCACTGCGATTGGGACGCTGATCCCGACGATCAACTTTTCCGGGATGCTGAATCCTGTCTCTTCGCTCTCAGGCTTTGGCGCTTTCGTCGGGCGCATTTATCCAACATCGCACTTTCTCACAATCTCGCGGGGTACGTTCTCCAAAGGGTTGGGATTTTCAGAGCTGCATCTTCCATTTCTGTTTCTTGCTGTTGCGATTCCCGTGTTGACGGCCGCTAGCGTGGCGCTCATGAAAAAGCAGGGAGAGTGAGCAATGAAGCCTCTGTCAAATATCTTCCATCTCGGCGTGAAGGAGCTTCTTAGTCTCTATCGTGATCCAGCGATGCTGGTGCTGATTGTCTGGGCATTTTCGCTCGGCATCTACGTGGTCGCAATTTCGCAGCCTGAGTCCTTGCAGAAGGCGCCGATTGCGATTGTTGATGAGGACCAAACGATGCTGTCGGCGCGGATCATTGACAGCCTGTATCCGCCGTACTTCATCCAGCCCGTGATGACGAACCTCCGCGAGGCGGACTTCGGCATGGACAATGGAAGGTATACGTTCGTGCTGAATATTCCGTCAAACTTCCAGCGCGACGTGCTCGCGCAGAGACAGCCTGCTATGCAGCTCAATGCCGACGCCACGCTGGTGAGCCAGGCGATGCTTGGGGCCGGATATCTGCAGAGCATTATTAATGGCGAGGTAAACGGCTTTGTGCAGAGATACCGGTCCGTCGCGACTCTGCCTATCAACCTAGAGCCGCGAACGCTCTTCAATCCAAACCTGATCCGCTCGTGGTTTTCGGCGGTGATGGCGGTTATTAATAATGTGACGATGCTTTCGATCATTCTCACGGGCGCTGCGCTGATTCGCGAGCGCGAGCACGGGACGATTGAGCATCTGCTGGTGATGCCGTTGACTCCTTTTGAGATCATGGTGTCGAAGGTCTGGGCGATGGGGCTGGTCGTTCTGGTTGCGGCGGCATTTGGCCTGGAGGTGATGGTGAAGCGGGCCGTCGGTGCGGTGATTCCGGGATCGCTCCCTCTGTTTCTTCTCGGTGTGGCGATATACCTGCTGGCGACGGCTTCTATGGGAATTTTTCTAGGCACGATTGCGCGATCGATGCCGCAGTTTGGCCTCCTCACGATTCTGACTCTGCTGCCGCTGGAGATATTGTCCGGATCGGTAACGCCGTACGAGAGCATGCCCATCTTCCTGCAGAAGATTATGTTGTTTGCTCCAACAACACACTTCGTCAGTCTCGCACAGGCGATTCTCTATCGAGGCGCGGGCTTCGATGTGGTATGGCCGCAGTTTCTCGCGATCCTTGCCATTGCGAGTGTCTTCTTCATGGCTGCGCTGTTTCGTTTCCGCAAGTCGATTGGAGAGATGCAGGTGTGACGTTAGTGTTCAAAGGAGGTCCACATGAGGCGAATCTCTTCTGCATGGATTCTTGCGCTGCTATGCGTGCTTGCAGGATGCCTGGTGGGGCCGAATTACAAACGGCCTGCCGTGACAGTTCCTCCTTCCTATCGCGATGTTGAAGCTGTATCGAAAAATGCGAATAATGCGCAGGCTTCACTCGGGGACCTCAAATGGTCTGAGGTCTTTCAGGATGAAGAACTGAAAGCACTCGTCGCTGAAGCAATCACGAACAACTATGACATTCGTATAGCCGCTCAGAGAGTCCTTGAGCAAGAGGCGCAGGTTGGGATCACCAAGTCGCAGTCTCTGCCTAGCGTCAGCGGCGGCGCTTCGTACACCGCGATCGGACTCCCCCCTGGCTTTGTGGGCAACGTAGCTCCGTCGAGATTTTATGGCGGTGGATTTACCGCATCGGCGGCGTGGAATCTGGACTTCTGGGGACTGTATCGACGACAGGACGAGGCGGAACGGGCGCAGTTGCTGGCGACAGAATGGGCTAGGCGCGCGATAGTGAGTTCCGTCGTGATCAATGTTGCCGCCGCGTATATCCAGCTCCGCTTACTGGACGCGCAGTTGCAAATTACGCGCGCAACATTGGCATCGCGGCAGGAGTCGCTGCGGTTGGTGAGCCTGCGTGAAAGTAAAGGCGCTACGACGATCGCAGACGTCTATCAGGCACAGCAACTGCTCTATGCTGCTGTGTCGGAAGAACCCCGGCTTGAGAACCAGATCCGCGCCCAGGAGAACGGACTGAGCCTGCTCCTTGGGCGCAATCCTGGTTCGATCGTTCGTGGCAGGGAGAATAGAGAACAACCACATCCGGAAGAGGTTCCCGCAGGGCTGCCATCGCAACTTCTTGAACGCCGACCTGATATTCAGCAAGCTGAGGCCCAGCTGATTGCCGCCAACGCGCAGATCGGCGTAGCCCGCGCGCAGTTCTTTCCGCAGATCTCTCTAAACGGAGTGGGTGGAACGACAACGAACCAGTTCAACAAACTTTTCTCATCGGGTAGTGGTTACTTTGTGGCATCGGGCCTTGCCAGCGTGCCGCTGTTCACCGGAGGGAAGTTAACGAACAATCTAAAGAAGGCGCAGGAGACCCAGAAGGAGATGGTGCTTAATTATCAGAAGACAATTGCAGCAGCATTCCGCGACGTCTCGAATGCTTTAATCGCCTATCAGAAATCCCGGGAAGACCGCCTCGCACTGGAAAGGCTGACCGAAGCAGCGGCAGGCGCTGTGCGCATTGCCAGAATCAAATATGAGAACGGTCGTACCAGTTATCTGGAGGTGCTGACGAACGATACCAACCTATTTTCAGCGAAGCTGAATTTGGCGACTGCACAGGAGCAGGAGGCACTCTCTCTAGTGCAGCTTTATGACGCTCTCGGTGGAGGCTGGCAATAAGATTCTCTGCCTGGGGTTTCGGTATTCGTAGCCTTCTCGGCAGGTGTTCCTTCTGAAAGCATTAATCTGTTTGGGGCATTTCTTAACAGCAAACCACATGCGCGAGTTGCGCGAGATCTACGACTTGAACATCTCTCAGTAGGCGGATAAGTCCCCAGAAATGATCTTCTCGTCAATTAGCCCCCTTGGAGGGTCGGCTATCCGGCAATTTCACCCCGCAGCGGCTCGGGACGTCCC
>DATAQW010000300.1:0-9593 GCA_036264445.1 Pseudacidobacterium sp.
TGCGGAGTCTGCCAGTTATAGCCAAAGGAATCGGGGTTCCAGCCAATGCGAACATCGACGCCGTATTCCTGCTGATAAAATCGCTTGCCCAGCAGAAGCGACCGCGCCTGCGATTCGCCATCGGGCATGTTCAGATCAGGCTCGACCCACATGCCGCCAACAATCTCCCAACGGCCTTCCTTGACCCGCTTTTTGATTTGCTCGTTGAGGTCCGGATATTTGGTCGCCACCCATTGGTTGTATGCAGCAGCAGACTGCGTATAGGTGTAATCCGGATACTCATTCATCAACTGCAAAGCGGTCGAAAATGTCCGCTTCACCACGTCGACGGTTTCCGTCCAGGGCCAGAGCCACGCAGCATCAATGTGCGAGTTGCCGGTCAGATGAAACGTACCCTGCTGCATCATCGGCTTCAGTGCCTGGAGATCGCTGTTCGCTTCTTTTAGTGAGGCATCAAATTTGTGCTGATCGGCAGAATCGAGGGCCTTGAGGTCAACAGCATTGACCGACTTTTCAAGCGTGGCCTCGTCCCCCTGAACATTTTTCGAAAGGCTGGGCACTAGCAATGCTGCGGAAAGAAATTCCTTGCGCAGATCGCCGGGATTGGGCCGGCTTTCAGAAAAATCAATCTTGAACTCAGCATCGTGAAAATTCTTCTTATCAACTGTCTGCAGAAGCTTGACTGCGATCAGGATCTTATCGCCCGGTTTGGCGTCGTCAAAAAGCACGATCGGTTCAAGATCATCGCCCAGCGCCACGCGACGGCCGTTGAAGTAGATGATCTGCGGCATCGGACCATTGGCATTTGCTACAAACCGGAACCATATCCGTGTTCCTGTCAGGTCGTAGCCGTGCAGAGTCTTTGGGACTTCAACCCAGCGACGGTACCATGCCGCGTCACCCGATGCTTCGCTCCGGGGCCCTACAGTCTGCCAGCTTGAGTCGTCTAAATTCACACTCTCGCCATGGGGAACATCGCCGGCATGAAACTTCCATTCGCCCGCATCCAGATGGTCCAGATCTCCGAGCCGCTGAATGACGGCTTGCGATTCAGCGGGCATTGACTTCGTGATCTGCGCGGCCTGTTGCGCATTCTGTGCCCACACAAAAGATGAAAAAAACAAGGCAGTCAAAACTACCCCACAACCATTTCTGGGCCCCAGTTGAGCGCATCTTTCGCGCAATGGGGCAAGAATTCCAGTCTTCACCTGCAATCTCCACGCTCATAATTCCGCACAAATTTCCCCTCTATAGACGCAGTGGGAAAATAACGGGTAGCGACTCGTGGATTATATCGTAATAAGGCAGGAGTGGAAACGTTCCCATTTCTGACAAGGAAAAGACGCGCTTGAATTCATAGCCGGGAGCCACCGGCACAGGCCGCGAAATACGAGGCGTTGCATGGCACCCATATTCACAGTATTTTCACCACGCCGGTGCTAATATTGCGGCGTTAAGTGGTGGTTAGTATCTGCTGCCTGATGGCGGCAGGTCCAATTTGACTAGTATTCCCGGGTATTTACCGAAAATCGACACCTGCTGGTTTTTTGCGGAGGCTCATTTATGTCTGTTTTTAACGGAAAAGTTCATACGCCATTAAGAGTGCCCGATCCCGGCACCGATCACCTCCTGCCCCCGTCTGAAGACCTGAGCTACGGTGCCATTACGTCGTCATCGGCGCTGGCTGGCACGAATGGAGTGGATGCAGCTCTCATCCATGGGAATCAGTGGCTGGAGCTTTATGGCAATCTCACGGACGACATCCATGGGAATTTCAACTGCAATATCTTTAGGAATCATCGCCACAAGACCATCGGCGACTACGACTGCACTATTGTGGGCAAGACAACCGACAAGCGCATCGGGTGTCAGTTACACACAAATGTCGCCCCGCGCGTCGATATATATCTCCACACGCGCTGCGAATCCCACAGCCAGCCGGAAAACCGGCAGCAGCCAACATCGCGGAAAGATTGGTTCTCAAATCTTATCCAGTACGTCGACAACCATATTGAGAGGAAGACCTGGATGCTTACCATCATCGGCGCTGCCGTGAATGTCTACGGCGCCTATGTGAGACTTACTGGGACACAGCTACAGAGTGCCGAACTCGAGTTCAAAAGAAAAGACGTGGCCGTGAAAGGTCAAGCAATCAAGACAGAGTTTAGTGCGCTCAAGACAGATATCAAAGGACTGAAACTCAAGGCTGCTGGCGCGCATTTGAAGGCAATCGCGGGAAACATCTGTGCGGGCGTCGCTTTCAACATGGACAGCCCATGGGCATAAAAAGTCTCCATGTCGCTATCACGTTCCTGGTCTCGTAGACCCGGCCTTGCCCAACCTGACTGATAACTGGTTTCTGCCCTTGCAGGTGTTATGAACAGGCATCCAATACAGCCTTACGCATCCCGCCTTTCCGCCATCGACAAAAGCAAAGAGCTGTTGCCCTTCGTGCGGGCATCCACTATTGAAGATATTTCGTTGTACTGGATACCCGTCGAATCGTATCCCCTGCCTGCACGGCAGCGAAGGTGGATGCTGCGGTTTCTTCCACAGCTCAAAGACCTTCTGGCTTCAAAATACGAGCTGCGCGAAGAATGCTTCCTGCAGTTCAAGACTCTGTATCCTGACCTGCTGCCGCGTTTTACAGAAAAGGCGCGCGAGTATATGCCAATGACCGGCGTGAGCCTTACCCCGGGACAGACACCGCCCGCGCTGCCCGGGTTTGAAGAAATCAAGGAGCAGGTTGAGCAGAGCAGCAAAAAGGGTGCTCCTCTCGATGTCCATCGCTGGATGCCCGACCATACCCATTGGTTTTTGATTAAGGATTCTGAGGCGCAGCGTGAGGATTTCTTTGGCCACGGCGGCATGTTCATGCTCTACCTGAAACAGGACACAAAAACACAGCCGCCCGTGCTCAAACTCCCGAAGATAGCAACGTCGCATCCGGCCTTCAGCCCTCACCTGGAGAAAGATCTTGCTGCAGCGTATTCGTTGAAAGACGCCTTTCTTGCAAAGAGCAAGGCCCTCTTCGGAGAGCCATTTCGCAGCGATCCCAGTTTTGACGGCCTCCTCTTCGTGCTGCCTTTGCTCAATAGCGCAAGCTTCATGAACGCCACCGTCGAACAGCGCGCTGTGTGGTTTGACGTCTTCGATGGTTATTGCATTGAGAGCAAGGCAGACCGCGGTGTCTTGCTCGCACTCAAAGAACCGGATTTCGACGATCATTTAGTGGCGCTTCTGCAGGCGATGCGGGAAGCCGGAGACAAATACTGAATGGAATTCTGTATATGACCCAGGCAAATCAAATTACGAACGACACGGAGAAAAAGCTATCCTGGAACGCGCGTCGAATTGATGTTCAGGAACCATGGCATGCTGTCTTGATCGCTCTTCCTTCCCTGCCTCTTGAAAAATCGCTGCGGCCGGAACTACATGAGAAGCTCACCAGCTTGGTGGCTGTTTTAAGAGGAGTCAGCACGCTCCAGCTTTCCACCTGGCTGTTGATGGATACCCTCCATCAGGATGGAGAGGTTCGCAAGATTGCCGCAAACGGACGTCTCTGGGTGCCTGATGTAGGCTTAGGCGTCTGGCCGGACCAGGAACCCCCAAGAATGTGGTCCGATGAAGAGATGACCGAGCGGGAACATGACGCGCCATTGCGTCCTTTCATGCACACAGTGATCCATATTTCTGCAGATGAGTCAGGCTGCATGCATGCGTGGCAGACGATGGCAGGAACAGGCAGCGTCATTCAGTTGTTGCTGGAAAAATCTCCGGATGAGTTTCACGAGGAAGCAAAAGCGAACCTGTTGCCGACAATCGAGGACGAAACCTTTCATGGATTTTCCATCTATTTCCCGCTGCTCTCTGTGCGCTCTATCAGCGGCCGCGAGGCTAGCGAACTGGAACGCTGGCTCGGCTCTGCAGCGGTATACCTGCGCGAGAGCCCGGAAGATGCAGGAATCCTGCTGCTGAGCAGGATTGATCCTGCCGGCGCCCTGCGCGAAACCGGAATTGCCGACGACGTTTCCCTAAGTCCTGAGCCGAAACCTGTGCGTTGAGCGCTGCGCCCTGAGCACGGTGCCCTGTTAAACTCAGCAATGATGCTCCGCCCATCTCTGTTTCCTGCACTTCTGGTTCTCTGCTGCTCAACCCTTTCCTTTGCACAAGGGACTCGACTCTGGACGCAGCAGCGTTTTGAGGAATTTGAAAAAGGCACTCCTAAGGGTGTGGCCATTCGCAGCGACGGCATACTTGAGCCCGGGCCCGAAAGCCGCCAGGTTGCCATTACTCCCTCGACCTATGTCTGGGCCATCGCGGCTGACGCCGCAGGCAATGCCTACGCTGCGACAGGCTCACCCGCATCGGTGCTGCGTATTGCGCCCGATGGCAAAATCACAAAACTCTTTTCGAGCAAAGACCTCTCGGTACAGACCGTGACTGTCGCAAAAGACGGCGCCGTCTATGCCGGCACGCTGCCTTCCGGCAAGGTCTATAAATTACCGCAGGGATCAGCCGACCTCGATGAAACCAAAGCTGCGGTCGTCTTCGATCCATCTCAGACAGACGAAAAACCAAAGTACATCTGGGACCTCGCTATCGACCCCGCTGGCCGTTTGTACATAGCTACCGGAGGCCCTGCGGCTGTCTATCGCATCGACCCGGCAAAGACCGGCACAAAGCCAGAGCTTTTCTTCAAAAGCGACGAGCAGCACATCCGCGCTATTCTCTTTGACAAGGCCGGAAACCTCATCGCCGGCTCAGACGGGAGCGGGCTGATCTACCGTATCGATCGTAACGGCAAAGGTTATGTGTTATATGATGCGCCGAAGCATGAAATTACATCGCTCGCAATCGGTGATAACGGGACCATCTACGCTTCGGGTGTAGGCGGCAAAGGGCAGACCACGCTCCCTCCGCTGCCTGTGCAAGGCACGCCAAACGTATCCGCAACTATTACGATTGTGCAGCCGGGATCCGTGCAGGCCTTTAACGGCAACACAGTGATTCCCGACGGCTCAGAGGTCTATGCGATTCCGCCACAATCGGCGCCGCGCAAAATCTGGTCCGGCCACGATGATATCGCCTATGGCCTGCACTGGACCCCCGAAGGACTTCTGGCTGCCACCGGCAATCGCGGACGCATCTATCGTATTCAGGACAATGGCGATTATGCCGACGTCGCGCACCTCGAAACCTCGCAGGCGGTGGGTTTTGCTGATTCTCCGCAGGGGCTGTATGTGGGCACTGCCAATACCGGCAAAGTCTATTTGCTCAGCCATCGCCCAGCACCAGAAAGCACTTATCTGAGCGATGTTTTTGATGCCGGAGTCTTTTCGGAATGGGGACGAGCTGAGGTCGATTCCAGTTCAGCGACCTATGAGATCTACGCGCGCACCGGAAACATCGAAAACCCTGAACGCGCATGGAGTGACTGGAAAAAAGTAACTCCAAACAACGGCCCCCTCGGTCTGGAGCAGGCGCGCTTTCTTCAATGGAAAGCAGTATTGCATCCTGGTTCTTCTGTTGGCTCGGTCGGCATTGACTACTTGCCAGTAAACATGGCTCCAACGATTGACGAAATTGTGGTGGTGCCTGGAGCGCGTGCCACCCCTCCACCGCCGCAACAGCAGCAGAGCCAGCCGATCGCCATTAACTTCAATACGTCCTCCGCTCAGGGAATCCAGTTCAACCCCGAGCCCGGAAGAGAGCCGCTCAGCGCAGTCAAAGACAAATCGGCGATCACCGCGCGCTGGGCTGTTCATGATGACAACGGTGATGAATTGATCTACACGCTCTATTATCGCGGCGATAGCGACAAAGAAACCAACTGGCAGTTGCTCAAAGACAAGATCACAGATCGCTACTATACTTTCGACGCAACCACTCTGCCCGACGGCGCCTACCGGCTCAAAGTCGTGGCCAGCGACGCGCCCTCGCATAATCCTGGCGAAGCACTCACGACAGAAAGGGTCAGCGACCGATTCATTATTGACACAACGCCGCCATCGCTTTCACCGGTAGAAGCGCGTCTTGCCAGCGGAAAAATCCACGTCGCGCTTACTGCCACAGATACAGCAACGCCGATTGCGCATGCGGAATACTCCATTGACGCGGGCCCGTGGCAGTATGTCGAGCCAGTGGGAAAACTCTCGGATTCGCTCACAGAACATTACGATTTCGACGCACAGATCCCTCAGCGTCAGCCCGGAACACCTTCTCCGGCCAATCCATCTGAGCATCTGATTACCGTGCGTGTGTATGACCGCTACGACAACGTAGCGACGGCAAAGGCAGTGGTCCGGTGAAATTTGAGTTCTTCGTCGCCGCGCGCTATCTGAGAGCAAAGCGCCGTCAGGCAATGATCGGTGTCATCACGGCAATTTCTATTGCTGGAGTCGCAGTGGGCGTGGCGGCATTGATCATCGCTCTCGCCATTACCAATGGCATGAGCCGCGATCTGCGTGAGCGTCTGTTAAGTTCAACCGCTCACGTATCGTTGATGCGCGTACAGAGTGACGGCATCAGGGATTGGCGTGCATTGACAGACAGATTGCGCGAGCTTCCTCACGTCACCGCTGCCGCGCCTGGACTTTTCGAGCCGGTGCTCATCTCTCGCGGCGCGCTCTCTGCCGGAGCTGAGATCAAAGGCATTATCCCGAACGAAGAGCGAACCGTGAGCGGCATTCTCTCAAACATCACCCAAGGCAGCGCAGCGCCTCTGTCTCAACCGGAAGAATCGAGCACCTCGGAAGAAGTGAACAAGCCCACCCCGCCTATCGTAGTGGGTCGCGATCTCGCCGAATCGCTGAATGCGAAAGTTGGTGATACGGTACTGGTCACCAGCCCGCAGGGCGAATTAACCCCATACGGCGTGGTTCCCAAGTATCAACGTTTTCAGATTGTGGGCATCTTTCATTCCGGCTTCTATCAATATGACTCGAGCTTTGCGTTCGTGCGATTGGTAGACGCACAACACCTCTTCGGCGAGCCCGATCTCGTCTCTATCATCTCCTTCAAAGTTGATGATCTCTACAACGCCGACCGCATCGGCAAGATCATCGAGGAAGCTGCTGGCCCCGGTTTTGAAACAACAAACTGGATGGAGCAGAACCGGGAACTTTTCCGCGCACTGAAGCTGGAGCAGATCGTCACCTTCATCGTCATTGGCCTCATTGTCTGCGTCGCCGCGCTCAACATCCTCATCGCCCTCACCATGATGGTGATGGAAAAGACCAAGGACATCGCAGTGCTCATGTCCATTGGCGTCAAGCCGGAACAGGTCCGCCGCATCTTTCTCATGCAGGGGCTTCTCATCAGCTTCGTCGGAACTGTTCTCGGGCTGATTCTTGGCTACACTCTGTCGTGGGCAGGAGGCCATTACCGCTTCATCACTCTCTCGGCCGATGTCTATTCCATCGACTATCTGCCCTTTGCGCCGCGCATTCGGGATGGGGTCATTGTCACGCTGGTATCTCTTGGCGTATCCCTGCTGGCTACGCTCTATCCATCGACGTCCGCCGCTCGCGTGCTTCCTGCAGAAGCACTGCGCTACGAATAACGAAAGCAACCTGCAGCCCTTTACGCGCCTCGTATAAGCGAATGTCTGCGCCTTCACATGAGTCAAGCAAACAATGGATTGTCATCCCGACTGAGGCATCTGTAGGATGCGTAATGGATAGACCTGCAGTTCTTTCAGCGTCCACAAGTAAGTCGATCTTCATTGCTTTCCTCTGCGTGTTGTTTCAGGTCACTCAATCCCTACCCTGCTCCGCTTACTCCGTTCTCACTCATCAGCAAATTATCGACCTAGCCTGGGGACCGTCCATCAAACCACTGCTGCTTGCGCGCTATCCCAGCACTACAGCCGCGCAGCTGCGCGATGCGCAGGCATACGCATATGGCGGCTGTGTAATCCAGGATGCTGGTTACTACCCTTTCGGCCATATCTTCTTCAGCGACCTGACGCACTATGTCCGTACTGGAGATTTCATCGCCAGCCTCATTCGAAATTCCAGAAATGTGAATGAGCTGGCATTCGCGCTGGGAGCGCTCTCACACTACTTAGGCGACAGCATCGGCCATCAAGATGCAGTAAATCCATCCACCGCGATAGCGTTTCCGAAGCTTGCTCTGCAATACGGACAGTCCGTCACCTACGACGAAAGCCCGCACGGGCATGTCCGGACAGAGTTCGCCTTCGATATCGACCAGTTGACGAAACACCGCCTCGCGCCTGCGGCATATCTCAATCACATCGGGCTCAAAGTCTCCCCTGGCCTGCTCGATCGGGCTTTTTTTGAAACTTATGGCTTACACCTCAATAATGTTCTCGGAAAAAAGCGTGAAAGCGCTGTCGTCATCTCTTATCGCCACTCGGTGCGCAGTTTTCTTCCCGCAGTTGCTCATGCTGAAGCTCTCCTCCACGAGCACAACTTCCCGCCTGATTCAAATACAGAACCATCTCTGGAACTCGATGAACGGATCGAGCATGCCGATTATCAACATGGATGGCAAAACACGCGCAAACATGCAGGCTTCAGAACTCATCTGCTCGCCTTTGTTGTGTTTCTTGTTCCAAAGGTGGGGCCTGCCTCTGATCTCGCAATAAAGATCCCTACGCCCGAAACGGAAACGAAATATGCGGCCAGCGTGATCAGAACGCTGGATCGCTACCAGAAGCTGCTTGACAATCTGCGCGCAAATTCGGGTCAAGATCCTGAAGTGGCGATGAATCTCGACAATCGAGACCTCGATACTGGTTACATCGTCCAGCCTGGGGGATATCCGCGGACCGACAAAACGTACGCCGAGCTTCTGACAGATATCACAAAGTACCCTGACCGTCCCGCGCCATCCGGACTGAAGCGCGACATTCTCGCCTATTACGCTGACCCAAGTTCACCGATCATTACCAAAAAGAATGCGAAGGCATGGAAGCGCGTGCAGTATGAATTGGCCATCTTAGAGACCATGCCAGTAGTTCCTGTCAAGTGACCTCACCGTTATAAAGATTCAAAATTTCTCAGGAAATGTTTGGCATATTAACTGCAACCATTTCGATAAGGGGGCGCACAACAGGATTCCCGGTGTTGAATCTAAATACGCGGCCATGCAAAAACGTTTGAGCCGGTGCTTCCTTTTGGGTGTCCAACAATGATAGAGGTAGTTATGGGAACTCCCTCCACAAGCACGACGGTTCTTCCTGCCAGCCCGGAAAGTTCTGGCCTGAGTCCGTTGGCCACCTCTGTGCATCCATTAGTCAAGGTAGAAAATCTGCGCAAGGAATACGCAACCGGGCGCGGACAGCTGGTGTTGTTTGACAGCTTGAGCTTTGAAATCCGGCAGGGTGAGCTTCTGGCGATTGTGGGGCAGTCCGGAGCGGGAAAAAGCACACTTTTGCACATCCTCGGTGCTCTTGATACCCCGTCGTCTGGTGACGTATACTGCGCCTCAACCCCATTGAGAAATTTATCGCCCAAACAGGCCGCTGCTTTCCGGAACCGGGAGATCGGGTACGTCTGGCAATTTCATTATCTTTTACCGGAATTTACCGCTATTGAGAATGTAGCGATGCCGCTTCTGGCGCG
>DATAQW010000317.1:0-48148 GCA_036264445.1 Pseudacidobacterium sp.
TGGGGGAGTGCCGGTAATTCCGGGCATCCAGCAAGGTCTTGCTGGAGACCGTATTCATCGCATTGAAGGCATCCTGAACGGCACCTGCAACTTTATCCTGAGCAAGATGGAAGAGGGCGCTGAGTTCGCGCCTGTCCTAAAAGAAGCGCAGAAACTTGGATATGCTGAAGCTGATCCAACAGAAGACGTGGGCGGGTTCGACGCGCGCGCGAAGCTGGTGATTCTCTCACGCATTGCATTGCGCGCCGATCTGGCTGTGAATGAAGTCTCCTGCAAGCCAATTGCTGAAATTGCAGCTATAGATTTTGCCTATGCCAAAGAGATGGGTTGCACAATTCGCCAGATTTCGCGTGCCGAAATCAACGGAGACGGCGTGCTCGCGGCAGTTGGACCCATGCTGGTGCCCCTTGCGTCTCCGCTGGCCTGGTCTCGCAGGACTGAGAATATGGTCTTGGTTGGAGGCGTATACGGTGGCGATGTTGTTTTTTCAGGCCATGGGGCAGGTGGGCATCCCACAGCAGTTGCGGTTGTTTCAGACCTGTTGGCGGTCGCGCATGGCTCGCGGACCATCGATCTGCCAAGCAGGAAAACCACGGTCAGCGCAGACCTTCTTGTTCCGCACTACATTCGTTTTATTGTGAAAGACCGGCCGGGAATTATCGCGCAGATTGCAGGAGCGCTGGCCGAGCAGGAAATCAATATCCACGCTATTCTGCAGAAGCCCGGGTACGCCAAGACCAATCTTCCATTCGTGGTCATTGCTGAGCCTTGTCCAGGTTCGGCATTAAGGCGCGCGCTCGAAAAGATTGCGCACCTCGACTGCCTGCTTGAGCCGACGCTCGATATGCCGATTCTGAATATAGAAAAGCCGTAGAACCCACCTGACTTCGCTCAAGTCGGGCGATGGGGCAACCTGCTATTTTTTGCGTTTTGCACGCGGAGCAACAGGGCCCGTTGATTCACGCACAATCAGCTCAGGCTGCATCATGATCTCCTCGGGAAACGTCTTATCCGGGTGCGCGATCATCTCAAGCAGCACCTGTGCGCCTTCGCGTCCCATCTCCCGCAATGGCTGACGGACCGTGGTGAGGCTTGGCTTGTGATAGCCCGCGCTCATGATGTCGTCAAAGCCGATTACCGAAATATCGTCAGGAACTCTTAAGTTAGCGTCGTAAATCGCGCGAATAACTCCAATTGCAGAAATATCGTTGAAGCAGAAAATAGCAGTAAAGTCGCGCGTGCGCGCTAGCAGATCGCGCATCGGACCATAGCCTACTCCGGGCGACCAGCTGTCTGCTTCGAGCTGAATGCAATGTTCTGCGCGCATTTTCATGCCAAGCTGATGGGAGACTTCCAGAATGGAGCGCCAGCGATATTCAGTATCCGGAATGATGTTCGGGCCTTTTATGAAAGCGACATTCCTGTGGCCAAGATCATATAGATGCTTCAACGCAAGCTCAGCGGCTTTTCGATGGTCGAGAATGATATTCGTGACGCCAGGCGACTGGTTGTGTGCAGAGATGGCGACGGTTGGCAGCGGACTGCGGATTTCTGATGGTGTGTTAAGCAGAAGAAAGCCATCGACTGCGCGTTCGATCAGCAGGCGCGGATACTCCTGCATTAAATCCTGATCCCAATAATGGCTGGCGGTAAAGTAGAAATACTGCGCACGCAGCAGGAATTCTTCCACGCCGTTCATCACCATAGTGAAGTAACCTTCGCTCAGATCGGGTGCGAGAACGCCAATGGACATGCTGCGGTTTTTGCGCAGTGAGCGAGCGAAGTAGTTTGGACGATAATGATATTTTCTGGCCGCCTGAAAGACGCGCTCGCGTGTGCGCGCGGGGATGGATTTAGCAGCGGGCGAATCGTTCAGTACAAGAGAAACGGTGGTCTGCGACAGCTGAAGAATGGATGCCAGCTGCTTTAGATTAATTGGTTCGCTATCCTGTTGCGGTTGCTCGGGCCTGTCTTTCCGTTCTTCACCCATAGGCGATTTGTAACACGTTTGAAATGAAGACGCTATTTACTTGTTTCCTCAGGCGATACTGACCTCTTCGTAGGTCCCCAGCACTTTCTTGAGCGCGTTGCAGATTTCTCCTACTGTGGCATAGGCTTTCACGCAGTCGAGCAGACAGGGCATGGTGTTGGCTGGCGATGGTCCATCATTAACGAAGGAAGGTTCTTTTTCAACGGCATGACATAAGGCCAGAAGAGTACGTGCTACAGCTTCATTCGAGCGTTCGCGGCGTAGCTTTCGTAGCTTGGTGGTCTGTGATTCACGCACGGATTCGTCGATGTAGAGAATCTCTGGCTGTGGCTCGTCAATGGCATATTCATTCACGCCGACAATGATTTTTTCTCTGGCTTCGACGGCGCGCTGATATGCATAGCTGGCCTCCGCAATTTCCTTCTGCGGAAAGCCATGTTCAATGGCGCGCACCATCCCACCCATGGCGTCGAGTTTTGCGAAGTAATCGAAAGCCGCCTTTTCCATGTCGAGTGTTAGACGCTCGACGAAGTAAGAGCCTCCTAGCGGATCGACAACATCCGCTACGCCGGATTCGTGGGCCAGAATCTGTTGCGTGCGCAAAGCAATGCGTGCTGCGTCTTCGGTTGGCAGGGCGAGAGCTTCATCGTATGCATCGGTGTGCAAAGACTGTGTTCCTCCAAGCACTGCGGCGAGCCCCTGAATGGCTACGCGTGCGATGTTGTTCTTCGGCTGTTGCGCCGTGAGCGAGACACCTGCGGTCTGTGTGTGAAAGCGCATCCAGGTGGAGCGCGGGTTCTTTGCGCCGAAGCGCTCGGTCATAACGCGATACCAGATTTTGCGCGCGGCGCGAAACTTGGCGATTTCCTCAAAGAAATCGTTATGCGCGTTGAAGAAGAAGCTAAGACGCGGAGCGAAATCGTCGAACGCGAGGCCACGCCTGAGCGCCCATTCCACATACTCGATGCCGTCATACAGCGTGAAGGCCAGCTCCTGCTGCGCGGTCGATCCGGCTTCGCGGATGTGATAGCCGGAGATGGAGATTGGATTGAAGCGTGGCGTGAAACGAGAACCGAACTCGAAGGTGTCAATCACAAGGCGCATCGAGGGCGCTGGCGGATAGATGTATTCTTTCTGCGCGATGTATTCCTTCAGGATGTCGTTCTGCAGAGTGCCGGATATTTTCTCCCAGTCCGCACCCTGCTTTTCCGCAACTGTGAGATACATGGCCCAGATCACGCTTGCGGGCGAATTGATAGTCATGGAGACGGTGGTCTGCTCGAGGTTGATTCCCGAGAAGAGTGTTTCCATGTCTTCGAGCGAATCGATGGCGACGCCGCATTTGCCTACCTCACCTTCGCTTTGCATGTCGTCAGAGTCGCAGCCCATGAGGGTTGGCAGATCGAACGCGACGGAAAGCCCGCTGCCGCCGTTAGCCAGCAAATATTTATAACGTTCGTTGGTTTCTTCAGGCGATGCAAAGCCAGAGAACTGACGCATCGTCCAAAGCTTGCCCCGATAACCGCTGGCATGGATGCCGCGTGTATATGGCGGGTGTCCCGGCGGGCCTAGATACTTTTCCTGTTGTGACGCCCAGTCTTCCGGCAAATTCTCTTCTGTGTAGAGACGCTCAACCGGCACGCTGGAGATAGTGGTGAATTGTGTGTGTCCCGCTTCATCCAGATTGATGCCGGAGGCAGCCCCGATGGGCTTTTCCGGTGCTTTGCCTAGCGCTGGATTGAGAGTTTCCTCCTCCCAGCGCTTTTTCGCTTCGGATTTGTTCGGATTGGGTGTGGTCTTCATCAGCAAAACCAATCAGCATAGGTGAGGAAACGCATCATCCGCAAGGGATCACTGCATCGATTACTGCGGGTTCTGCTGATCTTGTTGCTGCTGACCGTCTTTTTTGCCCAAACCAAAGAGCTTGCTGAAGAAGCCGCGCTTCTTCTTGGGCTGCTCGGGCTGTTCCTGGTTCTGCGCGTTCGCATTTTGAGCAGGATTTGGTGGAGGCGTCATTGGCTTGACGGTCTGCGGCGTAGGCGTTTGCACGACGGATGGCAATGGTTGCGGCTTTTCTCCGACGCCAAAGATCTTCTGGAAGAGATTGCGCTGGTCGCCGTTTGAGTGATCGCAGGTGTCGGTAGGTTGTGTTCCATCCAGGAATGCCGCAGTATATGTGTTGCTTGGGCATGCGGGGTCGGAAAGCAGGTTGGTGCCTTTATCGAGCTGCACAAGGGTTATGCCTGCCGGAACGTCGAATTCCTTTGTGTCGGAATATTGCGGCAAGGCAACGGCGCGCTTCATAAATTCCGCCCATATGGGTGCTGCGGCGTCCGCGCCCTGCAGCTTGATATCAGAGTAATCATCGTTGCCTACCCATACGATGCAGAGCAGATTCGACGTGTAGCCGGCGAACCAGGCATCGTTTGACGTGCCAGTCTTGCCCGCGGCGGGAGTTATGAAACCTCTTGCCCGGACGCCGGCAGCCGTGCCGTGATTGATCACGTTTTCGAGCATATTGGTGGTGAGATAAGCAACGCGCGGGTCAAGGATTGGCTTGCTCGTTGGGGCGTATTCGCTGACGACGTCGCCATTTGCGTTGCGGACGGAAGCCAGCATCCAGGGATCAATTTTGACGCCGCCATTCGCGAAGACGGTGTACGCGCCCGCCATGTCGAGTGGGCTCGCGTCATACGAACCGATGGCGACGGAGGGTGTTCCTCGCGCTGACTTGATGCCTGCATCACGCGCCAGTGCAGCCACATTGTTGAATCCAACCATTTGCGCAAGAGCAATGGTGGCGACGTTTTGTGACTCCTGCAAGGCGAAACGTGCGGTGATTTCACCAAATGCTTCGTTGTGAAAGTTGTGCGGAGTATATTCCTGGTCGCCGACCATATAGGTCGTTGGCTCGTCATTCAGCATGGTGACGGGGGTAAAAACGGCGCTGACTCCGTCGGTGTTTGTGAGCTGCGCTCCGGAGAGGCTCGTATTGAACGCTGCAGCGTAGACGAAGGGCTTGAAGATTGATCCTGTGGGGCGGTGCCTGACGGCGTGGTTGAGCTGGCTGGCTCCGTAGTTGCGTCCCCCAACAAGCGCAAGCACCTGGCCGGTGTGCGGGTTGAGCGCGATCATAGCAACCTGCGGATAGGTGATATTGTCGTCTACGGTCGCAGGGCTATTCTTCGAAGCGCGATGCGTGTGCAACTTGGTAACAAGCTCATCGACATGCTTCATACCTTCAGTGACGGCTTCGGTGGCGGCTGTCTGAAGCTGCGGATCAAGCGAAGTGTATATGCGCAGCCCCTGCTGGTTATATTCGGAATCGCCGAGCTTCTGCACGATCTGGTCGCGGACGAGGTCGACGAAGTAAGGAGCTTCATTTGCGTCAACGCTTTGCGCTGCGAGTTTCAGCGGAGTGGCTTTTGCGGCTTCGGCTTCATCCTTGGTGATGGCTCCGGTTTCAATCATCGCGTCGAGCACAAGGTTGCGCCGCTCAAGAGCGCGCGTCGCGTGGCGATAGGGATTGAGGCGGCTCGGGCTTTGAATCATTCCAGCAAGCAGAGCACACTCAGGCAGATTGAGCTGGCGGACGTCTTTGCCGAAATATGCCTGTGCCGCTTCGCCGAATCCATTGATAGCGAAGCTGCCTTGCTGCCCAAGCGGCACTTGATTGGCGTACATCTGGAAGATTTGCTGCTTGGTGAAGCGGTGCTCCAGCTGGAAGGTGATGAGCATTTCAATCAATTTGCGCCGCATGCTTTTTTCCGGTGTCAGGAAGAAGCCGCGGGCAAGTTGCATGGTGAGCGTAGAACCGCCTTCCATGTAGTTGTGCCGGTGGGTAAGGTCGTTGCGCAGGGCACCCAATAAGCGAACGTAATCCACGCCGCCATGTTCGAAGAAACGATGGTCCTCAATAGATGTTACTGCCGGGACCATATAGCGGGGTAGCTCGTCGTAATTTACCAGGCGGCGCTTAATGCGGTTCTGATCGGAGAGGCCGGTGATAAGCAGGGGCTCCAGCTCATATGCGGCAAGCTGCTCTCCATTGGCATCGGTAATCTGGCTTACCGTAGAGCCACCGAAGCTGATGGTGGCGCTGTCAGGCGCGTGGTAGGACTGCGGGCCTGGATGAACGGTGATACTTCCGCCGGATAGATCAAATGTCCCCATTGGGGATGCTGGATTGCTGCCGGATTCTGTGTATCCAGCCTCGCGCAACGCCTGGGCTACGAAACTTGAGGTAAGCTTCTGTCCCGGGCGGACTTCGCGAGGGGCGGCATAGATCTTTGCCGTGTTGGTGAAGAGCGGTTTCTCAAGACGCTCGTCTACGACGTGCTTGTACTTGTAGTAGTAAAACGTCGTGACGGCAGCAAAGAAAAGAACGACGATACCGACAGCGACGCCAGCGATTTTGAGCACTTGACTGCTGAGGAGACTACCAGACGCGGAACGGGGAGCGAGTTTTACTTTCACGGCCAATGGGGAACTACCATCTTCCATTCTATCGGGTTCGAGATGCTGGAATTTGGATGCGGCTTTCTGTAAGACGCAGAATTGCGGTGTCAAGTTATTGTAGAAACTGGAAGGTGTTACCGAAAAAGGCACATTTTCTGTTTTTTTGGGGGGACTGAAGATGCCAGGAAAACAAAATTGTATACAGTTTTCAGACGAAACTTGTGCTGGCTCTGCGAATAATTCCTGCGTTCGCGGAGATCTATGAGGCTCCCGGAACAGGATCAGTTGTCATTTTTCCGTTAATCATGCGCAGCAGCTTCAGCGGATTGCTGTTTTGCAAAGCTTCCGCCTGTGCGGTTTGCGGCATGTTCTGGTAGCAGACAGGACGGGCGAAGCGGAAGATTGCTTGCGTTCCGACGGAGGTGGAACGGCCGTCGGACGTTGCCGGGTAGGGACCTCCGTGGACCATCGCATGGCAGACTTCGACTCCTGTGGGGTATCCGTTGAAGATGACGCGGCCCACTTTGCGTTCGAGAACGGCGATGAGGTCCTGATGCGCAGCGAGGTCTTCTGCGGTTCCCAAAACAGAGGCAGTGAGATGGCCACGCAGCGATCGCGCTGTTTCAAGAATCTGTTCAGGGCTTTGATAGCGGACGAGGAGTGTTGTTGGGCCGAAGATTTCTTCCGACAGTTCTGGCGTGTTGAGAACTTGTTCCGCGTCGGCTTCGAGCAGCGCTGCTCTGGTTCCGGCGTGTGGGGATGATATTGCTTCAGAGACGGCGACTGTGCGCGCTCCATCGGATCCTGTCCGTTGCGTGAGGCCGCGTTTGTATTGCGCTGCAATGCCGGCAGTAAGCATGGTGAATGCAGGGAGATCAGTAGCGCGTTTGCGCAGTTCTTCGGCAAGGCTGGATGACTCATCCTGTGGCGGGAGGAAGACGAGGCCCGGCTTGGTGCACATCTGGCCTGCTCCCAAGGTGTAGGAGGCTGTGAGGTCAGCAGCGATTTTGTCGTACTGCTTGATAGCTCCGGGCAGGATGAAGACGGGGTTGGTGCTGCCCATCTCGGCGTAGCAGGGAATAGGATCGGGACGGCTGGCACAGAGGTTCATGAGGGCGCGTCCAGCTTTGAGTGAGCCGGTAAACCCTACGGCTTTAGTCAGTGGATGCTGGACGAGCCGCGTGCCTACCTCAATTCCGGAATCAAAAAGAAGCGAAAAGAGGCCTTCGTGCAGTCCTGCGGCGACTACGCATTCGCGGATGGCATTGCCTACGAGTTCGCTGGTCCCCGGATGCGCTGGATGCGCTTTGACGACGACTGGATTGCCTGCGGCGAGAGCTGAGGCGGTGTCTCCGCCAGCCACAGAGAAGGCCAGAGGGAAATTGCTGGCACCGAAGACTGCAACCGGGCCGAGCGGTTGCAACATGGATCGAATGTCTGGCTTGGGCAGAGGCTTGCGATCCGGGTCGGCGGTATCAATACGGGCGTTAACCCAGGAGCCCTCTTCTACGACATCGGCAAAAATCCGCAGCTGATTTGCCGTGCGCAAGGTTTCGCCTTCAAGGCGGGGAACAGGCAATGCTGTTTCAAGATGTGCTCGCTCGATGATCTGGCCGGAGATTTTCTGGATAGCGTCAGCGATGCTTCGCAGGAACGCTGCGCGCTTGCTGTTCGAGAGCTTGCTGTAGCTGGCGAAGGCTTCTTCGGCAAGTTCAGCGGCATGGTCTACTTCTTCGGGTGTTGCAGAGAAGTAGATCGTGTTTAACTGCTCGCCTGTGGCGGGGTTGATGCCGTGGAAGACGGCTCCGTTTTGTGAGCCGCGTTTCGAGCCGAGTATGGATGTTCCCTGGAGCATATGAAAACCTTACATCTTAATTGTGTGGCCTCCCACCCTTTCGTCGAAACCTCGACAAAAATAGAAGCACCATTTTCGTTCTGACCGATGCAAAAAAGCAGATTCTTCCGCTTCACTGTTCAGCGTCAGGATGACAGAGTTTGACTTAGTACACAGCTGCAGATGTGAAAGCGATCTCTTTGAGCTTAGGACGGTTCTTCAGCGCTTCAGCAAGTATCTTTTTAGTTTCAGCCAGTTCCTCGCCTGCGACTTCGAGCCGCGGCGCGCGCACACGGGCGCTGCCGATGCCGAGTTCCTGTTGCACAAATTTAATGAGCTGAATGAATTTGGGAACTGTGTCCATACGCAGGAGCGGCAGAAACCAGCGGTAAAGCTCGAATGCTTCTTTTGTCTTGCCTTCATAGGTCAGGTTGAAGAGGGCCACGGATTCGGCAGGCAAAGCGTTGACTAGGCCAGCGATCCAGCCGGTTGCTCCGGCGGCGATGCCTTCGACGATAGCGTCATCGACTCCGACAAAAATCTGCAGGCGGTCTCTGAGCAGTGCGCGGATAGCTGTCACGCGCCGCACATCGCTGCTGGATTCTTTTACCGCA
This sequence comes from Pseudacidobacterium sp., assembly GCA_036264445.1. Classification (GTDB taxonomy): domain Bacteria; phylum Acidobacteriota; class Terriglobia; order Terriglobales; family Acidobacteriaceae; genus Pseudacidobacterium. Next base: position 8,897 of record DATAQW010000317.1, read on the forward strand.
CGGAAATTGCTGTGTTCTCCGGCCAGTTCGGCGATCTGTTCTGGAAGAAAGTCTGTTCCGTAGGCAATGGGATTGTTGTACAGCATGCAGGAAAGCGGCGTGGCCTGGAAGATAGCCGCGATGTGTGCTTTCATCTCGCGCCAGTCTCCGCGATAGACGTAGGGTGGCAACACCATCAGGCCGGAACAGCCGGCGTCACTGGCGGCTTTGGCAAGCAAGACGGCTTCTGCGGTGGAGAGCGCGGAAATGGCTGCAACAATGGGCGTTTTGCCGTCTGCGGTGGCAAGCATATTCTTGAGAATTGCTACCTTTTCATCCAATGTAAGTGTTGCGGCTTCACCGAGCGAGCCAAGCATCACGAGGCCAGTACAGCCGTTGTTGAGCAGCCACTGCGCGTGCTGCTGCATGAAGGCGTGATCAACCTTCAGTTGCTCATCGAATGCGGTGGTCATTGCGGGCATGACACCAAACCAGTTCATTTTGTCTCCTGTAATTCGGTAAGTCCGGGTGTTGCGCCTAGACTGGAAAGCGTTGCGGGAAAAATAGGCGGACGGACAGAGTCGGCTTTCCATCCGAAAAGAAACTCAGCGGCTGTGCCGCAGATACGGCCCTGGCATGGCCCCATACCGCAGCGGGTGAGTAGTTTTGCTGCACGCCATGAGGCTTCATTCGTCAGAGCGCGATATGGCACGTCCTCACAGCGGCAGATCAGAGTGTCGTCCAGTGGCAGGCTTCTGAGCGCTGGCGTGAGCGCGAATGTCAGTTCAAGCTTTTGCGCGAATCGGCGCAACCTCGCACGATCAGGGAAGAGTGAACTTGCTTTTTGACGATGTCCTGCGCTTCCGTACCCGGCGATTTGCCCTTCAACCAGCGCCAGTTCCACACCTCCGACGCCTGTTGGCTCACCGGCGCAATAAATGTTCGCAATGGAGGTCTGCTGCAGGTCATCGACTTCGACCCCGCTTTGCAAGATGCGGCAATTGAGAAGTTCCGCGAGTTCTGTGTTGGGGACAAGATGAAAGCCGCAGGCGAGATAGTCACAGGGAATGATCCATGTGCGATTCCCTTTGCGCAGCGTGATGGATTCAAGCTTTCCATCCCCCTGTGCGGAAACGGGCCAACAGCTTGCATGGAACGGTACATCAAGTGTACGGCTTTTGTATTTGAGGGCCTGCCAGAGCTTTTCCTTATCTGTAACTACAGAAATTGCAAATATAAGAAGGCGTGAAAACGAGGCTTGCTCGCAGACGGCCAGCACCCTTGCTCCATGCTTGCGCAGATGGGCAGCGACGGCGAGCAGAAGCGGTCCGCTGCCCCCTACGACGATACGCTTGCCCTGGACAGAAAGGCCGCTTTTCACCAAAGCCTGTAATGCGCCAGCACCAAGAACATTAGGAAGCGTCCAACCGGGAAATGGAAGAAAGCGTTCGCGTGCCCCGGTGGCAAGGATGAGCTTCTGATATCCAATGTCAATACAGCCGCCATTCTGTTCAGCGCGCAGAATCTCGGGAGCGGGCTGGGCGAAGATTCGCGCGCCGTGAATCCGCGTAATATTCAAGGCGGCCATTCGCTTATACCAGTAGACGGCCCCCTTTGGAGGAGTGTTGCTGCCGCGCCATATCTGACCGCCGAGGGTGAGATTGTCATCGAGGATAGCGACCTTCTTTCCGCACTCGGCAGAGCAGACAGCGGCGGCGATACCAGCCGGACCTCCTCCAGCAACGACAATCTCAAAGCGCTGCGTCACTGGGTTTCCACCTCCATGCCAGACTCGCAGAGTATTTGGCAGGTACGCTGGTGGGGGTTGCCGTTCACGATGGCACGACATTCAAAGCAGATGCCCATTCCGCAGAGTGGACCGCGCGGTTCTCCAGTAACGGATGCGCGGCAGTTTGCGCCTACGTTCATCATTGCGGCCGCAATGCTTGTGCCTGCTTCTACGATGAACGGCAGACCATTGATCTTTATTGGAATGCGATCAGGCATAGGCCACCTGATGTGCGAAACGCCCCGGCAGATATGGCTGCGGCGGAATGGCCGAACCACGCCCGAGCAGGTGGTCTGCCAGCAGGCGCGCCGTTGCCAGAGATGTTGTGATGCCGAGGCCTTCGTGTCCTGTGGCAAGAAAGACTGTCGGGTCTTCTGTCGGGCCGATGAGCGGCAATTTGTCAGGGGTGGCGGCGCGAAAACCTGTCCAGACGCGGATGGAAGAAAGATCGCCGAGCGATGGCATGTAATCGATGGCACGTGCCAGCATCGCGGAAAGAATGCCTTGATCGACGCCAGGGCTTTCATTGTCATACTGGCGCGAAGAGCCGATCAGTAATTGACCTGTGCGTCGCGGCTGCACGTTGAAGGCAACGGAATCGCTGGCGATTGAGTGCGCGCTTTTCAAATAGCCAAGCTCGACAAGCTGATGCCGCACGAAGTACGGATAGCGATCTGTAATGATGAGATGTCCCTTGCGTTTCCTGATGGGCAAATGCGGGATGAGACCTGTTGCGCTGGCTCCTGTGGCGTGGATGATGTACGTGGCAGAGATGGTCGAGCCATCATTGAGAATTACGCGACCTTTGCTTCCGCTCGTAACTATTTTCCCCAGGTAGAGCTTAGCCCCAGCCTGCTGTGCGCGCTCTGCTAAGTAAGCAGCGGCACAAGGGGGGTAGAGTACTGCATCAGAGGGCACGAGCAATGCTCCGGCCAGAGGGCGGCGAAGGTTCGGTTCAGCCTCAACCAGCTCTTGCTGATAAAGGACCTCGGTTGCGACGTTTACGTTCGCGTAGAGCGCCTGCTTGCGGCGGACTTCCCGCATTTCCTCTTCGTCGGCAGCGATCCAGAGCGTGCCGCAGCGGTCGTATTCCACGTTCGCGGGCAACCGCAAGGCAAGCTCATTCCAGAGCGATTGCGAATATTGCGTCAGAGCAAGCTGGGCGGGCGAATCGTCCATGACGACGATGTGGCCCATGCCCGCGGCGGTGGCTGTGCCACCAATGATGTCAGCTTCGACGATGGCAGTGCGCATTCCGGCGTGCGCAAGTTCGCAGGCACAGGCTGCTCCGACGATACCCGCGCCGATTACGACTGTGTCATAAGAAAGCGTCATCGAATGATGCCCATGCGGAAAGGGTCGTTTTCATCCAGTATGAGCGAGGATTCGGCTGTCACATAAGCGGAGCCGGTAATGCTGGGCAACACTCGGCCGTCGCGCACTTCAATGGAGCCATCAAAGATTGTGCTAAGGATACCTTCCTGCCTCCACACCTCTCCTGGAGCAAGCTTGCCATCAGCATAGAGGCAGGCCATTTTGGCGCTGGTTCCAGTGCCGCAGGGCGAGCGGTCATAGGCTTTGCCGGGGCAGAGAACGAAGTTGCGACTTTGGGCGTGTCCGTTGCTCGGAGCACCGAAGAGTTCGATATGGTCGATCTCCGCGCCATCTGCGCCGGTGATGTAATTTGCCGCCAACGCCTGCCGGATGGCCCAGGTGAAATCGGTAAGGGCATCGACGTGTTGGAGAGTGAGCGGCAGGCTGTTTTGCTCGATAAGATAGAACCAGTTTCCGCCCCAGGCGACATCTCCGGTCACTTGTCCGTAGCCGGGCACATCTATGGACACACCGACGTTGCTACGATAGCTGGGTACGTTGGCGATGGTAACTTCACCCGATTCGTGGAGAGTAGCGTTGACGATGCCAACAGGGGTTTCGATTCTGGGCGTGCCGGGCCGAATTTTTCCGAGATAAGAGAGGCTCACAACCAAGCCAATCGTGCCGTGTCCGCACATGCCGAGATATCCGACGTTATTGAAGAATATGACGCCGATATCGCAGGAGGGATCGTGAGGCTCACAGAGCAGCGCCCCTATCAGTACGTCAGACCCCCGCGGCTCATTTACTACGGCTGAGCGGAAAGGATCGTGCTTCGAACGGAAACGTTCCAGCCGCTCCCCTAATGGGCCGATGCCGAGATCGGGACCTCCAGCAAGTACAAGGCGGGTAGGCTCTCCTGCTGTGTGGGAGTCAATGATCTGGATGCGATGCGATTTGCTTTTCGTCAGCATTTATAAATGTCTACAAAATTGAATACAATGTGAGTATAGCTTAATCAACGCACACAAGAGCGCATTCTCTGCTTTTCGTTAGATGCTTTCGTCAGAAACTATTCCTTTCATCATGCGTCTCCTTTACTCTGAGGCGTGGTCCTTTCAATGAACAATACGAAAAAAACTGCTTCTAAGTCGAAAGCCGAACACGGCACGAGTCTCCGCACGGCGTTTCAAGAAATTCGGGAATTGATTGTGCATGGAAGGCTTTCCCCGGGAACGTGGATTGTGGAAGGCGATCTGGCCGAGCGGCTGGGGATGAGCCGCACTCCGGTACGCGGCGCGCTGCATTGGCTGCAGCGCGAAGGCTACGTTCTGGAGCATAAGAACGTCAGCAAGTCGCGGATGATCGTGGCGCCTCTGACGAAGGAAGATGCGAACGAACTGTATTCAATCATCGGGCGAATCGAAGGTCTCGCTGGGCGGCGCACGGCATTATTGCCCAAGGGGCAGCGGATGGAAATTGTGCTGCAGCTTAGGGGCTACAACCATCAGCTCGATGAGATTGTGAAGGCTCGTCAGGCAAAGGCCAGCGGCATCTTCGATCTCGACCATAATTTCCATCGCGCGATTGTGAATGCCGGAGCGGGTCCGCGGCTGCTGGCGCTACACAAAGCTATTGAGCCGCAGACGGAGCGCTACTGGCGCCTCTATGCCAGCTCGATTATTCATGATCTGCACCGCTCGATTGCCGAGCACGATGAGATTATTCATGCAATTGCTGAAGGCGATCCGGACCGCGTGGAAAGTGGATTACAGATGAACTGGGCGAATGGCGCGGAACGCCTTGCGCATGTGATTGACCTGTTTGGCGAGCGCGGAAGCTGGTAACAGGGCACAGATCGGACGCCTGAAGAAAGAACGTCGCTTATCCATTCAGATTGCTTTGTAATTTTTCCGAGAGCTGAGACTGTACCGCTATGAGGGAAGCCTGTCGCAAATCTACGATTAGACTGGCAGTTGCGAAAAGCGGAGATGCATGAATGAGTGTACGTTTTGCGGGCTGCCTTCTTTTTCTTTCTCTTTGTTCGATAAATACCACGCTGCCGGCACAGCAGCACCAGATTCCGCCGGATCAGCAGAAGCGCATTGATGACGACGTTGTCCTGCGTGTAGGCGATATCTCGGACAATCCCGGACCGCTGGCAAAGGGCCTTTCTTCAAAGAACAAACCCAAAGATGTCGAAGCGGCGATTCGCAAGGTTGCCGACTGGCAGTTGCAGGCGCAGCCATATTTCGGCAATGAGTGGACGTGGAGTGTTCTCTACACAGGTTTCATGGCGGCCTCTGACGCTACCGGCGATATGAAATACAGAGACGCAATGATGGGCGTTGGTGAGAAGTTCAATTGGAAGCTGCGCTCGCATCTCCCCAATGCAGACGACTCAAGTATTGGACAGACTTATACCGAACTGTACATGCAGAAGCATGATCCGCAGATGATTGCCAATACGCGCGATGAGCTGGATGCTCTGTATCCGCTGGAAAAAGATGCGCGTGGCAGAATTCCGTGGTGGTGGTGCGACGCGCTGTTCATGGGGCCTCCGGTGTGGGTGCGTATGTATGCCATTACGCAGGACGTGAAATATCTCGGCTATATTGACCGCGAGTGGTGGAAGACCTCGGAGCTTCTCTACGACCCTGAAGAGCATCTTTATTTCCGCGATGCAACTTATCTGAAAAAGACAGAAGAGAACGGCCAAAAGATGTTCTGGTCACGCGGCAATGGATGGGTGATGGGCGGATTTGTGCGCGTGCTGCAGTATTATCCGAAGAACCGTCCTGAGCGCGAAAAGTATATCCGGCAATTCACGGAAATGGCGGCGAAACTCGCTTCATTGCAAGGCAAAGATGGCCTTTGGCGCTCAGGCCTGCTCGATCCTGATTATTATGGCGTTCCTGAGAATTCCGGGTCTGCGCTGATCACCTATGGCCTTGCGTATGGTGTGAATGAAGGCATTCTGGACAGCAAGACCTACAGGCCAGTGGTTGAGCGCGCTTGGAAAGGGCTGCTTTCGTATGTTTATGCGGATGGCCGCCTGGGCAGCATTCAGCAGGTCGGTGCTGCGCCTTCATTCTTTAGACCATCATCGAGCTGGGTATACGGCGTGGGAGGCTTTCTCCTTGCCGGGTCTGAGATAGATCGCATGGCTAAGGGTGGGAAGCGTCAATAGGTATCTCAAAGATATGTGATGGCTTCTGCTCTTACACTCAATAAGCACATACAGCTTTGTACGGCACGCCCCCAATTGCGCCATACAAAGCTGATGTTCAAACTAAGTAAAGCTCAAAGAATAGCTGCCTCCTGCCTCCAGTCTGACGGAAACACTCCCGTCAGATTTCTGATGAATTTGCTCTGCTGAAATGGAGGCAATCTTTTGTCCTTGCGGAGCCCGGAAACTGTATTCGCCTGCGATGTCAGGGCGGATGACACATGCAACACATTTTCCTGCCGACCAGCGCAGATCAATTTCGGCGCCTCCGCGCACGCGCAGTCCCTTTACTTCTCCATCAGGCCATGCTGAGGGCAATGCGGGCAGCAGATCGATCGATGCGCTGTGGCTCTGCACCAGCATTTCTACGATGGCCGCTGCGGTTCCGGAGTTGCCATCGATCTGGAAAATTGCGCCCTTCGCTGCCGGGTGCGTGTCGAAGAGATTGATATTCGTGCTGTGCTGCATCAGCATGGAGAGTGATTCCCAGGCTTTGTCGCCGTCTCCGAGACGCGCCCAGAAACCAATCGCCCATGCACGGCTCCATCCTGTGTATGCTCCGCCATTGGCGAGACGCCGTTCCAACGAAACGCGCGCAGCTTTTGCCAGTTCAGGTGTGCTGCGTGGTGTGATTTCGCTGCCGGGATACAGCGGATACATGTGTGACATGTGACGCTGGCCAGGAGTGTTTTCATCAAAGTCAATCGACCATTCCTGAAGCTGGCCGTATTTTCCGATCTGGTATGGAACCAGAAGAGCGCGTGCGGCTTCGAGTTTTGTTGCAAAATCACTGTCGATGCCGAGCTCTTTCGATGCAGCGATGCAGTTTGTGAAAAGCTCGCGGATGAGGGCCATGTCCATGGTGCATCCAGCGCTGGTCATGGCCGGTTTTCCATCAGGGGCGAGAAAATCGTTCTCGGTGGAAAACGATGGGCACGTAGTGAGGTGTCCTTTGCCGTCTTCGATGAGCCATGCGAGGCAGAACTCCGCCGAACCTTTCATCAGCGGATAGGCACGCACGCGTAGAAATTCACGGTCACGTGTAAAGAGATAGTGTTCGTACAGGTGTGCGCAGAGCCACGGCCCGCTCATGCCCCAGTTGGCCCATGTGGGCTGGCCCACACCCTGGCCGACTGGATTCGACGCGCGCCAGAGATCGATGTTGTGGTGCGACGCCCATCCGGTCAAGCCATAGGTCTCCTGCGCTGTGCGAGCGCCGGTTTTGCTGAGGTCGTCAATCCAGCTGAAAAGCGGTTCCGCGCACTCGCTGAGATTACTGGTTTCGGCGGCCCAATAGTTCATCTGAACGTTGATGTTTGAAGTCCAGTTGCTGCTCCACGGCGGAGTGACCTGATAGTTCCAGATGCCTTGCAGGTTCGCGGGTTGCGACCCTGGGCGGGAGCTGCTGATGAGGAGATAGCGTCCGTATTGAAAATAGAGAGCGAGCAAAGATGGGTCTGGTGAAGCGGCAAAGTTTTTCAGACGTTGATCCGTTGGTTGCGATGCTTTTACTGAACCAAGATTCAGTGAAACGCGGCGGAAGAGGTGTTGATGATCTTCGATATGACTCTTGCGTAATGCAGAAAATGATTTTGCAGCCGCGGCATCGAGTTGTTGCGCGGCCTTTGCGGATACTTCGTTCAAAGATATATCTGGCGCGGACTGGAATCCGCGAAAACCCGTGGCTGCAGTTAACAGGATCGTGAGCGAAGAAGCATTGGAGATGATGAGCTTCTCGCCGCTGGCAGTAATCGTCCCACCCTCGGTTTGCGCCTGAAGTACAGAAGCAAAATACATGCCGTCACCGGTTTCGTCCGACATGACGACAGGCTTTTCGCTACCCGAATGGCCAGCCCCCGCAACATGAGCCGCAGCTTTGCCTGTCAGCAGCAGACGGTTGTTGTGAAGCGCCTGGGCTGATTTACTTAGCGGGCCATCGAGGGAGATGGTGCATGAAACTGCGCCTGCTTTGTTTGCCGTCACACGCAGCACGATGACGTGATCCGGAGCGGAGGCAAATGCTTCGCGTTCAAATTGGACGCCATCAACGCTGTAATACGTTTGTGCGCATGCAGTGTCTAAGTCCAGTTGGCGGCGGTACTCGTTTACTGAACCTGTGTGGGTGAAATCGAGGCGCAGATTGCCGAGCGGCTGATAGGCCTCTGCAAACTGCCCTTGCATCTTGCGGCAGATTTGATCAGCAAGGTGATAATCCTGCAGTTCGAGCACCGCGCGACGTACTTCGGCGAGATGGTTCTTGGCATCGGGATTGTTGCCGTTTTTTGGCTTGCCCGACCAGAGAGTGTCTTCATTCAACTGAAGCAGTTCTTTGCCAGGACTAGCGTCTTCTCCGCCTCCAAAGACCATCGCGCCGAGTCTTCCATTGCCGATGGGCAGGGCATCGACCCACTGCGCGGCTGGTTTGTCGTACCACAGGGTCAGATCGCCTGGTGGTTCCGTCGTTAAAGCCTTTGCGAATCCAAAATGTTTTGCAAGAGTGAGCGTGCCGAGTGTCGCGGATGATGAACTGATGAATCTACGCCGGGTGTACCTGCCCATGAACAGCCCTTTCAGGGAATATTGACTGAATCATTGTAGGCGAAGATGGCGAGCCAACAGATTTCACTGCAGAGAATATCTGCCTTTCACTGCTGAAAGCATGAGGACATAAAATTACGCGCGTAGAAAATAGCCGCTCCTGATGAGTGCGGCGGCATCTCGCGCATCAACGGTCTGCGTGATCTCTGTTCCATGAAATTGGTAGTGCCGGCCGGTGATGGGTCCGCGAATCATGATGGCTGACGGTTGTGTAAATTTAATCTGGACAGTTGTCCCGATGCGGCCGCGTTCGGGTTGTCCTGTTGTTCTGCCGTGAACAATCGCGGCACGTTGTTGACCACAGCACATGTGTTTCTCCTCAATTATTGTGATGATCTAAAGGTTCAATGACGATTGGCTCCTGCCCTAATTTATTGGCTAGCGACGCTGCTCCGGAAAGCGCAAGCCAGACCACAAATCTTTTCGGCACGCCATTCCCGACAAAAAATGCAAACGGAATGCTGATCCAGAGACTGAGGCAATAAAAGCAATCCATCAGCTTGCCAAAAATTGTATTTCCGAGCATACGGCGAATCCGCGCGACGATCTCGCGCGGGCCGTCTTCGGCTGACAGAAGATGTGTCAGCCGCCAGACAGCCAGGGCAGAGGTAATAAACCGAAACCAGGTTTCTGCATTCATTCCACTATGTGCCGATATCATTGATTACGTTGATCGCGAACAGGATCGGTCCTGTTGTGTGGTTGTCGCCGCCGTCGCCAACCCAGGTCGTATCGTTTGCCACCAGCTCAATGACATACGCGCAGCGGCAGCCGCGAGGCAACTGCCATGGGTTCGCAGCCACACAGGGATTGTTCGGATCAGGCGGCGTTCCGCCATCGAGGGCCGTCACAATGTCCCATGAAGCGAGCAGAGCGGCCTGCGCAAGTGTCGGTGGTGTGGCTTGCCACAAATTGGGTACACGCACGGTGGGCGGTGTTCCTGCCGGCGCGCCATTTGGCGTGTAGTCTGTGGCGAGGAATGGCTGCATCGTTCCGCCATTCTTCTGGTAACTCAGCGAGTAAGAGCCGAAGTTGTCGTTCGGCAACTGCTGTGTTGCGGTTACGTCGATGGGATAGTCCCATGCGACGCCGAAAACAGGCGCGGTGGTGCCAACGTAGTCCTTTAGGTGAAGGTCGCCGCAGCCGACTACACTGCCAATCTGGGTAATGGCTCCAACTAACCCATCGTTATCGATCCACACCACCACCTGGTCTTCTCCGGCGGCCACAACGGGAGCATGCGGCGGCGCAATCGGTCCTTCGTCCACTTCGAGGAAGACAACATAGCGTCCGCTCGCACCAGTAGGCCATTTCTCGTTGGAGCTGATTTTGGGCACTGTGTAAGTGTGCGGCGGTATCGGCGACCAGCAGCTTTCCGTTGACCAGGAAGCGACGAGATCGCCGGGACTGAGGAACGTATTTGGAGTCGGGAAGCCGAGGAAGCATCCCGACTGCCAGGGATGGCCGGAAACGTCGTCATACTTTACCGGTGCAATGATAGGCGTTCCACCCAATGCTGTTGGACTCGGAACGGGAACGGGCAAGGGAATAGCTCCGACAGCAGGGCCAAATTGCGCCAGCTGGTATTGCGTCATTTGGTTGCCGCAGCCAAAGGCATAGGCGCTGCCGGTGATACTGATGTTGCCGCCAACAGATTGCTCAAATGCAGGATTGGAGACGTTCTGCACCATCTTGATGATGGATGGACTTGGATTGAATGGGTCCTGACCTACTGTGGTGCTGACGGTAGCAACGTCGTCGATCTGGATAGCATTGATCTCAAGCTGATACGTGGCGCTTGTCGTGAGATGCAATCCTCCGCTTCCATACACATCGAGATAGACCGTTACTGATGTAGTCGTTGGAGGCAGCAGGTCAACGTTGAGATAGCCGAGTACTCCACTGTTGACCGGGGTGGCGTAGGACGGATTTGACGGAGGCGTCGTGCAATCGGGATAGACAACGGCGTCGTTGATTGCTGGTCCGCCGAGGCTGTAGGTAAGTGTGTAGTAGTCAAAGGCAGCGCCTGCTGCGGTTCCGTCAATCTCAATGCCGGCAAGGCTGCTGCATGCGGCGACAAATGTCAGCTCGGAGCAAGCGGGAGGCGTATCGATAATGGCGATCAGCGGCTCGAAGCAGCGGCGCAGGCTGAGGAAGAATGCTTCGAGGCATTCCAGTGCTTCAATCAGAGTTTTGGTTCTGCCCAGGCAGCAGCCGAACTCCAACGCAGCTACGCAATAACAGCAGCAATTGCGCTGGATTGGTCCTGTGCCAATCTGGTTGTAGGCTTTGCTGCCGAAGAGTGCGGTTGCAGCCTGTGGCGAGCACAACTGCTCGAAGACGGAGCTTACGGCGTCGTTGTCTACATTGCACTCGATCTGGCCGGAGACGATTTCCTGCGGGATGTCAACCGGATAGTCAAGATCTTTGATCTGGTCTTTGACTGTGGGCGCATACGCGGTAGCGAGGATTCGCACCAGGGTGCCGAAGTCGCGCTTTTCTTCAATCGTAGGAGGATTCGATACCGGCTCGCCAAGCGCTTGACGCACGCAACGCCAGTATTGATAGAGATAGTACGCGAAGCCGCGGAATGTGCGCGGTCCACGGCAAACCAGCCATCCGAAGATAAGACAACAAAGGATGCGGCGGTAGCACCAATCCCACTGGTCTACGGTGCCGAGCACTTTGCGGCCCTCATCGGGAAGCAAGCGATAGACTACATCTTTTGTGAAGAATTTCTCGAACAGGCTCACGGCCTGTTCGATTTCGTCGTCGCATGTGGGTGGATTCGCTGCGGCTTCCTTCATCAGCGTTGCTGCTGATTGTGAAAGGCTCAATTCTCGTTCAAGGACTGGACGGTAGGCGTTGAGAAAGGCATCGAGGACTGGTTGAAAGTCCGGGTTTGATGTGGGGTTGGTTTGATCGCTCATAAGGAATCTCCTCCTGAATACGCTGGAGGGGAGTTCCGAGACGTAACATCCCAATGGTGTTCGTGGGCGGTATGCCGTTACATCCTTGCTGTAAACAGTTGACAGCTGTTGGTTCTGCCAATTACCAATCCTTCCGAACCGGGTCATGGTACGTTGTACCGGATATCGGTACGCCTGTTCGAACAGCGATACCACGATGTGAGACCCGGCACTTTCTGCAATTTAGAAAAGCTGTAAAGTCTACTGTAGTTTTGTTTAACGCACAGAAGGAGTGCAATGGAACCGATTGGTTTGAAGACGGAACCCTGCCAGTGGGATAGCGTGAGTTTGGGCGAAGTGATGCTGCGCCTAGATCCCGGTGAAGGAAGGATTCATACCGCGAGACAGTTCACAGCCTGGGAGGGTGGCGGCGAGTACAACGTGGCTCGCGGTCTGCGCCGCTGCTTCGGTTTGCGTACCGCAGTCGTGACCGCATTTACGGACAATCCCGTAGGGCGTCTCGTTGAAGATTTCATCCTGCAAGGCGGTGTCGATACATCGCTGGTTCTCTGGGTGAAGTATGACGGAGTAGGGCGCACCGTGCGCAACGGCCTCAACTTTACGGAACGCGGATATGGAGTGCGCGCGGCCGTTGGGTGTTCAGACCGTGGCAATACTGCGATCTCGCAGACAAAAAAGGGCGATTTCGATTGGGAGGCGATTTTTGGATCGCGGAACGGCTCGCCCTGGTTTCATACCGGCGGTATCTTTGCTGCTCTTTCGCAAACAACACCAGAAGTGGCTGTAGAAGCGATGGACGCAGCCAGAAAACACGGAACGATCGTTTCCTATGACCTGAATTATCGCGACTCGCTGTGGAAGGCGATTGGGGGCAAGTCCAAAGCACAGGAAGTCAACCGGGATCTGGTACGCAAAGTTGATCTGCTTCTTGGAAACGAAGAAGATTTTTCCGCAATGCTAGGCATTGAACTTGAAGGCGTAACTGAAGACTTCGACGAGCTGCCCATTGCCAGCTACGAGAAAATGCTCCGCGATGTTGCTGCTGCGTATCCCAATCTAAAGATGATTGCGACCACGCTGCGCACAGCGCATACTGCCAGCCGCAATGCCTGGGGTGCGATTGCGCTCTACAAAGACGAAATTATTCATGTGCCGCAGCGTGAGGTTGATATTCTTGACCGCGTTGGCGGCGGCGATTCGTTTGCGTCGGGACTTATTTACGGCATTCTTGCGGGCAAGCCTGTCGACTGGGCTGTGCGCTGTGGCGTAGCGCATGGCGCTCTTGCCATGACGACGCCGGGCGACACAAGCATGGCCACATTTGCCGAAGTTGAGCGCGTGATGAAGGGCGGTTCCGCGCGAATTGCGCGATAACAATTCAGGAGAACTATGTCAGCTGAAATCAAAGCAGAAATTGAACGTGTTGGTTTAGTGCCGGTATTGCGGGCGAAATCCGCAAAAGAGGGACATGCGATTGTGGAGGCCATGATTGCGGGCGGAGTTACTGTTGTTGAGGTCACAATGACGGTTCCAGGCGCGATAGAACTGTTGCGTGAACTGAAGAAAGAACATGGAGGTAAAGTACTCCTTGGCTCTGGCACTGTGACTACAGCAGCGCAGGCAGCGGCGACTATTGAAGCTGGAGCAGAGTTTGTCGTTAGCCCCAGCCTGCATCCTGAAGTGATTGCAAAAACAAAAGAGCTGGGTAAAGTCTCTATCCCAGGCTCACTGACTCCGACTGAGGTCATTACCGCATGGAACGCGGGCGCAGATTACGTGAAAATCTTTCCGTGTTCGGCCGTGGGCGGTGCGAGCTATCTGAAGGCATTGCTTGCGCCGTTTCCTGAATTGCAACTGATACCGACGGGTGGGGTCACGCAGCAGACGGCTGCGGAGTTCCTCAGGGCTGGCGCGCGGGCTCTCGGCGTAGGTGCGGATCTGGTCAATGCCAAAGCCATCGCTGAAGGGAAGCCTGAGATAGTCACGAATGCGGCCCGCGCATACCTGGAAATCATTCGCAAAGAACGCGGGTAAGGTCTGGTTATCGTACCGTATAGCGGTACGATAACCACAAAAAGAGAACTGACTGATTTTTAAATAATTGACAATCGTTTCTCTAATAAAAAACAATGCGTAGCGTTAGGGAGAAAAGCATAAACGCAATTCGTGAAATGGGAATTCTGGATCGTTTTCGTTTAGATGGGAAGACTGCCTTAGTTACTGGAGCGGCGAGTGGATTGGGCGCAGCCATTGCAATTGCACTGGCAGAGGCAGGCGCATCTGTGGCATGCCACGGAAACCGCCGCCCTGCTGATGCCACGGCACAACACATTCAGGCAACCGGAAAGAAATCGCAAAGCTTTTCTGCTGACCTGAGCCTTCCTGAAGGCCCAGATCAGTTGTTTGCGCTCGTCAGTTCTTCGATGGGTGCGCCGGACATTCTGGTGAACAATGCCGGAATGATCTATCGCAATGCCGCTGAAGATTTTGAGTATGCTGCCTGGAACACTGTTCTTCAGGTGAACCTGACCAGCGTCTTCCGCCTTTCCCAACTGGCGGGGAAGGAAATGCTAATGCGCGGCAAGGGGAAGATTATCAACATCGCATCGCTCCTTTCGTTTCAGGGCGGCATTCGTGTTCCTGCATACGCGGCTTCCAAAGGTGGAGTAGCGCAGCTTACGAAAGCGCTGGCCAATGAGTGGGCCGGACGCGGCGTCCAGGTCAATGCCATTGCCCCCGGGTATTTCCGGACAGAAAATACAACGGCGCTTCAGCAGGATGAGACTCGGAATCGGCAGATACTCGAGCGCATTCCGGCACAGTGCTGGGGTGAGCCTGAAGACCTTGCCGGTGCCGCAGTCTTTCTCGCTTCACAGGCGAGCAATTACGTCAACGGCGAGGTCCTTGTTGTCGACGGTGGATGGATGAGCCGATGAGCAAGATCAAAGTAGTTCGCGAAAAGAACATTTTGCCCAGTGTTCCAGAGCCGGGTCTTTTCCGGCAGGTGCTGGCATACAACCCAAACCTGATGCTGGTACGGCATCAGATGGAAAAAGGCTGGCAGGGCGCGCTGCACAGTCATCCGCACGATCAACTGGTCTACGTTATCAGCGGACGGTTGCGCTTTTTGGGCGGCAAGTCCGATTTCGAAATTGCGGCGGGTGACAGCTTTGTTGTTCCGGGTGGAGTCGAACATCAGGCTGAGGCGCTGGAGAAATCCGAGGTGCTGGATGTTTTCACTCCGTATCGCGAAGATTACGCACCGGAAAAGGAATAGAGGTTGTTGATGAAAAGAGCCTGGGCTCAAAGGCAATGGCGGTTTGCGGTCCTGATTGCAGGAATATGCCTTTTGCTTCCTTCGCTACACGCTTCCGATAAGCTGCGCTCTCCATGGGAGGATCATCCAGTCACCCTGACGGACGCGCCGTATTCCTGTCCTGCGGTTGTGCACCTGTCTGCTGATCTGACGACGAACGGATTTTATTCCGATAGCAAGTCGTCGATCGTGGACCCGGAAAAAATGAAGAAGTACAATGCTACCGCCGGACCTTACAAGGAACTGGGTAACACGATTGTCGCTGCTGCGGATGAGTATCGTACCACCGGAAGCCGCGCTGCTGTTGAATGCGCAGTCGAGCACATGGAGGCTGCTGCGAAAGACGGCGTCTTTACAGGAAAAATGTCGTCGAATCAGGCTTATTACGTACAGGGTTGGACAATCGGCGCGATTGCGATTGCTTATCTCAAGATTCGGGACAGCGGGCTAATTACGCCAGCGCAGCAACAAGAGATTCCGCATTGGATTACTCAGATTGTTCCGCAAACCCAGGAGTATTTTGATACACGCCGTCAAAAGTCCACGGGCGACGCGCAGAACAATCATCTCTATTGGGCCGGAGTTGAAGTCGTAGCCGCAGGCATCGCAGCGAATGATCGCAGGCTGTTTGATTGGGGAATTGATACATACCACGCAGGTGTAGCGCAGATACAGCCGGACGGCTCGCTTCCGCAGGAGATGCGCCGCGGGCAGCGCGCTCTCCACTACCACCTGTATGCTCTGGCTCCCCTCGTCTATTTGGCCGCTTTTGGCGAGGCGAACGGCCTGCACTTATACGCAGAGCGCGATTACGCCATCAGGAAGCTTGCTGACCTCTGCACGCAAGGCTTGCAGGACAACGCATTTTTCGTGAAAGCAACGGGTATCCCGCAGGATACGCCGAATGGCTCGCCTGCAGCAGAACAGATCAGTTGGGCCAAGGTGTATTTGGCCCAATTTCCTAATCCTGAGTTATCCAAATTGCTGGCTCAGGCAAAATCTCTCAGCTACATGTATCTGGGTGGATTGCCACCCAGTTAAGCAAGGAGGAGTTGTATGAATGCGGTCGTCATTACGCCGTCAGAAACCGGGGTCAACAAGCACGCCGACCCGTATCAATTGCAAAGCATTGATCGCATTGTGGCGATGCTGGACATGCTAAGCGAAAGCGATGTTCCTCTCAGCCTTGCAGAAATCTGTACGCGGATGGGCTTGCACAAGAGCACTGCGCACCGTTCGCTGATCGTGCTGGAACGCAGCTCCATGATTGAGCGCACGCCTGAGGGAAGATTTCGTCTTGGCCTCAAGCTCTATGAACTGGGCAACAGGGCTGTAGAGCAAATTGACCTGCGTGAGCGCGTGCAGCCATTCTTCCGTCGCCTTGCCACGGAAGTCGGCGAGACTGTGCATCTGAGCGTTCTGCAGAAGACGCGGATTGTGTATCTCGATAAGGTAGAACCGAACCGAAGGATCTGCATGACGTCAAAGACAGGCACATCGAACCCTGTCTATTGCACTTCGATGGGCAAAGCAATGCTCGCATTTCTTCCGGAAGAAGCTCGCGAGGAAGTTCTTAGCAAAATCAAGTACACGCGCTATACATCGAAGACACTTTGCTCGCGTGAAGCGTTGCTGAAGTCGCTTGAAAGAGTAAAGAAGCGCGGGTTTGCGATTGATGATGAAGAGATCGAAGTAGGCGTTCGCTGCGTAGGTGCGCCCATATTCGACGAGAACCGTTATCCCATTGCGGCGGTTAGCGTTTCCGGCCCTGCTTCGCGCATTACTGTGCAGAGTGTGCCCGGTATTGCGGAGCGGTTGATTCGCTGCAGCAATGAAATTTCCCGGACACTCGGAATCCACGACAAGAGGCGGTCAAGATATGTATCCCCGTTTTTTCATCACTACAGCAACTAACTCATACAGAGAGTTGAGGGAGAAGAATGAACCGTTCGATTTCGCGGCGCGACATGCTGAAGAGCACCGGCGCGTCATTGGCCGCGCTCGGTGTCAGCAGCGCGATCAACGATCCTGCACTGGCGCAGGACGAGGCATCCACGCAGGGCACAGATCAAAGGCAGGAAGCTACACGCGCGCAGCGCATGCAGTGGTGGCACGCCGCCAAGTTCGGCATGTTTATTCACTTTGGTCTTTACAGCACCATTATGCGGCACGAGTGGGTGATGGAGGACGAGGCGTGGCCCATCGGTCCATATCAGGATCATGCAAAAATCTTCAAGCCTGGGAAGGCTTCTCCGCGTGCATGGGCGAAGCTCGCGAAGCAGGCCGGTATGAAGTACATGGTGCTCACCACGAAGCACCATGAGGGTTTCTGCAACTTTGATACGAAGCTCACGAACTATTGCGCGCCAAAACAGGGGCCTGGTTTCGACATTGTTCATGAGTATGTCGAAGCTGCGCGCGCGGAAGGAATGCATGTCGGCTTCTACTATTCGCTGATGGACTGGCACCATCCCGATGGAGCCAAGTGCGCAACCGATGAAGATTCGCGCCGCCGCTTTGTCGACTATACCCACGGGCTCATCCACGAGCTGCTTTCAAACTACGGCAAGATTGACGTGCTCTGGTATGACGTTGCCTGGCCGCTCGACGCCAATGGGTGGGAATCAGAAAAGATGAATAAAATGGTCTTCGATCTTCAGCCGGAGATCATCGTAAACAACCGCAATAAGTTGCAGGGAGACTTTGCCACGCCGGAGCAGAAGATTGTTGCGGAGACCAATGGCCGGGCGTGGGAATCGTGCATGACCTTGAATGACAGCTGGGGTTATCAGCGCGCCGACGATAATTGGAAATCGTCACGCACGATCATTCGCAATCTCATTCAATGCGCGCGCGATGGCGGTAATTATCTTCTGAACATTGGTCCCAAGCCTGATGGTTCTGTTCCTGAGGAATCGGTGCGCATTTTGAGCGAGGTTGGCCGCTGGATGGATACGAATGGCGACACGATCTATAAGTCTGATCTCTGCCAGGTGCGGCGTTCGAACTACGCAAGCTTTACTCGGACAGGGAACACGCTCTACATGCACGTTCATTTCTGGCCGGGAGAATATGTCGCCATCAGCGGATTGAAGCCGAGGGTGAAGTCTGCGCGCCTGCTCAAGACCGGCGACGAGGTGAAGTTCACGCAGGATGAGTTCCAGACAAAGCTCACTGGACTGCCCGAGAAAGGACCCGATTCTCCAGTAACGACGATTGCCATTGAGTGCGATTCTGAACCGATTCAGGATACGGACTTTGTCCGCAAGAACAAACCGCGTGCCGGCGTGGATATCTAAAGGAAAGCTAGTCTAAGCGGAACGAAAATCTCAGGGATATCGGATCAATCGAGCATCCTTGAGATTTTCGTTTTGGCATTGGACCGTTTTTGTGCCGGTGAGGCCGCATACGAGGATTCCGACATGACGTCCTCCTAAAAAACACGTGACTATTCCTTCACCTTTACCACAATCGTACTGAACAATTGTCCGTCGGCAATCTTTAATTGATGCGGGGTTCCGGCTGGGATGTGTACGACGTCTCCTGCAGAAATTTTCTGCGTGTGTCCGTCGCTAATGGCTGTGCCTTTCGTTTCTCCGTCAGCATTCGTCTTCGCATCTGCGATGGTGCCTCCGGTAATGAGTGTTGCATGGCCTTGCTGGACGACAAAGATGTCGTCGTAATGTGCGTGAATTTCTGCGCCGCCGCTCGCTGTTCTGATAGAAAGCTGAATTTTGTGGCTGGTGTAATCGCCAAGAGTTGCGCTGCTGCTTCCTGCTGATTTGGCCTTAGCCGCAAGATCGGCGAGTTGCTGTTGAACATCCTGGGCAGAGAAGTATTCAGCGCCCTTAGTATTCTCCTGCGCATAAGCCGCAACGCTGAGGAATAAAAACGCGGACAAAGTCAAAGCTTGTTTTCTCATCGCAATCTCCTGTTTAGAGCAAAGTCTGGACGGGAACGGGATCCATGTCCGCGTAGTCCTGATTTTCGCCACCCATGCCCCAGCAGAAGCTATAAGCGCTGGTGCCTGCTCCGGCGTGGATCGACCATCCAGGCGAAACCACAACCTCGCGGTTTTTCATCACGAAATGACGCGTTTCGTCTCCGGGGCCCATCAGGTGAAAGACCCGAGCGTCATCTGCAAGATTGAAATACATATAGATTTCCGAACGGCGCATGTGCGTATGGGGCGGGATGGTGTTCCATGCACTGCCTGGGTGCAGGTGCGTTACGCCCATGACCAGCTGGCAGCTATGCGCTCCATCCAGAAAGATGTATTTGTAGATTGTTCGTTTGTTGCATGTTTCCGTGCTGCCCAGGTCGGTTGGATTGGCGTCTGCTTTTTTGATGAGCGTCGTCGGAAAATTCGCGTGTGCTGGGTAGCTCAACAAATAAAAGATTGCAGGTGTCGATTTGTCATTTGACGCAAAGCTGATCTCACGATTGCCTTTGCCGATGTACAGGCAGTCAAGATTTTCGAGCGTGAATGTTTTTCCATCGACTGTAATAGCGCCACTGCCGCCGATATTCAATGCCCCGAGTTCGCGGCGCTCAGTGAAATAACCCGCCTTGAGATCATCATCGGTGGGTAGTTGTAGCGGAGAAGCTTCCGGCGCTGCAAATCCAACTACAGCGCGGTCAAGATCTACATACACAACCTGGATAGCACCCGGTTGATAGAGATTGTTGATCAGGAAACTCTCGCGCAATTCGGCGGTTGTCATGCGCGGATATCTGACTGGATCAGCAAGCAATTGCATTTTCATGAATGTGTCCTGGAGATAGGTAAAATTCAGCGTTCGGTTGGAACCTGTTCAACCAGCCAGCGAATGTATTCCTTGCCGCCCGCAAAATTGTCATAAGGTGGCGGAAGCTTTCTTCCGTCTGTGTATTCGTTGTAGAGCCAGGGGTCGACAAGACCAATCACAACTCCCTTGCCATACTTCGCTTTCGCAAGCAGTACATCACCTTTGTCACGCCACACCGCAACCGTCGGATCTTTCGGCGTGATGGTGCAGATTTCTTTTATGAACAGAATATGCGGGGAATGGAAGACCGGACCATCTCCATCGACATCGATTCTGCCCATTTCATATTTGTTGCCTTCCACGCCATTGCGTTGCACGTTGTTGAAATGCATTCCAAACTTGTCTGCAAGTATGTCGAGATGCTCGATGTCGGCATGGGTCGGATCATTTTCCATGATGACAAGCATGCCGCCATTCTTCACCCACTTGGCGATCTGCGAAGCATCGGCTTCATTCATGAAATGCGGATTTTTATTCCAGTCGAGATTGTCGGGCGAAACAATGAGGTAGATTTGGGCCGTGCTTAAATCTTCAACTGTTGGCGCTTTTGGAATAGTGTCGGTCTTTAAGCCGTAGTCGCGCAGCATGTGTCCGAAGAGTGAGTAACCACTGTTGGCAAAGTCGTCCCACTTGTAGTGGTAGAGGACTGTTTGTCCGGCGGCATTCTTACGCGTCTGGCTGTTAAACCACGCGTCAAGCAGCACGGTCTTACCACGCCCTAACGAAGCAGTTTGTGAAGCTTCGATCTCGGTGCTCGTCATCAGGAATGCGCCCACGCCTTTCGGATCATTGCTGACGACTTCCTGGCTGGTGTAGTAGGAGTAGCTGCCGTCGTTGCCTGAGCCAGTGCCTAGTCCAATAGCGCGGACAGTGCCGGTGAGTGTGACCTGACCATCAGCATCGGTTTTCACAAACTGCTTCAGAATTCCCTGATAGCCACGCTGCGCATTCGACAAATAAGTGGGCTGCAAATATCCCAGCCGTACGCCTTTTGCCAGCGCATACGTGAACATGCAGGAAGCGGAAGACTCAGTGTAGTTGTCTTTCGCTCCGGCTTTATCCATCACCTGATACCAGAGGCCTGAGTCCTTGTCCTGATACTTCACAACCGCTGTTGCGAGGCGCTGCAGAATCGCCAGCAACTTTGCGCGTCCCGGATCATCATCGTTGTAGTAGGGCAGCGTATCGACCAGCGCCATCATGTACCAGCCCATGCCGCGCGCCCAGAAGTTTGGAGATGTCCCCGTAATCTTGTTGGCCCAAAGCTGCTGTTTTGTTTCGTTCCATCCGTGATAGAACAGCCCGGTCTTCGGATCGCGCGCGTGCTGTTCCATCAATACAAATTGTTTTGTGATGTCGTCGAAATCCTGCGGCTGTTGAAATGTCTTTGCGTATTCGGCATAGAACGGTTGGGCCATGTACAGGCCGTCCAGCCACATCTGGTTAGGATATTTTTGCTTGTGCCAAAACCCGCCATCAGAGGTGCGTGGATGCGTGGCAAGTTGTTGGCGAAGTGTTGTCGCGGCCTTGTAGTACTTCGCATCCTGCGTTACTCCGTAGAGAAGCAGCAACGTGTGTCCGAGCGCGAGATCATCGAGTTGATAGTCTTCCGCGTTATATGTGGGAATTGAGCCATCGGCATTCACGAGCGCGTCAACTGACTCTTTCACATATTTGTAGTAAGCCCCATTGGCCGTGTGATACCACGCATCGTCCATGCCTTGCAGAAGCACACCAAGCTCATAGTTCCACTTCCACGGCTTATCTTCGGGCAGGAACCTTCCTTTAGGCCAGCGCTGAACAGTCGTATCGGCCGTGCGCTGCGACCACGCCAGATCATCGCTATTCGCAGCGGCGTATGAAGGCTGAAGCGAAATTCCAAGAGGGAAGAGGGACAACAGGAAATAAGTAAATAGCGTGCGCATGGGCTGAAATCAAGTATTGCATCGCCATTCGAGGATTTGACGTGCGCCTCATCAGGCTTAAGGATTGTGTATCAAATACGTGCGGTGAATGTCTGTAGATAGACACAAAGATGTCCCGCTATCTGAGACATGGTTCCGCAGGGAATGCCGCTATTTTTTCGCTATGTCATTGGAAGCCCTGTCGACGTTGCTTCTGGCAAGCACTGTTTCCACGCTTTTTAGATGACGTCGCATCGCTGCGCGCGCGCCTACAGGATCGTGAGTTGCCAGCGCGGCAAAAATTGACTTGTGCTCAGCGAGAGCAAGCTCCTGGTTTTCGATGAGTCCGGTCAATTCACTCATCTTATAAAACATGGGCGAAAACATACCCTGCCACAAATTGGAAACAAGCTCGGCGAGGACGCTGTTGCCTGACACATTCGCAATCACAACATGAAATTTCTGATCCGCTGCGCGGCTGTGCACTCCTGCGCGCACCATAGCTTCCATTTCATGGATGGTCGATTCGACTACTGCTAGATCTTCATCGGTCGCGCGCATGGCAGCCTCTGAGGCGACTTCGCCCTCAATCAGTAGTCGTGCATGAAGCAACTCGAATGGTCCAGGACCCGCGTCGAGCATCGGCGGCAAAAGTTTTCCGCGATGGCAGATGTAGGTTCCCGAGCCAGTGCGAATTTCGACGAAACCGGCAATCTCCAGTGCTACCAGGGCTTCGCGTACAATAGGACGGCTCACGCCAAGTTGCTGCGCCAGGTCTTTTTCTGCGGGCAGGCGATCACCCGCTGTCAGAGTGCCGGTCTCAATCTGGCGGCGGATGCGTTCAGCCACCTGCTGATAGAGACGCTTATTAAAGATGGGACCAAGCATTGCGTTATCAATTTTTGATTCTGCATTGTTCTCTGTCATTGTGCCAGCCTCAAATCCAACCCCTCACTTTTGAGCTCAATGTAAATATCTACATAACTGACTGTCAGACAACTATGAGAAGGAATGACTGTTAAGGGTACTCCTGCATAAATAGCTTTTGACAAGCAGTTTTCGATCAATAAACAGCTTTCTTTTCGCCTAATCCACGATGGAACAAGGGCAAAATCTGCCTTACAGCTTGACACGAATCACTTACGGCAATTAGGGTTCGCGTGCACCAATAAATGACTTCTTCCGCTCAGCGAAATAAATGTGCGTGATGGACAGGAAGAAGCATGAGTGCATTTTGCGAGGAGGGTAGTGATGCATTCGAGGGTCCGTCTTAGGACGCGGAGCTTTTCTGCGTTCGTATTCTTCCTGTTCATTCTCGTGTCTGCAACATGGAATCGGTCAGAAGCACAGGCGGTTTCGGCAACCCTGCTCGGCAGTGTCAGTGACAAAACTGGCGCGAGCATTGGCAGTGCAAAGGTTACGATTGCCGAAACTTCCACGGGAATTATTCACGACACCACTACGAATGCGAGCGGGAATTACGCGTTTCCTGATCTCCCGCCAGGAGTATATTCCGTTACAGCCGAAGCGGCCGGATTCAAGAAAGAGACAAGAGTCAGCGTTGACGTAATCGTGAATACGACGACCCGAGTTGATCTCAATTTGGAGCCGGGGAGTGCTACTGAGACAGTCACAGTGACAGCTGTTCCTCCACTTCTGCAGACCGACCGGTCTGATGTAAGCACAAAGTTTGAAGCGCAGCACGTTGAAGACATGCCTCTCGGAGTGAATCGCAACTTTCAGGGACTGCTCAATCTTGTGCCTGGTACATCGCCTGCAACTTTTCAGCATTCACAATTTTTCAATGCGCAAAGCTCTTTGCAGACCGAAGTCAACGGCGCGCCACGCATGGGCAATAGTTATCAGATTGAAGGTATCGATAACGATGAGCGCACCGGTCTGCTTCAGATGATGATTCCTCCGGCAGACGCCATCCAAACCGTTGACGTTTCGACTAACAATTACGAGGCCGAATTGGGCCGCGCGATCGGCGCAGTAACAAACGTGAGTCTGAAATCCGGGTCGAATGTTTATCACGGTTCTGCCAGCGGATATTTTCAGAACAGCGCGCTTGATGCGCGGTCTTACTTTAACGCCAGCGTCGGTCACGTTGCTTACAACTACTTCGGCGGCAGCTTCAGCGGCCCTATTCTCAAAGACAGATTGTTCTTCTATGGCGACTACTTCCATACCGCCGATCACGAGGCCAATTCCAACACGCTGACGATTCCGTTCAGGTCATACTATACGCCAAATGCAAACGGGTTCATTGACTTGAGTCCTTTATTAGGGAGCAATGGCCAGGGTCAGATTTATGATCCCGATACGACGCAAATCTCCGGAAACGGTACTGTCACACGCACACCTTTTCCAAATAATCAGATTCCGGCGAATCGGGTAAACCCGGTTTCAGCAAACTTACTTGGTCTATTACCGGCTCCGAACGAGAACCTGACGAGTGTGTCTTCTCCATCAAACAATTACTTCGCTGTGTTGCCATTTCGAAAGTCGGCCGACACATTTGACATCAAACTTGATGATCAACTTACTGAAAAAGACCATCTGAGCGGGCGCTATAGTTATCAGCGCACGGATGTATTTCAAGCTCCGGTTTTTGGGCCAATGGGCGGAGGTTCCGCACAAAGCGGCTTCCAGGGTACGGGTACGCAGAATGCCTTTAGCACAGGCGTGAATTATGACCGCGTGTTCTCGTCTACTCTTCTGATGGAAGCGCGACTTGGGGTGGCGCATTACCGCAGCACAGCACAGCCGAGCGATTACGGCTCAGATCATGCAACCGCGATTGGCATCCCAGGAGTCAACATCAACCAGTTTACAAGCGGGCAGGTGGGCATTAATCTAACTGACTTCGCATCAGGCAGTACTACTCCATTTATTGGATATTCGGCTTCTATGCCTTGGGTACGCGGAGAAGCCAACATTGACGTCGCGAACCACTGGACAAAGATCATAGGCAACCACATGATTAAGTTCGGCGCAGATTTGCGGCGTGTCCGGGATGATTTGCTTCAGGACCAGACATTCAGCCCGCGCGGTTTGATCACATTCAGCGAAAACCAGACCTCTGAAACCGGGGCGAAAACGAATATCGCGAATCAAATGGCCAGCTTTCTGCTCGATGTTCCCAGCCAGGTAGGACGTGATCTGAATACATATTTCCCTGCGTATCGCCAATGGTGGTTTTTTGCCTTTGGTGGAGACAAATGGCAGGTTTCTCCGAAGCTGACAGTTGATCTCGGATTGCGCTGGGAGTTTTACCCGCCGGCCGTTCCGAAGAACTCAGGAGGCTTTTCCAACTATGATCCGGCAACAAACTCTCTGGTAATTGCCGGTGTTGGTGGAAATCCATCGAACCTGGGCATGGAAACCAGATACCGTTACTTCGCTCCGCGCACCGGTTTTGCCTATCGCGCGAGCGATAAGACAGTGGTACGCGGCGGATTCGGCATCAGCTACATGCCTTTCCCGGATAACACTTATGCCTACAACTATCCGGTACGAGCAAATAACAGCTATCAGCCAACGGGGATTGCCAGTTCCTTTACGCCTGCGGTTCTCACCAATGGGCAGCCAGCGACCTTTCAGGCTGGATTTCCGGCCCCTGTGCCGATCGACATTCCTTCCAATGGAATCATCAACCCGGCACCGATCAGCCAGTCGTATGTTGTCATTCCAAAGAATTATAAGAACGCTTATGTTGCATCATGGAACGTTGCTGTGCAACAGGCATTGCCCGGGCAATTTTCCTTTGAGTTGAGATATGTAGCAAACCATGGCGTGGACATAGACTCCAGCCAAAACATAAACCTTCCACCTGCGTTGGGATTGGGCGCGGCAGGCCAGCCGGAAAATATTGCTTTTAAGCGTACTGCAGCAACAAATCTCTATTTCCTCGGATTTTCTTCTAATTATCAATCGTTACAGACGCAGTTGACACGCCGCTTTATCAATGGATTTGCCACGCAAACCTCTTTCACTTGGGGCAAAGGACTGGGCTACCAGAGCAGCGATGACGGAGGGCTTACCTTCTGGCTTGACCAGCGTCGCAACTATGCTCCAAACGACTACGACCACAGGCTCAACTTTGAGCAGAGCTTTACCTACGAATTGCCTTTTGGCCGCGGCAAGCCTTGGCTCCAGCAGGGCGTTTTGTCGAATGTCTTTGGCGGATGGAAATTGTCAGGCATGATCTCGATTCTGTCTGGGTCACCATTTACTGTGACTGCCAATGGAGGCTCAATCAACACGCCGGGACAAACACAGACCGCGAACCTGAACAGACCATTCCATGTGCTGCATGGAATTGGGGCAGGGAAGAATTGGTTCGACACAAGTGTGTTCGGCCAACCGGTCGGTTGTATTGCAACACCGTGCCCGATTGAATACGGAACAACTCTGGGTAACTCCGGCCGCAATCAGTTCTATGGTCCCGGATATATCCAGAACAACGTTTCTGCCTTCAAATCGTTTGAAATATGGGAGAGGCTGAATCTTGAGGTGCGCGCAGACGCCTTCCAGTTGAGCAATACGCCACAATTCAGCAATCCAAGCAATTCAATTACCAGCACTACTTTTGGACAGGTGACAAGCACAATCGGCAGCGGATCAGGAGTGAACGGCATTGGTGGCGGACGCGCACTACAGCTTGCGATGACTCTCCGATTCTGATGAATTGCTCTAGATCCAGTCCATCACTGATAACGGTATGGAGCCTGCCTGGACATTTAGAGATTTCCTATAGTTTCAGCGTATCCCCTCATGGACACGTTACCATTAAATTTCGGTTTCCAATTTGGAGGTTTCATCGATGTCTGCGTCTCGTCGTCAGTTTCTGAGTGGATTGGCAGCGGTTGGAATGATGTCTAAATTTTCAGTTGTCGCCTGGGCCAGTTCGAGTAACTGTCCCTTCCGTCTTGCTGTCATCAATGATGAGATTACACAGGATTTTGATCGCGCCTGCTCCATCGCCGCAAATGATTTCGGTCTGGGCTGGATTGAGTTGCGCAGCATGTGGAACAAGAATGTCACTGAGCTTGATTCTCAGCAGATCACGGAAGCCCAGCGGATTCTCGCGAAGTACAAGCTGCGAGTTACGGACATCGCCAGCCCGTTATACAAGACTGACTGGCCCGGCGCACCAATTTCAAAAAACAGCGAGCATCGCGACCAGTTCAAGGCAGACTTCAACTTCAAGGCACAGGATGCGCTACTTGATAAGTGTATTGAGTTGACGAAGGCATTCCAAACAGACCGCATTCGCTGCTTCGATTTCTGGCGTCTCGACGACCAGAAGCCTTATCGTGCCGCCATCAATGACAAGCTGCGAGAAGCGGCACAAAAATGCGAGAAGAGTGACATCATCCTGCTGCTTGAAAATGAGATGTCTTGCAACACAGCAACGGGAGAAGAAGCTTGTGAAGTGCTGAAGGCCATTCCAAACAAGAATTTCATGCTCAACTGGGATCCAGGCAACGCCGCAACTTTCCCGGACAACACGCCATATCCCAACGGATACAATCTGCTACCGAAAGAGCGCATTGGCCATTGCCATTCAAAAGATGTAAAGCGCAAACCCGAAGGTAAATACGAGTGGGCCCCGGTGGGCTCTGGTGTTGTGGATTGGGTTGGACAGTTCCAGGCGCTCAAGAACGATGGCTATCACTATGCCGTGAGCCTCGAAACACACTGGCGCGGAGCCGGTACGCCTGAAGCTTCGACGCGCATCAGCATGCAGGGCTTGAAGGATACCCTGAAAAAATCCGGAATCGAGTGCTGATGCAGGTGTTGAGCTTGATGACGCTTATCGTCACCACGCTTAATTACCTGCTGCAACCGCATTCAACTCTTTCACGATACTCGACACGAAAGACTTAGCATCGCCGAAGAGCATCAGTGTCTTGTCCAGGTAATAAAGATCGTTGTCGATGCCTGCAAAGCCTGGACTCATGCTGCGCTTAATCACCATGACAGTCTGTGCTTCGTAGGCATTGAGAATAGGCATTCCTGAGATAGGACTATTCTGCGTGAAGCGTGCCGCAGGGTTTACAACGTCATTCGCGCCGATGACGAGAGCAACATCCGTGCGCGGAAACTCCGGATTGATCTCATCCATCTCGATCAGATGGTCATAAGGAACATCGGCTTCGGCGAGCAAAACGTTCATGTGGCCCGGCATGCGTCCGGCAACTGGATGAATGGCGAAACTCACTTCAATGCCTCGTTTGGTCAGTACATCGTATAGTTCGCGGAGTTTATGCTGCGCCTGCGCCACAGCCATGCCATAACCGGGAATGATCACGACCTTACGCGAGGCATCGAGAATCTCGGCAGCTTCTTCGGCGGAGGCGGAGCGTACGGGTTTCACTTCCGACGATCTTGCGACGTCTACCTGTACTGTCCCAAAGGCTCCAAACAACACGTTGCTGAAGGAGCGGTTCATGGCGCGGCACATAATGACGGAGAGGATGAATCCGGAGGAGCCGTCGAGCGCACCTGACACGATTAGCACTTTGCTGTTCAGCACAAATCCCAACAGCGCCGCCGAAAATCCTGCGTATGAGTTCAACAGCGAGATCACAGTCGGCATATCCGCGCCACCAATCGGCGTCACCAGCATTACGCCGAACACCAGCGCCACAATCACCATGATCGGGAACAGCACCGCATGTTCCGGATTGACCACCAGCGCGACTGCCAATAACACGGCCGCGCCAAGTACCGAAAGGCTAACAATATTTTGCCCCTTATAAACAATCGGGCGCTGTGGCAGAAGTTCCTGTAATTTGCCTGCGGCGATCAGGCTGCCTGTGAACGTCAGCGAGCCAATGATCACTTCCAACCCGATCTCGCCCATCTCAAACCGGCTTAGATGCCGAAACCCCACATAATATTCCGCAATGCCGATCATCGCTGCCGACAGAGCGCCAAACGCGTGACTCAAGGCTGTCCGTTGCGGAACCGCCGTAATCTTCACCATGCCAAGTGGAATGCCGATTCCCGCGCCGATAATCAGCGCGATGACAATCCACTTGTAAGACACCAGTTCTGGGCTGTAGAGCGTCGCTACAACGGCCAGGCCTGCCGCGATCTCGCCAGCCAACACGCCTCTCCGCGCACTTACCGGAGAGCTCAGCCATTTGAGTGCCAGAATAAACAGCACGACCACAAGGATGTAAATGAAATCGAGATACTGCTGAATGGCCGCCGGGTTCATGATTTCTTAGTCCTGCCGGATTTGAACATGCGGATCATGCGGTCGGTGATGAAAAATCCGCCTACCATGTTGCTGAAGGAAGCAGCTACCGCGATCGCTCCTAGCGTTGTGCTCAGCGCCGTTTGATGCCTCCCCGCGATGATAATCGCCGCTACCACCACGATGGCGTCGAACGCGTTAGTCAGCGACATCAATGGCGTATGCAAAAGGGGCGATACCCGCTTGATGAGCTCAAACCCGACAAACCCCGCCAGGATGAACACATAAAGATTCGAAATAAAGTCCGCCGGCATTCTTCCTCCTAAGGTTTTGACTACTATCCCAGCCTCCGTCTACGCCCCCAAAGCCGTCAGCTCTGTAACGCGTGGATGAACAATTTTTCCTTCATGCGTCACCAGCGACTCGCGGATGATCTCATCGCCGAGGTTAAGAGAAATATTGCCATCGCGCAGCAGCAGTTTTGTTACTGCAGCGACATTGGCAGAAAACATCTGGCTTGCATGGTTCGGGACTGTCGAAGGCAGGTTTAGTGGGCCGAGAATCGTTACATCATTGTGGATGACTGTTTCGCCGGGTTTCGTCAATTCACAGTTGCCGCCTCGCTCAGCTGCGATGTCGACAATAACCGATCCAGGCTGCAGCGCTGAAGCCATTTCCGTAGTGATAAGGATTGGCGATTTCTTACCCGGAACGGCTGCTGTTGTAATCACTACGTCCTGTTCGCGCAGTACTTCGGTGAGCTGTTCACGCTGGCGGCGATAAAATTCTTCGCCCATCGCTTTTGCGTACCCACCCTTATCTTCCGACGACTGCGCTTCAACATCGAGCACGATGAATTTCGCGCCAACGCTCTCCACCTGCTCCTTCACCGCAGGTCGCACATCATAAGCACTGACGACAGCACCGAGCCGGCGCGCGGTTGCAATTGCCTGGAGTCCGGCAACGCCTGCTCCAAGCACAAAGACTTTTGCCGGGGCGATGGTTCCAGCTGCGGTCATGAGCAGCGGAAACATCTTCGGCAGGTTCGTTGCGCCCAGCAGAACCGCGCAGTATCCGGAAATGGTCGCCATGGACGAAAGAACATCCATGCTTTGTGCGCGGGTGATGCGGGGAATCAACTCCATGGCTAGCAATGACACTCCGGCAGTCGCCAGATCAGAGCATTCACGCAAGGCGGTTAATGGCTCAGCGAAGCCGATCAAAATTTGTCCGGAGCGGAGATATGGAAGATCTATGCGTCCCGCTTCTGGATTACATCCAAGACAGCGTACCTGAGCGATAATGTCAGCTTGCTGGAAGACGTCTTCGCGGTTGTCGATGCGGGCTCCACGGGCGACGTAGAGTTCATCGGGAAAGCCGGCGGCTACTCCGGCTGATTGTTCAAGGATGACCTCAAGTCCGGCCTTCTTCAGCACCTCGCACTGACGGGGAACGAGGGCGACACGGCGTTCCTGAGGGAAGGTTTCACGCAGAATTCCAAGGGTCCCAGGCAATCAAAAACCTCCCGGCAAGCCAAGGTATTCAATTCGGCCGCGCTTGGCAAGTCTTAGTTATCGATCCTGGTAAAAAGACGCAGACGGCGAGAGTTACGTCTCACAATGTAGTTTTCGCGATACAGGCCTAAAGATAGGCAGAGTCTGTAGCCCTTTACCAGTACTCAAGGCTGGAAAGGTAGGCACTTTGACGCTTCATAGGCGATATATCCATGAAAGCTGCATCATTCATATAGGTTTAAGGTTGTTCCAGTTACTCTTCAGGAGGATGCTTTTGCAGTCAGAAAAACTGTCCACTCTCACTACCTGGCTCTGCGGCGTACTGTTCGTGGCAAGTATCATTTTTCACTCATCTGCGAGCAAGGCTCAACAGGCGGCGAGCGCGCCGGTCATCATCACGTTGGACGATGCCATCCACCGCGCACAAGCAAATGAGCCAGCTTTCGCAGCAAGCGTGGCTGACAACAAAGTGGCCGCCCTCGACCGCTCTATTGCGCGCGCGGCCCTGCTGCCCAATGCGGTGTACCACAACCAGGTGCTTTACACGCAGCCCAATGGTGAGAGCAACCAGGCAGGGCAAGGCGTGGGATCGCAACCGTCGCCACGCTTCATCGCAAACAATGCTGTACGCGAATATGCAAGCCAGGCCCAGATAACCGAGACGATTGGCGTTGCTCAGGTTGCTGAAGTGAAGCGCGCCGACGCAGCCTCAGCTTTTGCAGCGGCGCAGCTTGAGGTAGCGCGTCGTGGACTGGTCGTGACGGTCGTGAATCTCTACTATGGGCTTCTCGCCGCCGATCAAAAACTCGCTGTTGCCACACGCGCCGCAGGTGAGGCGGACGCCTTTGTCGATCTGACGCAAAAGCGCGAGTCCGCACGAGAAGTAGCGCATGCTGATGTGATTAAGGCCCAGCTCGAACAGCAGCAGCGCCAGCGCGACTTGTCTGACGCCACAGTAGTCGCAGAAAAAGCGCGTCTGGAGCTGGCTGTGCTGCTTTTTCCTGATCCGCGCGCGCCCTATGATCTTGAAAAGGGTTTTGCGGTGAAAGACGTGCCCACCCGCGAAGCAATTGAGGCTGCCGCATCGGCAAACAATCCGGACGTCAAGAGCGCATTGGCCGCTCTTCAGCAGAGCAATACAGAAGTGCTTGCTGCGAGGGCCGCGTATTTACCGGATCTTGCGCTTAACTTTAACTACGGTATCGACGCTCCTCAGTTTGCTGTGAATGGGCCGGATGGCGTGCGCAATCTGGGCTATTCGGCGGCCGTAACCTTGGATATTCCGGTGTGGGACTGGCTTTCCACGCAGCACAGAGTAAAGCAGAGCGAGATACGCCGTGATGCGACAAGAGTAGCTTTGTCGGCCGCGCAGAAGAGACTCGTTGCAGAGCTTGACGAGTTTTATTCTGAAGCTATGGCAGCTCATAGCCAGATCGGTTCACTCGATGCCAGCGTGCAGACAGCCGCAGAGAGTCTTCGGCTTACTAAGCTGCGCTACACCGGAGGCGAAGCGACTGTCCTTGAAGTCGTCGACGCACAAAACGCCCTTACTCTGGCCGAAAACGCGCGCGCAGACGGGCGCATTCGGTATGAGCTGGCTCTTGCTAATCTCCAGACATTGACAGGGACGCTGTGAAAGCAATGACAGAAAAGATGAAAGCTACGTTCAGCGTGTTCGTATCTGCCGCGCTGGTGTTCGCTATCGCGGGTTGCGCAAAAAAAGAGGCCGCACAGGAAGTTCAGGTCGAGGTGCAGGCGCAGCATCCGGAGACAGGGCCGATTTCGGCGCACATTACGGCTGATGCAGTTCTTGCTCCGATTGCCCAGGCAGCAATTGCGCCGAAGATCAGCGCACCGGTAAAAAAGTTCTACGTTCAGCGCGGAGCACATGTGAAGGCAGGTCAACTCCTCGCCACACTGGAAAACAGCGATCTTGAAGCCGCCGCGCTTGACAACAAGGGCAGCTATACAGCGGCGCAGGCGGTATACGATACATCGACGCGCGCACAGGTTCCGGAAGATTATCAAAAGGCCGAACTCGATTTTGCACAAGCCAAGGCGAATCTCGACCTCAACAAGAGCATTGTAAACAGCCGCAAGCAGCTTTTTGCAGAAGGAGCAATTCCGGGACGCGATCTGGACACTGCAGTTGCAGCGCTGGTGCAGGCGCAGGCTGCGTATGATGCGGCGCAAAAACACCTTCAGTCCATGAAGGCCGTGAGTCGCGAGGCTGCTCTGAAATCAGCGAAGGGCCAGCTGGATTCTGCAGAGGGAAAGTATCTGGGAGCTGAAGCGCAAGTAAGCTATTCAGAGATTCACAGCCCCATCGATGGAGTTGTGACTGATCGACCGCTTTTTGCAGGTGAAACAGTAGCAGCTGGTTCTACGCTTCTCACCGTCATGGATACCTCCGCGCTTCTCGCGAAGGTGCACATATCGCAGTTGCTGGCGCAAAACCTCAAAGTTGGCGATGCTGCTACGGTAACTGTTCCCGGTGTAAGTGATCCGGTTCCAGCAAAAGTGTCGCTCATCAGCCCCGCGCTTGATCCCGGAAGCACGACAGTTGAAGTCTGGTTGCGCATCGAGAATAAAAGCGGCGACCTCAAAGTGGGCACCCCAGTCCACGCCTCGATCCAGACGAAGACCATTCAGGACGCTCTGAAGGTTCCCGCATCTGCAATTCTTGCGGCGCAGGATGGCAGCAAGTCTGTCATGCTGATGGGCTCCGATGGAGTTGCGCATAAAAAGGCGGTCGAAACCGGAATTCGTGATGCTGATGATGTGCAGATTACAAGCGGACTTTCTGCGACTGATATGGTCATCACTCAAGGAGCATACGGCCTCGACGAAGGCACCAAAGTAAAGCTGGCTTCTACGACCGGAGCAGCCGACAAGGGTGGAGACGATAAGTGATAACTAGCTCTTCCATTTCGCGTCCTGTCCCAGCCAAAGGTTTCTGGCTATCCCGCACCGTGCGAACGGTCTTCTTTTTCGTCATCGTTTTGACGGTTACGGGTGTCTATCTTGCTTTTCAGGTGCCGATATCAGTTTTCCCTGAGACAAACTTTCCTCGTGTAGTCATCAGTATCGACAACGGTGTGATGCCTGTAGAACAAATGCAGATCACCATCACTAAGCCCATTGAAGATGCGGTGAACAGTGTTCCAGGACTGGAGACTGTGCGATCCACTACCAGTCGTGGATCGGCGGAAGTCAGCCTGTTCTTCAACTGGAACGTCGACATGTTTCACACTTTGCAACTGGTGGATGCAGCGCTTGCCAGAGTGGGGCAAACGCTGCCGCCAACAGCGCGTATCACCACCAATCGTCTTACCTTTGCTACGTTTCCAATTCTTGGTTATAGCCTGACATCTGACACCGTTTCCCAAACTGATTTATGGGAGATTGCCACCTATGATCTAAGACCTCCATTGAACCGCGTGGCCGGCGTGAGCACAGTTACGGTGCAGGGTGGCAAGGTGCCGGAGTTTCATGTTGTTCCCGATCTGGCGCGTTTGCAGGCTTCCGGAGTGACCATCACCGATCTCGTGAATGCGGTTCAGGTATCAAACGTTATTGATTCGCCGGGTCTTTATGAAGAAAACCACCAGCTGATTCTCGGCTTGGTGGGAGCGCAAGTGCATAATGCTGCGGAACTGAGCCAGCTTGTTATTAAGACAACGCCGGGAGGCGCACCCGTGCGTGTCGCTGATGTGGCCACAGTGAAGCCTGAAACGATGCCGGTCTATACCGTTGTGACGGCGAACGGCAAGCCGGCGGTCCTGATCAACATCACAAGGCAGAATGCCAGCAATACTGTAGCAGTCGCGAATGCAGTGGCGGATGAAGTGCAACAATTGCAGAAGAAGCTTCCGCCGGGAGTAAAGCTGGCCCCGTACTATGACCAGTCGCAGCTTGTGCGCGAGAGCATTTCCAGCGTGCGCGACGCCATCCTTATCGGCCTCATCCTCGCTTGTATCATTTTGTTTTTGTTCCTGCGCGACTGGAGCTCTTCAATCGTTGCGGGACTCGTTATTCCTGTAACCGTAACGGTTACGATTATTTTCCTCCGGATGATCGGGGAAAGTTTCAACCTGATGACGCTTGGCGGTCTGGCCGCTGCCATCGGTCTGGTCATCGATGACGCTATCGTAGTTGTGGAGAACATTGTCCTGCATCGTGATTCAGGCGAGACACGCATCGATGCGGTACGCAAGGCATTGTCAGAGATTACGCGTCCGCTGATCGGGTCGACGATTACTCCTGTTGTTGTTTTTTTACCGCTTATCTCGGTGGCAGGCGTGACAGGTAGCTTCTTCCGCGCGCTGGCGGTAACGATGACTGCGGCTTTGCTGACCTCGCTGCTGCTTGCGCTTACCTGGACGCCTGGGCTGAGCCTCGTCTTATTGCGGGAGCGGAATGATCTCACGACTACGCCTTCGAAGCATGCAGAACCTGGCCGTTTCCTGCGTCATGTGATGCGTTGGCATAGCCGTGCGTTGGAGTGGTCTCTTGCGAAGCCATGGATGCTTGCTGTTGCATGTGTTGTTCTCGTGGCCGGAACACTGGTTGCCTACAAGGGGCTCGGTACGGACCTCTTACCGGAGATGGATGAAGGCGGCTTTGTGCTTGACTACATCATGCCCGCGGGCAGCTCGCTCACAGAAACAAATCGCGTGTTGGAACATGTCGAGCAGATTTTGCGCGAAACTCCGGAAGTGGAAAGCACTTCGCGCCGCACAGGCTTGCAAATGGGCCTCGCCGCAGTTACAGAAGCGAATACTGGAGACATCACTGTAAAACTAAAGAGTAAGAGAGATCGCGGCATTGACGAGGTGATGGAAGAAGTCCGCGAAAAGATCAAAACGACGGAACCCCAGCTGGATGTCGAGTTTACGCAGGTCCTGCAGGACATGATTGGCGACTTGTCCAACGCGCCCGAGCCAATCCAAATCAAGCTATTTGCCAATGATCAGGCGCTGCTGAGCCAGCTTGGGCCTCGCGTGGGCGATGCTATCAGCAAAATCAAAGGAGTTGTCGATGTGCAAAACGGAATCGACAACACCATCAGTGGTCCTGCAACTAACTTCCAGGTAGATCCGGTGGTTGCAGCGCGACTTGGCTTTACGCCGACGGAAGTCTCTACAAATGCCACCAGCATTCTTGACGGAATCGCGATCAATAATCCGCTGATTGCGAATAATCGGCCTTACACCATTCGTGTTCGGCTTGGAGATGAGACGCGCACTTCGTTGGATGCGATTCAGAACACGGTCTTCAACAGCAGTTCCGGCCATACTGCAACGCTAGGATCCCTTGCGCAAATTCAGCAATTGCCGCCGCAAAATGAGATCCGTAGAGAAAATCTACAGCAGATGGTCGTAGTTACGGGGCGTCTTGAAGGCTCAGATCTTGGAACCGCAATGGCACAGGTGCGCCAGACGGTCGATGAACTGCACCTACCTTCAAACGTGCGTGTTGAATACGGAGGCACCTACCAGGAGCAGCAAAAATCCTTCCATGACCTGATGCGAGTGCTGCTCCTTGCTCTTGCTTTGGTTTTCGGAGTGCTGCTGACGGAGTTCCGTAACTTCTCTGCTCCTGCTGCAATTCTTGCTTCGTCCGTACTTTCGATTTCCGGTGTCGTTATCGCGTTGCTGGTTACGGGAACGACCTTTAATGTCGCATCGTTCATGGGACTCATCATGGTCATCGGCATCGTTGCCAAAAATGGCATCCTCCTGCTCGATGCCGATGAAAAATTCCGCGCTGAAGGTGTGTCTCCGAGAGAGGCGATGGTTCACGCGGCCCAGCGCCGCTTGCGTCCCATTCTTATGACCGCCATTGCAGCGGTCTGCGGGATGTTGCCGCTGGCGTTTGCGCTTGGTTCCGGCTCGCAGATGCTGCAGCCATTGGCCATCGCCGTCATAGGAGGTCTGTCTATCTCGCTGGTCCTCAGCCTGATCGTAACACCTGTGGTCTACTACTACCTCACCTTATGATGAGCGCTACATAAGCGCTGATGGCTACATAACCTGCATACTTTGGCCGACTTCACTCCAAGGTATCAATCCGAATACTGAGAGTTTCTATTTTTTCTCAAGACGGTTTCTATACACGGCCATTGGCATTGTCGTTGAGCGGGAAACTTGCAATGAGGCGAAGACCTGGAGAGACATTTTCCGCTTGAAGTGTCCCGCCATGCCACTGAACTCCGCGGCGAGCAATCGAAAGTCCCAGGCCAAGTCCGGATCTCTCATCGGTCGCTTTCTCTTCGCGATAGAAGGGATCAAAGATACGTTCTATCTGATCAGGAGCAACGCCTGCCCCGAAGTCACGCACCGTGACGGTGGCATCGTCCTGATTGCGGCTGATTTGCACTTGAATGCGAGAACCCGTGGGAGAGTGGATGATCGCGTTGCGAAGAACATTCTCCAGCACGCGCCCGATGAGGTCAGGTTTGGCATTTCGCAGCGTGACGGGAACAGAGTCAAGCTCAATTGTGACGGAGCGCGAGGCTGCTTCGAGCGTGCTGTCACGGACGACATCTTTGACGACCTGTTCCAGGTCAACGGTCTCCAAAGGAACACTATTTTCTACGGTGCTCCAACGTTGATGGAATTCCGTGATCTCTCCCACTAATGCAGCCAGCTTTTTGGTGTTCGCTTCAATTTGTCTCAAAAGCTCATCGTCACGCTCCTGTTTTGCCAGATGTACCGCAAGTGTCAGCCTTGCCAGAGGCGCCCTAAGCTCATGAGAGATGTCCTGCAGCAGCGAGCGTTCTGTGCGGAAGCTCTGCTCGACTCTCTCGGCCATCGCATTGAAGGTTGCGGCTACCTGGCCAATCTCATCCTTGCGGCGCGAGATGACCCGCATTCCCATCTGACCATTCCCGAAGCTACTCAATGCGTCGCGAATGTGCCGCAGAGGAAAAACGAGATAGAACAACGAGAACAGGAGAAGGCCGGTTGTAACGATAATCCACAGCGCAAAATATGGCCACGTTGCCGGGCCAGTTTCATTTGTTGTTCCAAGCACTGCGAACCAAAACTGGCCATCGTCAGAAAGCTGCGCCAAATGAAGGACGCCGTGAACATATCCTCTGAACCTGCTCGCGGGAGCTGCTGGGAGGAGAGCAGCACGGGACTCTCCATTCGTGAGATCGAGTCCGTCTTTGGAGAGCAGGAAGTGCTTACCACCGAAGGCCTGGTCAAGACTGGCCATATAGTCTGTAAGAGCTTTTTGTCCACCCTCCTGAAACGCTCTCCGGGCCTGATCCAGCTCCAGGCGATCCATTGCCTCGAACGTTGGTGCGACATAGTGGTCGTAGCTCTTTTGAGCGATCACTCGCGCAACAAAATATCCGGATACCAGAGAAATAAGGTAGGCAAGACTTACTCCTACGAGGATGGACCGTCTGAGCACCGCGCTTATGTCCTCTCGATGGCCATTGGTATAAGGTATCCGATGCCACGCACTGTCTGGATGCTGGCGGCATCTTCGCCAAGCTTTGCGCGAAGGCGACTGATGTGAACATCGAGGCTGCGATCAAAGGCATCCGGTTCGCGGTCCTGCAACGCCATCGTTATTGACTCGCGTGCCACTACCTTGCCGCGAGCTTGAAGCAACATGCAGAGCAGTTCTCCTTCGAGGGAAGTCAGTTTCACTGGATTGCCATTCGATGCGAGCTCTCGGCTTTCCGTGTTAAAGATGTGAGAACCAAAGACAAACGCGTGACCGCGATTGCTGGTACGGTTCGTGCGCCGCAGTACGGCACGGATCCGGGACAACAGCTCATCCGGATCGCACGGTTTACAGATGTAGTCATCAGCACCTCCGTCCAAACCATGCACACGATCAGTAGACGCGATCCGAGATGTAAGCATAATGACCGGGGTGTCGTTGACCCTGCGTATCTGATGCAGAGCCGAAAATCCATCCATCTCCGGCATCGCGACATCCATCAGGATCAGATTGAAGTGTTTTCGAGAAACCTCCTGCACAGCGAGTCGTCCATTGCCACAAAGAGTGACCTCTAAACCAGCCTGCTTCAGTACCCTCGCAAGCAATTCGGCGTACTCGACGTCATCGTCGACAAGGAGTATGGAGATCGTCACAGCCAAAGTCCTGAATTAAGTGTAAATAGCCGAGCGAGGGTGCTTCTTAAGAATTCTTAAGAGACTACCGTTGCGCTGTGCATATGTAATATCTTTCGCGTACTGACGGGGATTTAGGGCCCTGTCAGTGAGAACAGGGTTACAGACTCGCTCGATCGTTGCCAATATTTTGCGGATCGCTTTCGTTCTGTATTCCCGGAGCGAAAGAGGGTACATGCACAGACGGCAACGTAAATCAAAATGCAAACTCCTATTCATCCGTGGGCGTGAGGAGTCCTGCGCCAGCATGACGACCGCAAAGCTGAGTTGCGGAACTGCGAAGAAAGCCGGCACCGTCACGCTTGATTCGCGAGCACCCGCAATCTTCGGACGAACAGAAGAACGGATGGACGCTGTTTTCCGGAACCTATCGCGTAGTAGCTGGAACATCCTCCACAGATGCTCCTCTCTATGAAACATTTAATATTCACTGAAATTCTCTGATGCTTGCGTGGCCCGATGAGAACGAACACGCCCGCGATCGAAAAATTTCTTCAGCAAC